>CBFHPC010000001.1:0-76156 GCA_965657655.1 Henriciella sp.
ATGTTCACAATTTTCACAAAAGCTTCAATTCAGTTCATTTTTCTAAGTTAGATAAGCAGGCGATCGCCGATAAAAGATGCGTCGCCATTGTGCGTGACCCGATCGATCGATTGCTGTCTTGTTATAATAATAGAGTGGTTGCAAAGGGCTGCTTGTCACCAGACCTTATCGATAAGAAACTGGCTGAAATTCTGTGTGTTTCGCCTGATCCGGACTTGCAGTCGTTCATGATCAACCTGCAGAAATACCGGCTATTGTCGCAAGAGGTTCGCCATCACACGGATCTGCAGTGTGATTTTTTAGGAGAGACCCTAGATTTTTTTGATTTCGTTTTCCGCATTGTAGACGTGGATAAGTTCGCTGAACTGGTTAACGAGCAGGCCGAAAAACTTGTGGAGCTGAATGTAGAACAAAAATCGGTCCGAGATGAGAAAACTGAAAAATTAGGTGCTGCGGCCTTACAGGCGGCGATCGATTATTCTCGCAGGGATTATGATCTTCTTAAAGGGTATTACCGACCGCCCACTATTGACGAACCATCTGCTCTTTCCGCATCACATGGTAGCGGTGACAAGTCGGTGCCGCCGCCCTTTATAATCTGGGCTGCCAGGCGGGTCGGCGGGACTGATTTTTCCAACATACTGTTTCGGAATTCAGTAAACCGGACCACCCAACACGAGCCTTTCAATAGTGACCGAATTTTTGGTTTTATCGGGCGGAACTGGGAGGCTGAAAATAACTTTGAGCGGTTGAAAGACGATCTTCGCTGTTTGCTTAGCAGACCCATAAATCTCAAACACTGTGCCGAGACCGTCCGGCCGGAGTTGAACCAGGCCTTACTGGAAGTTACGATCGAACTTGGCTACCAGCATCTTTTTCAAATCCGCCGGACGCCCGAAGACCGTCTGCTGAGTCTTTTTTATAGCCAGGTTACCGGGATTTGGGGGTCTAAACAGGTCGATAGCTTCGCGCCATCAGACACCGAACGTGCGCTGCGCGAAAATGCCAGTATACCGGTTGAATATTTGTTGAATGATGAACGATTGGCCCGGTTCGCCCTACAGGAAATATTTAACCAGCTCGTGGCGCAGGATATTAAGCCGATGATCGCTGTGTATGAAGATTTGTATAACAGCCGTGACGAAGCCTGTGTTAAAGGAATTGTTACGCGCATTTGTGATCAGCTTGGTATCGACCCTGTACCAGTTCTTGAAACCTGGCGAGGCTATGATTCTTACGCCGCTGCCGGCAATACCGAGAAGTATAGTGTTTTCGAGAATATCGATACGTTCCAGCAGGAATCAGCGCAACTTGGCCTGTTTGATCTTGGGCTGGACCCGGGACCATTATCATCAAATGCCTTATCACTCTCTGAGAGCTCCGTTGCATCGATTTTTCGAATTAGGCGCTCCTGGCGTTCGGATTTCGTCAGAATCGAGGGGGTGGGCGCGGATCCTGAATGTCCGGAGGCCCGGTGGCGCATTGACGCGGACGGCGATGAGATCGAGATATTTTCCGGTTTGGTGTCTACCCGATTTGGAAAAAAACATCCCGGATTTGTGAACGGCGCGCGCGCTCGATTTGCAGCAATTGATGTCCCTGTTTCAGAATTAGATCGTATTCGTTTGACACTGGGCGATTAAACTCGATTTTAAGCTTACATGCTGCTTTGGCGGGGCGTCGGGATTAGCCTTCTCATATGCTAATATCAGGACGGGTGTTAATGGAGAAAACATTCTTGCTCGGGGTTGGGGCGCAAAAATCCGGAACGACCTGGGTGTATAGATATCTGCAAGGCCATCCTGAGTGCGCGTTAGGTCGGATAAAGGAAATGGCATCGCTCGCGACGCTATTTGACGAAACCGGTCCGCTTGACCGGCAAAAAGCCAAGCTTGAAACGCTGCAAAAAGTATCAGCCAAAATGGCGTTGCGGATGCGGTTGGATAAGGTTACCGATGAGAGCCTGACGGAGCTATCTGACAAGATTCAGCATGTTGCGGCAGATTATGATTGGTCGTCTTATTTGCAGTATTATGCTGGCCAATTTGAACAAAAGCCAGCGTCAAAACTGACAGCAGACCTCACGCCGGAGTGCGGGCTTATGTCCGAACAGGCTCTGGCGCGGGCGAAAAATGAACTCGAAAAAGCGGGATATCGGGTTAAGGTTCTATTTCTCATGCGAGAGCCGGTCGAACGTTGTTATTCAGCGTTGCGGATGGCGTATCGAAGGGGTCTCAAGGCCGGCAGACCGATGCTTGAAATGCCGGATGTTAATTTTGCAACTGATGCGATTCAGCCGTGGGTATATGAGCGCACACGCTATGAGAAGATTCTTCCAAAAATCGAATCTGTTTTTGCGCCGCAAGACCGTTATATCGCTTTCTTTGAAACATTCTTTAATGCGCAGAGCGTTCAAAACTTATGTGAATTTCTTGGCATTGCCTTTGTCCCGATAAATTTCGGGAAACGGGTCAATACTTCGCCGCGTATCGTCGAACCGAGCGCAGTTGAATGGTCGCAAGTGCAAACCTTCTATCAAGAGACGTACAAATATTGTGCGGCGAAGTTTGGGGCTGATCTAATTTCCGATCTATGGGGCTATGACGCCAAGTCAATGTCATCCTGAACCAGCCCGCGCGCCGTTTGTTTTGTGTTTAATGAGCGCGTCTAGGGGCGTGTATTCTTCAGATGGGCCAGGCCGGTTTTAATGAGTTCTTTGATCTGGCTAATTAATTCGTAGTCGCGGGCGTAAAATTCAACTATTTCGGCTCTGAGACCTTCATCTATGTCTTGCGTGGAGCTGGTTCGATGGCTCGTATTTAGTTTTTCAAGATTTGTTTCAATTCCCATTGTTTCGCAGATTATCTGAAAATGCTCAGCGAGCTGATCGTAAGGAATAAGGTAATCCACAAGAGGTTTAAAATCTTTGTCGGTAAACCGATAAGATTGAAGATTTGGCGACCCGTTCTTGATGATATTCCAATCTCTTTGCCGCCAGAATTCTTCGAACGTTATATTTTTTGCTATAGGTTGTCCCCCCTTGGCTCGCTGGCGATAGCGAAACCATGAATGTATCCATTCCAATGGATCGCGGATGGCTCCGAAACGAAAGAATGTATCGGGCGCAAGGGCCGGTAGGTCGAATAGAAACTGATAAAGATCTAAAACTGCGGCCATTGAGGCATGTTTACGCGCTGGCGTGCCTTGTCGTTCGATTTCAGCGTAGGGCAGGAGCGCTTTGCTTAAAGACGTCGAAGCCGTTTTTGTGTTCGCGATGAAAATACACGTTTCTTGATACTTATAAGCATAATATCCTTTTTCGGCGTTCGTTTAGTTCCAGATCAGCAACCTTAGAAGTTCACCGGGCGACGCTCACTCCCCCCACAATATTTTATGACACAATAAGAAACGGTCTAGCAAGCGTGGCTTGCTGATTGGATCTGATCAACAATTCATAAGCCTATTCGGTGGCTTTTATTCGATACAAATAGCCGTCTGTTGCTTTCTGCTGACAGGGCCTAATTGCCGAGATCCTAAGTCGCGGTCGCGATCCGCGCTGGTCGGCATAGTTTATGGTTCTTACCAACATAGCAAAGTGGCGGTGAGACAGGGATTCGAACCCTGGAGACTGTTGCCAGCCTACACGCGTTCCAGGCGTGCGCCTTCAACCACTCGGCCACCTCACCAACGACTGATCTCTATAGCGACGGCACACAAGACTGCAAGACCGTGCATTGCTGTTCGCTGCACATGACCCATATAATGGTATCGAAATAAGGAGACAGCGTTCATGTTCGGTCGAAGAGCCCCCGAGATGCCAGATGCAGTGACTGCCTTTAAGGGGCGTGCGGAAGCGATACCCACAGCTGAACGGCATTATGTGACGGGTCGCAATCTCCTGGGCCCTGCCCCAGATGGCCTGACCGAAATTATTTTTGGTATGGGGTGCTTCTGGGGTGCCGAGCGTTTATTCTGGGATCTTGACGGGGTTTATCTGACGCAGGTCGGCTATGCTGGCGGGTATACGCAGAACCCGACATATGAGGAAACCTGTTCGGGCGCGACCGGGCACACCGAAGTTGTCAGGATTCTCTTTGACCCGACGGTGCTATCTTTCGGCCAGCTATTGAAGGTTTTCTGGGAACAGCATGATCCGACCCAGGGCATGCGGCAGGGGAATGATATTGGGACACAGTATCGTTCGGCAATTTATGTAAAGGATCCTGATTTGCTGGCTGTCGCCCGCCAGTCGGCCGTCGATTACGGCACCGCATTAACCCATTCCGGGCGCGGCGACGTCACGACAGAGATCAAAGCAGCGGACCATTTTTATCCAGCCGAGGCCTATCATCAGCAATATCTTGCAAAAAATCCGAACGGCTATTGCGGGATTGGCGGAACTGGCGTGAGCTGTCCAATGCCGACCCGGCTTGCTGACGACGCCTGAGATGGGTGTGGGTGAAATTCTTTTGAAACCTGCCAGGCCCGATTGATCGCTTGGTAAAATGAGCCGGTCTGGTCAACTGATGCCGCGACGGACTTTTGGGGCGCCGCAGATATTGCTGTCAATATATCGCCCTTATTGCGTGGCTGGTCGGGATTTAGAATGACTGAGATGATCACAAGATTTGCACCGTCCCCGACCGGCTATTTGCACCTTGGTCACGCCGCCTCAGCACATCATGTCTGGACCTATGCCAGCCAGCATGGCGGGCAGGTCCTGCTACGGATCGAGGATATCGATCAAACCAGATGTAGAGCTGACTATACCCAGTCTATTTATGAAGATCTTGGCTGGCTTGGGTTTAGCTGGCCGACGCCGGTGCGGATCCAGTCGGAACATATGGATGCGTATGCTGTCATCATTCAGCATCTTGCCGATAAGGGGTTTGCCTATCGCTGTTTTCGAACCCGGGCTGAGATCAGGGATTTGATGGCACAATCTGACACGCCGGGCATGGCCTATGTCGGGCACCCTCTTCCGGCTGTTCAGGAGCGTGATTGTCTGGCCCGGGGGGAGGCGTATGCCTGGCGGCTAAATTTGCAGGAAATCAGAAGCTATCTTGGTGCCATGTGGGACGATCTTGCCTTCGCAGTCGACAATAGGGACGGACAAATTGCAGCGATTAAAGCTGATCCATTTTTGCACGGTGATATTGTGGTCGCGCGGAAGGATGCGCCGGTGGCTTATCACCTTGCCGCCTGCTTTGACGATAATGTTCAGGGCATCACCCATATAATACGCGGAACAGACCTAGCCGATGCCCCGCATATTCAGTGTCTTATACAGGTATTGATGGGGTGGTCTCAGCCTGTTTATGTTCATCACGAATTGATTCTGGATGAGACTGGCAAGCGCTTGTCCAAAACGGCCAAAAGTGCTTCCTTGCGCGAATTCCGGCGATTTGGACATCGACCGATGGACATCTGGCAAAGGTTAGCACTGATATGAATGAGACGATTTCGTGGCCAGCCGGGCCTGTTGCGCGGCCCTGGCTTGGCCCGCTTATGATCATTCTGGGCGGAACCTTTATCGGATTGGCGCCAATCGGTTTCCGGTTTGGGCTGTCGGATCTCGGCCCGCAAGCAATCGGGCTTTGGCGGTATTTGTTTGCGCTGCCGATATTATTTGCAATCATTCTGGTGCGTTATCGCCGTTTGCCCCAGCGTCCGAATGTTTTCGTCGTGATTGCCGGGACGTGTTTCGCGCTGGATATTGGCCTGTGGCACTGGTCATTGACCTTTACCAGTGTGGCAAACTCCACCTTTATCGTAAATCTCGGCAATCTTGGCGTTGGTTTGATTGCTTGGATAATTATGCGAGAGCGGCCAAAGCCGTCATGGTTTCCGGCTGTCGTCATCGCATTTATCGGTGCCGGTGCATTGTCGCTTGGCGGCAATAAGCTCGGTCTGGACACGGGTGCAACTGCGCTTCGCGGCGATTTACTCGCGCTTGCTGCCGCGGGTTTTGTAGCCTGTTATATGCTCGTGTCGAAACTGGCACGCCGGTCGCTTGGTGGTGTTGATACGATATTCTGGTTAACCTTTGTCGAAAGCGTCGTTGCGGTCTTTTTGGTCTTCTTATTCAATGAGGCATATTTACCGGAGAGTCTGTCGGGATTTGCAGCGCCGCTTTTTCTGGGCGTTTTCGCGCATGTCATCGGTCAGGGTCTGATCGTGACCGGTCTTGGGCAAACCCCTGCCAGCGTCGCAGGTATTCTGGTTATTGTGCAGCCGGTCGTCGCCGCCATCATGTCCTGGTATCTGTTCGGTGAAATTCTGACCGGCCTTCAAATCGGCGGATGTATGCTTATCCTGTTTGCGATCCTGCTAGCGCAGTCAGATCAGGCGAGACCGGGTAAGGCCTCGCTGGTTTCGCCCAGCGATTAGTCGCGACCTCATTCATAGGATCGGAATATTATGCGTTTTCTTGCTGTTCTATGCGTCAGTCTTATGGCCATGCTCGGGGTTGCCTATAGCGATATCAGGGGAGACCCGACACGCCACGCGACCGCCTCTGAAGGGGCTGTCCAGCAGGCCGATGACTCATATTACCAGCAGGCCGATCGCGCCGTCACGGCGCGCAAAGCTGACGGTTTTGTGCCTGGTGCGAAAAATGTGATTATCATGATTGGAGACGGAATGGGCGTATCTACGGTCACGGCAGCGCGGATCTATGCTGGACAGCAGCGCGGCCTCGATGGCGAGAGCTACAAGCTTGCCATGGAGCAATTGCCCCATATGGCACTGGCCAGAACCTACAGTCATGATTTTCAGGTATCGGAAAGTGCGTCGACGGCAACGGCAATTATGAGCGGTGTGAAAACGCGGTCGCGATTAATTGGTCTAAGACAGGGGGCCGCGCTTGGTAATTGTGCGACAATGGCGGGTCAGGGTACTGACAGCCTGTTTGATCTGGCCGAATGGCGGGGTCGCTCGACAGGAGTGGTCTCAACGGCGCGGATTACACATGCGACGCCCGCGGCAGCTTATGCCGAAACCTCCAACCGGAACTGGGAGTCCAGCCTTCCGGGCCAGAGTGCGCCCGACGGCGCCTGTCGGGATATTGCCGATCAGTTGCTTGGATGGTCCTCAGGGGATGGCTTTGAGATTATTATGGGTGGCGGGCGCACCAATTTCATATCCCGGGATATGATTGATCCCGAATATCCCGATGAGCCGGGTAAGCGTCTCGACGGACGTAACTTACTGGTCGAATGGAGTAACAAATCGCCCGAGCATAAGGTCATACTTGACGGCGATGATTTTGCATCAATTGATTTTGCAAGCCGCGACCGGATACTTGGATTATTTGAACCGTCACATATGCACTATGAATCCGACCGTGCGGCCGACCCCGGCAACGAACCCTCGCTTGAAGACATGACGCGCGCGGCGATAACGCGTTTGTCACAAGACCCTGACGGTTTTGTTCTAATGATCGAAGGTGGCAGAATTGACCATGCCCATCATGCGGTAAATGCCGCGCGGGCTCTGGGTGATACTGACGCCTTCGACCGGGCCGTTTCGGCTGTGCTTGATATGACTGACCCGGAGGACACGCTAATCATTGTGACGGCAGACCATAGTCATACAATGACCATTGCCGGCTATCCTCGCCGGAATAATCCAATTTTGGGTTTGGTCGAAACCGGTCCCGGGATTGTCAGCCGGGCACTGGATTTGAAACCCTATACAACTTTATCATATGCCAATGGGATTTCGGCTTGCCGGACAGCTGCGGCGGGCCTCGACTGCGAGCGACCTGACCATAGCGAGACCGACACAACAGATCAGGATTTCAAACAGGATGCGACTGTACCGGTTCAATGGGAAACGCATGCTGGCGAAGATGTTCCGGTGTTTGCATCCGGCCCGGGGGCGGAGCTGGTCCGCGGCATCATCGACCAGAATGAAATATTTCACATTATGGCCTACGCATCCGGCCTGATCGAGCCGTCTAGAGAATAAACTTCGATAGATCGGTGTTGCCAGCAAGTTCCGCGACTTGCGAGCGGACATAATCGGCGGTGATCGTAATTGTCTGATCGGGCATCTTGTCGGCCTCGAAGCTTATTTCATCAAGCAGCTTCTCGAGAATTGTCTGTAGGCGTCGGGCGCCGATATTTTCGACGGTCTGATTGACCCTGGCCGCGAGATCCGCGATTTGGTCGAGCGCGTCTTCCTCAAAGACAATGTTCAGTTTTTCAGCGGCGAGCAAGGCCCTATGCTGACGGATCAAGCTGGCTTCGGGCTCGACCAGAATGCGGCGTAAATCGTCTCGACTTAACGCGCCTAGCTCTACCCGTATCGGCAGCCGCCCTTGCAATTCGGGCAACAGATCGGCGGGTTTTGCCAAGTGGAACGCACCAGATGCGATAAACAGAATATGGTCTGTTTTAACTGGGCCACGTTTGGTTGATACTGTGGTCCCCTCGATCAATGGCAGAAGGTCGCGCTGAACACCCTCACGACTGACATCAGCGCTGCCCCGTCCCTGACTGCTCGCCACTTTGTCGATTTCATCCAGAAAAACGATCCCGTCTTCTTCGACGGCATGGACAGCTTCGCGGGCGATGATGTCTTCGTCAATTAGCCCTTCTGCGGCTTCGTCAATCAAAGGCTGATAAGCTTCCCGCACCGTTGTTTTTACTCTTTTCGACCGGCCGCCCATAGCCTTTCCCAGCATATCATTAAGATTGATCATCCCGACCGAACCAGATGCTCCGGGCATTTCAAACATCGGTGTTGCCGGCCCGCTATCAGCGAGGTCGATATCTACTTCTTTATCATCGATTTCGCCGTCTCTGAGTTTGCGCCGGAACACTTCCCGCGTCGAAGACTGCGCATTCGCACCCACTAAAGCATCGAGAAGTTTTTCTTCGGCAACATCCCGTGCCTGATCTTGAACACCCTTGCGGCGCTCGTCTTTAATGAGCAGCACTGCCACTTCAATCAGATCACGAACTATCTGTTCAACGTCGCGACCGACATAGCCAACTTCGGTGAATTTTGTGGCCTCGACCTTAAGAAACGGCGCATTGGCCAATTTTGCCAGACGTCTTGAGACTTCGGTTTTGCCAACACCAGTCGGTCCGATCATCAGTATGTTCTTGGGTGTAATCTCATCCCTGATGTGTTCGGGGGCCTGCTTTCTGCGCCACCGGTTACGTAAAGCTAGCGCAACCGCCCGTTTGGCATCTTTTTGACCGACAATATGACGGTCGAGTTCCGAGACGATCTCGGCGGGTGTAAGTGAAGACATATTTGACTCTAGGCTGCTTCTGGAGGGAAGACACGGCTCCATATGCCGCCTCTCGGAAATAGAGTTAATATTACGCGCCGGCAACTCTTCCATCCTGCGCCCAGACAAATCACGCCGCTGCCGACTGGAACCGCGACGAGAATGAAAACAAGCATCCCGTCCATGCCAATTTCGTTCAGCACGGTTGACAGTGTCCAGATAAAAGTCAGCAGACTGGAGGCGATTAAGGCGCGGCGGTTCAGAGCGAGCGCAATAATCGCCAGAATGACGAGCGCAGACAGAAGTGCCAGGCTCTGCGCGACTGTATGGGGTTCGACGGCTGTTTCAGAGAACAGTCCCGATCCGGTGAGGAGCATATTAATGCCGATAATCAGCTGGGGCGCCGCTGCCAGATGTAGCCAGAAAGCATAGTCTGATAGCCTGTTGAGACGGTATGGGTCACGCATATCAAAGCCGATGGCGACCAGCATCGTGGCGAGGCCGCTCAAGAGGGATATGCCGCCATTGAACCCTGTCACGCCATTGGTCAACATTGCGGCGCTGCTATAGGCCATACCAGTTGCGGCGAGCGCCGCGAGAAATAATGAGAATGGTAATCGGTAGCGGGCGAATATTCCCAGCGCAGCCATCACCGCCGTTGCAAAACACATCAGTGCGACGGGGCCAAATGGCGGGAAACTGTCCCAGACGTCCCCCTTCGGGTCGCCGAACACCGAAATGAAGAAGTCCGCCGACCCGGTGGTGATCGCAAATACTGCAATGCTGGCTAAAAGCATGCTTGGAAGCAGCATGCGGCGATGTCTGCAAAAATATTCCATCAGGCCGGTGGCGACGCCGGCAAAGAGAAGGCCGACAATTATGTCGCCATAGTGTTCGCCAATTTTCAGATATGTCGCAATTTCGGATACAATTTCGGCCAGGGGCAGCAGGCCAATAAACAAAATTGCTATCCCGATCGTAATAAATATATCATTGAAATTGGTAAGAAATTTGAGTGATTCACCCTCTTCAGGGCCACGGACAAAATCTTTGTCATCGTGTTGTTTCAGTCGTGACGACAAAAACGCTTCAAGTTTTGAAGCGTCCTCAGCTTTGATGATACCGGCATCAACCGCATCCTCGAGATCGGCGGGTTCAAACATCAAGTACCTCTACGGTTAGGTTTGTGTTGGTGTAGACACAAATATCTGCAGCAACATTCATCGCCTTGCGGCCTAATGTTTCCGCGTCGGGCTCGTAGTCAAGCAATGCGCGTGCGGCCGATAGCGCATAGTTTCCGCCCGACCCGACAGCGACGACAGGATATTCGGGCTCGAGCACATCTCCCGCACCTGTAATCACCAGGGTTGTTTCACAATCGGCAACAATCAGCAGGGCCTCAAGTTTCTGCAGGTATTTTTCAGTTCGCCACTCTTTGGCCAGCTCCACCGCCGCACGTTGGAGCTGTTTCGGAAACCGCTCCAGTTTTTGCTCAAGCCGCTCAAACAGTGTAAAAGCATCCGCAGTGGCACCGGCGAAACCCGCCAGTATGGTGCCATCTCCGATGCGACGGACTTTCCGGGCATTGCCCTTCATAACGGTTTGTCCCATCGACACCTGGCCATCACTCATGATGGCAAGCTGTGTCGCGGTCCTAACCGCCAGAATTGTTGTTCCATGCCAAAGTGAATTTTGCGTGTCAGAAGAGGTCATAGGGGGCATTATCTGCCGTGCTGGTCAAAATTATGCAAGATAAATTGGAATGGTCCCAGACCGTTGGTCTGTCCGCAGATCAAACCGGGCCAAAATTGAACTTTTTTGGCAAGAGCGGTATCTTAATTTTATCTGAAGACTATATGGCGTAGACTAATCAGCGGGCCGTGTGGTCCGATTGTAAAGGTGTTATCTGAAAACCATGACAGACAGGACAGCAACGGTTCTCCGTGAGACCAAAGAAACCAACATTTCTGTGAGCGTCAATCTCGACGGTACGGGGCAATGTAATATCGAAACCGGGATCGGTTTTTTCGACCATATGCTTGAGGCATTTGGTCGGCATGCGTTTATCGATCTCAATGTTAGAACGGTAGGCGATCTCCATATTGACGGGCACCATACGGTTGAAGACACTGGCATAGTGATGGGGCAGGCAATTAAACAGGCGCTTGGTGATTTCGGTGGCATTACGCGATTTGGCCATGCCTATGTGCCGATGGACGAGACACTAAGCCGGGCGGCCGTTGATTTGTGCAAGCGGCCTTACACGGTCTGGCGCGTTAAATTCGATCGGGACAAGATTGGCGATATGGACACTGAACTGTTTCGCGAGTTCTTTTTCGCGCTGGCCGGAAATGGCGGCATGTGTCTGCATGTGGAAAACATTTACGGCGAAAACTGCCATCATATTGCCGAGAGTTGTTTCAAGGCGACCGCGAGAGCGTTGCGGATGGCTGTACAATCCGATGCTGCACTAGCAGGTGCTGCAGCGTCGACCAAAGGATCGCTTTAACAGGATTTCTGAATGTCCGAAATCGCATTGATCGACTACGGGTCGGGCAATCTCCACTCCGCAGCGCGGGCTTTGCGGGTCGCGGCGACGGCCTCCGGCGCCACGGCGCGTATCCGTATTACGTCGGATCCCGATCATGTTTACACTGCCGATCGCATCGTGCTTCCGGGTGTCGGACATTTTGCTGATTGCGCGGCGGGCTTGCGTCGTCTGGACGGAATGGTGGCGGCGTTATCCGAGGCGGTGATGCAGCGGGGCAAGCCGTTTTTCGGTATTTGTGTCGGCCAGCAATTACTGGCCAGTCAAGGTCTTGAAGATGGTGTGACCGACGGGCTGAACTGGGTGCCCGGTACGGTTGACCGGATTGAACCCGGCCCCGGCTACCGGGTCCCGCATGTCGGCTGGAATGCTTTAGAGCTTTGCCAAGACCATGCCGTGACGCACGGCCTGGGCGAGGACCCCCATGTTTACTTCACACATTCTTACGCGTTTAAAGAGATTTCCGATCGCGACATTGCTGCACGGGTCGCCTATGGTCAGCCCATTATCGCAGCGATTGCCCGTGACAATATTTTCGCCACCCAGTTTCACCCGGAGAAAAGCCAGAAGATCGGACTTCAAATTTTGTCGAACTTTATAAAATGGCGGCCGTAATGAGTTTTAAATTATATCCCGCTATTGACCTCAAACAGGGCGCATGCGTCCGGCTGCTGCGCGGCGATATGGCGAAGGCGACCTCGTTTAATGACGATCCTGCCGACCAGGCGGCCCGGTTCAGTGCGGCCGGTTTTGAGTATCTCCATGTGGTCGATCTTGATGGCGCGTTTGCCGGAGACAGCGCCAATGGGGCCGCCGTTCGAAAGATTCTGGCCGCAACGAATGTGCCGGTGCAGCTTGGCGGCGGCATCCGGACCCGGGCCCAGATTGAAGCATGGCTGGAAGCCGGTATTTCCCGGGTTATTCTCGGCACGGTGGCGTTGCGTGACCCGGCATTGGTAAAAGCCGCGGCACGGGCTTTGCCCGGCCGGATCGTTGTTGGGATTGATGCCAGGGACGGACATGTTGCCGTCGATGGCTGGGCAAAGACGAGCACAATGTTGGCGACCGATTTGGCGCGCGAGTTTGAAGATTGTGGCGTGGCGGCCCTGATCGTGACCGACATTGCCCGTGACGGCATGAAAACCGGCGTGAATGTCGGGTTCACCGGCGCCATGGCGTCGGCGGTCTCGGTCCCGGTCATTGCATCCGGGGGACTTGCCAGTCTTGATGATATTGTCGCTTTGCGTCAGCATAAATCGCTTCATCCGATTGCCGGGACAATACTCGGACGTGCTTTGTATGATGGCGATATAACTGCGCCGGCAGCCCTAAAGGCTGCCAGCTGATTATTTTATAGAGTCTGTTTTACAGCGAGCGACCCTTAGTCTTTAAAGGCGCTGAAGACATCGTCTGCTGACAGTTCGGACGCTTGCGGTTCGTCTTCTGCCTGTTGTTCGCTGTCTGCCGCCGACTGGAGGCCCGGGCCTTCTATAGTGGCGGCGCGCTCCAGATCCATTTTCCGACGGCGGTCTGACGCTTTCGAAATCACTTCATCGAGTTCAATCTGCGAGCACAGGCCGAGCGTGACCGGATCAACCGGGCGGATATTCTGGCTGTTCCAGTGCGACTTATCGCGAACATTATTGATCGTTGTTTTCGTAGTCCCGATCAGCTTTGAAATCTGCGCGTCGGTAACTTCGGGATGGTTGCGAATAAACCAAGCAATTGCATCGGGTTTATCGCTTCGCCGCGCGACGGGGGTATAGCGCGCGCCTTTTCTTTTGGGCTGAGGAATATGGGCGGTTTTAGATGGCGCCATTTTCATGCGGTAATCTTCGTCCGCCTCGGCCTTTTGAATCTCTTCCCGGGTCAGTTCGCCGCCTGAAATCGGATCGACGCCTCGCATGTTCTCCGCAACATCGCCGTCGGCAATGCCTTTCACTTCCAGGCGATGCAGGCCGCAGAAATCAGCTACCTGTTCGAATGTCAGTGTTGTATTGTCAATCAACCAAACCGCGGTTGCCTTCGGCATCAATATGTCGGCCACGCAAAACTCCTTGTCGACTAAGTCTAGAAACAATGCCGCCCGGCACTGCGTACCGGGCGAACAAAGCTGGGAACTTCTTCCCGATTAGGACCTGATATAGTCATTCTTCAAATTTATGAAAGTCTAAGCCGCATTATTACTTAGAAGAATTTTTCCGATATGTCCGCCAGCGCTCATCCGGGCGTGTGCGGTCTCGGCCTCAGCGAACGAATAGACTGAATCTATGATTGGTCTAATCGCGCCGCTGAGAACCGCCGGCCAGAAATCGCTCATAATCGCGTCCCTGATAATATTTTTATCGGCATCCGGCCGGGCGCGTAATGTTGATCCGGTGAGGGTCAACCGCTTTAACATGATTGGCATCAGATTGAGCTCGACCTTGTGCCCCTGCATGTAGGCAATATTGCAAATCCGCCCTTCTATTTTCGCAGCGGCGATATTTTTCTGCACATAATCGCCGCCAACCATATCCAGAATAACGTCGGCGCCGCCACGCTCTGTCACGATCGTCTCGAAATCATCTGTTTTGTAATTAATTGCCAGGTCAGCGCCAAGCGCTTCGGCGAAGGCGCATTTTTCGGCTGATCCGGCGGTGGCCATAATGTCTGCGATACCGGCATGGCGTGCCATTTGGATTGCCATTGTTCCGATGCCACTAGTGCCACCGTGAATTAACAGGGACTCGTTGGTATCGAGCCGGCAGCGATCAAACAGATTGACCCATACAGTCATCAGGGCTTCCGGCAGCGCGCCGGCCTGATCGAATGACATGTCGTCCGGGATGGCAAATAACGAGCCCTGGTCGACCAGCGCGAATTCTGCATATCCCCCGCCCGGTATCAGGCCGCAAACCCGGTCGCCGACGGCCCAGCCAGTGACCTCCTCGCCAATTGCCGTAATTGTACCGGCACATTCCAGGCCGAGTATCTCCGAAGCGCCCGGCGGGGGCGGATAAAGGCCCATTCTCTGGATAAGGTCGGCACGATTGAGGGCCGCGGTCTCGACTTTGACAAGTACATTATGTGCGCCACAAGACGGCTTTTCGACAGTTCCAATTTTCAGGGATTTATCTTCTGTTATCGTTACCGCCCACATTGTCCCGGTCATTCTGTTGCGCTCCCTGTATCTGTATTGATTGATTTGTGTCTCATCGAACATTATTTTGTAAGTCTGCGATAGGTGCATAGACCATGTTTGAAGAAGAACCAAAACCGATAATTAGCGTTGATCTTGAACGATTATCAGTCGATGAGCTTGAGCAAAGGATACGCGACCTGAAGGCTGACATTGCGGCGTGCGAGCTCGAGCTGGACCGTAAGACGGCGCACAAATCGGCTGCGGACTCGTTGTTTGACTAATTTTGCAAAAAGGCGCCTGCCGCCTGCCGCGAGTGTTCGGGCGATGCTGTAAAATTATGCCCTGCCCCTCATTTAGGAGTTTGCGGCCGGCAGATAGTATTGCTGACATCTGCAAATATTGCGCCTTGCAGCAGGGTCGGCTAGGGGAACACCATATTCACTCTATACTGGGAAAGAGAAACGCATGAATCGCAAGAAAATCGCTCTGATCGGATCCGGCATGATCGGCGGAACCCTGGCTCATATCGCCGCGCGGGAAGAACTCGGTGATGTGATCCTGTTTGATATCGCTGAGGGTATGCCGCAGGGAAAAGCACTGGATATTGCGGAATCAACTCCAGTTTTCAATAGCTCTGTCGAACTTAAAGGTGCGAATGATTATGCCGCCATTGCCGATGCGGATGTGTGCATTGTGACAGCCGGTGTGCCGCGCAAGCCGGGCATGAGCCGGGATGATTTGCTGGGCATTAATCTGAAGGTTATGAAAGCCGTCGGCGAAGGTATTAAAGCCAATTGCCCGAATGCGTTCGTCATTTGCATTACCAATCCGTTGGATGCTATGGTTTGGGCGTTGCAGAAATTTTCCGGTCTTCCAACCAATAAGGTCGTTGGCATGGCCGGCGTTCTGGATTCCAGTCGGTTTGCCTACTTCCTGTCTGAAGCGACCGGCGTTTCGGTTGCTGATATTCACGCCTGGACGCTGGCAGGGCATGGCGACAGCATGGTGCCAATGGTTCGTCATTCGACCGTTGGCGGCCTGCCATTGCCACAATTGGTAGCGCAAGGATGGCTGTCTCAGGAGCAGCTCGATGCGATTGTCGCACGCACGCGCTCGGGTGGCGGTGAGATTGTTGCGCTTCTTAAAACCGGATCGGCCTATTATGCGCCGGCGGAGTCGGCGATCTCGATGGCGAAGTCTTATTTGAATGACCAGAAACGGGTTCTACCTGTCGCGGCCTGGTGCGACGGTGAATATGGTCTCGATGGCATGTATGTCGGGGTCCCAGCTTTGATCGGCGGGAACGGTGTCGAAAAGGTCGTTGAATTCGATTTTAATCAGGATGAGAAAGACATGTTCAGCACGTCTGTCGATGCAGTTAAAGGCCTGCTTGATGCTTGCAAAGAGATCGATAGCTCGCTTGTCGGCTAGGTTGAATACCCGGTGCTGTCCGGTCGACCTTATCGGATCGGACAGCTACCCTATATGGCTTTGCCATGTGCATGAATTGAAAAGCCGGCTGCCATGACAGTCTTCTCGGCGATCAGCCCGGAAAAAGCTCTGGTGAAGACACTTTTATCCAGCGGTTATTTTGCGCGTCATTGTCTCGATCAGCATGATTATTTGCCATGGCTAAATGTGACAGCGGTTCTGGCGGCACAACAGGCTGCAGCTCTGGCCTTGTCGGCTGTGGGTGATCTAATCCCCGAGCAATCCGGTGCGACTGAAATCCTGCTGCGTGCCACTTCGCCCGCCCGGCTGCCACCGCCATACACTTTGAACTTGTCGGCGACGAACCGACGCGCCTTTGATGGTCTGGTTGCGGCGCGGAATGCTTTCATGCACCCGCGTGCGCGGCCGTGGCACATGACGGCCCTGACGCTTTCGCGGGGCTTGCCGGTTGTATGCGATGCGGTGCGCCACCTGGTTATCATTCAGCCAGCCGTGCCCGACATGATTGCCCCGCCGGATGCTGCAATCATTGAAACCCAGATGGCTGATCTCGACGCACTGGCGGCGTTCCTGCTGGCGGATTAAAAAAGGCCCGGGGTATTCCCGAGCCTTTCTGATTACGTATCGCTCAAGCGATGAAAAATGGCGAGATGGTTTACGCCTCTTCGCCGTCTGCCTCGGCAGCTGCATCGGCCTCGCCTTCGGCGGCGGCTTCAGCCGCCGCAGCTTCGGCTGCCTTGGCTTCTTCAGCAGCAGCTTTCGCAGCGGCCTCGGTTTCAGCTTCGGCTTCCTTGCGAGCGGCTTCTTTTTCGGCTTTCTCTTCAATGCGTTCCTTGGCTTTCGCGCCCGGTTCGCCTTTTTGCGGGTTGTTGCCTTTTTCCCAGCCATAAACCGGCTGTGATTCGCCCTCTAATGTGATCTGGCTGAGGAAGCGCGCGACCCGGTCTGTCGGCTGCGCACCCTTCTTGATCCACTCGGCGGCTTTCTGCCCGTCAAGTTTAACCCGAAGGTCGCTATCTTTTGGCTGACGGGGGTCATAGGTGCCGATTTTTTCAATGAAGCGACCATCGCGTGGCATCCGGCTGTCAGCCACAACAACACTGTAAAAAGGACGCTTTTTTGACCCACCACGGGCGAGTCGGATTTTAAGAGGCATATCAGGTTTCCTTAGAGTTTTGTTTATTCTGTTTTGTTTTTTGGGTCTTCTTCACGTAATTGTTCGTGATGGCGGATAACTTCCACAACGATGAAATTTAGGAATTTTTCTGCGAAGGCTGGGTCGAGGCCGCTTATAGATGCCAGGTGACGTAATCGTTCGATCTGCTTTTGCTCGCGCGCTTTGTCGGCCGGTGGTAAATCATTCTTGGCTTTCAGCACACCAACGGCATGGGTTACTTTGAACCGCTCTGCCAGTGTGTGCAGGAGTATGGCATCGAGATTATCAATGCTCGCGCGCAAGCGTTGTAGCTGTTGCATGGCATCCTCGGGTGTGATTGGCGGGGTATTGGACTGGCTCATTTCTTGGGCCCTCCAAGACCGGGCAAGCCGGCGCCGCCAAGACCCGGAAGGCCGCTGGCCGGATGAGAACCGCCAAGACCGGGCAAGCTGCCGCCATTCATGTTTTGACCCATTTTAGCGAGATCGCCCGGCGACACGCCGGCCCCGGCCATCGCTCCCAGCATGCCTTTCATGCCACCTTTTGACATTTTCTTCATCATATCGGCCATTTGCCGATGCATTTTCAAAACCTTGTTAACGTCGGAAACCTGGACGCCTGCCCCGGCGGCGATCCGCTTCCGGCGTGATGCGTTCAGCAAAGCCGGCTTTGATCTCTCCGACAGGGTCATTGAAGAGATGATTGCTTCCTGTCGTTTAAGGACGCCGTCATCAAGATTGGCCGATGCCATGGCCTGTTTTGCTTTCTTGGCGCCTGGCAGCATTCCGACAATACCGCCAAGGCCGCCCATTTTCTGCATTTGCTGGAGCTGCTGCGCCAGATCGTTCAGGTCAAACTGACCCTTCGACATTTTCTTGGCGAGCTTTTCGGCATCGGCCTTGTCCATTTGGTCACTGGCTTTTTCAACCAGTGAAACAATATCGCCCTGTCCAAGTATCCGTCCCGCGAGCCGGCGGGCATCAAAACTGTCCAGACCGTCAATTTTCTCGCCAGTCCCGAGGAATTTTATTGGTAGGCCGGTTACAGCCCGCATGGACAGGGCGGCGCCGCCGCGGCCGTCGCCATCCATTCGGGTCAGAACCAGGCCGGTCAGAGGCAGACGTTGATGGAAGCGCTCGGCAGTTTCAACAGCATCCTGACCTGTCAGGGCATCCGCAACCAGCAATGTTTCATTCGGTGTCGCGATTTTTGCGATCTCGCCGGCTTCCGCCATCATCTGTTCATCAATGGTGGTCCGGCCGGCAGTATCCAGAAAGACAACATCATGACCGCCAAGCTTCGCGGCCTGGACGGCCCGCCGCGCAATTTCAGGTGGGCTCTGATTGGCAATAATCGGCAGCGACGTTACCAGCGGGTCGCATTGGTCTGCCAGAATTGCCAATTGCTCCATTGCGGCCGGCCGTCTCGTATCAAGCGACGCCAGCAGCACCTTCTTTTTATCTTTCTTGGCAATGTGCTGCGCAAGTTTGGCCGTTGTTGTCGTTTTACCCGACCCTTGCAGGCCTGCCATCATAATGATTGCGGGCGGATTATCGATGCGAAATTTTGCGTCGGTTTCGGCCCCGCCGAGCAGCTCGACCAGGCCGTCATGAACGATTTTTACCACTTGCTGGCCGGGCTTGACTGCTCTTACGACTTTTTCGCCAACTGCTTCCGGACGGATATTGTCGATAAATTTTTTGACAACCGGGAGGGCGACATCAGCTTCAATCAATGCCACGCGGATTTCACGCAAGGCGGCGTTGACATCTTTTTCACTGAGTGCGCCGCGGCCAAGCAAGCCGTCAAAGACGCCACCTAAGCGATCACTTAAAGCCTCAAACATACCCTTACTCCCGTTCCAGTGGCCGGTGCCAAATGGACTTTGACCTAATCCGACAACACGAAAACGACCCACTGAGCGAAACGTCGCCGAGTGGGGGATATCGCTGGGGTCGCGCCCCGGTCAACATTCGCGTTTCGTGCTCGCGGATTGCAGGCCGTAAAGCACGTGTACGCCTTTGGTGCAAGTTATTCGGGAAATAACTTCAGATTTAGCTCGCGCAACACTTCCTTTGCTTCGTCACGCAATAATGAAAAAATGGCGAGATCCCGCCATGTTCCATCGCTGAAACGCGCATACTGGCGTAAAACACCTTCCGGTTTTGCGCCAAGTTTAAGGATTGCTGCGGCACTTTTATGATTATTGGCCTCGATGATCCAGCCGATCCGTCGGCACCCCCAGTCCAGCGCGCGCTGTATCATCGCATGCTGGGTTGCTGCGAACATCTGCCGGTTTCGGAAGCGCGGCATGATCCAAGAATAACGAATGTAGAGACGCCGGTGGCCCGGATCAATTTGATCAAAGGTGGTGATGCCGACCAGCTCCCGATGATCGGGCGTGTATACCACAAAAGTAATCAATTCTCCGTTGCGTCCCCGATTAATCGCATATTCAAAGTATTCGTTAAAGCCAGAGCCGCCTGATAGCGCCGGCGTTGACTCCCAGACGGCTTTTACAATGTCCGTCTGCTTCATTATCTTTCTGTGAACCTCGGATAGGGGTTCAAGGCAAACGTGGCGATTGGCGAGGCTTGGCGCCGATAATTTCATTGTCAGAAACCTGGTTCGATGAGTCTTTCAAAGCCTGTAACAGTTTTCGTTTTGCCTTGATAGCTCGGAGCGAAACAAAACGATCGTCGGCTATATTATTCATAAAATTATATGGCCGCTGTCCTTATGGTTGATTGTGGTCGCGATCAGAGACGTGTTTTCGATAATCAGACAAGGCGGCAGCTTGTCTTGTGGTCGTCCACTCTATGTTCGAAACAATCTTGCCGTGCTTAACCCGAACCTTGCCGTTCAGATGAGTAGAAACCCTCGATATAGATATTATTTATGTCGTAATTCTTAAAAATCGATTGGATTAATATGCCTGTGGCGACTATTATCTTCTCATAGTTTTTTTGCACACCATACACGGAGCGAATATGGATACCGAAAGCAAATGCCCAATGATGGGCCGGGCAAGTAATAATGCGATCAGTTGGAGCATGACGAACCGGGATTGGTGGCCGGAGCAACTCAATCTCAAGATGCTCTATCAGAATCCGGCTGCAGCCAGTCCCTATAGTGATGATTTCAGCTATGCCGATGCTTTTAAAAGGCTCGACCTCGGCGCCCTGAAGGCAGACATCATCGCCCTGATGACGGATTCGCAGGATTGGTGGCCGGCTGATTACGGACATTATGGTCCGTTCTTCATCCGCATGGCCTGGCACAGTGCCGGCACGTACCGGGTCGGCGATGGTCGTGGCGGTGCCGGCGCTGGTATGCTGCGTTTCGCGCCGCTGAATAGCTGGCCGGACAATGCTAATCTCGAAAAAGCCCGCCGGCTGCTATGGCCGATCAAGCAAAAATACGGCCGTCAGATTTCATGGGCAGACCTGATGATCCTGACCGGTAACTGCGCGCTGGAATCAATGGGTTTCAAGACGTTCGGATTTGCCGGTGGCCGGGACGATGTCTGGGAACCCGAAGAGGACATTTACTGGGGCCCTGAAGGTGAATGGCTGGATGATAAGCGTTATAGTGGCGACCGTGATCTGGAAAATCCACTTGGCGCGGTTCAGATGGGCTTGATTTACGTCAACCCAGAAGGCCCGAACGGCAATGCCGACCCTCTGGCGGCAGCGCGCGACATTCGCGAGACGTTTGCGCGAATGGCGATGAATGATGAAGAAACCGTGGCGTTGATCGCTGGTGGGCACACCTTCGGGAAATGTCATGGTGCCGCAGATCCGGGTGCGCATGTCGGTCCTGAGCCGGAAGGCGGGAGCATCGAAGATCAGGGCTTCGGCTGGAAAAACACGTTCGGCACCGGCAAAGGTGTCGATACGATTACCAGCGGCCTGGAAGGCGCCTGGACGACCGAGCCGGCCAAATGGGACAATAATTATTTCGACAATATGTTCAAATATGACTGGGAGCTAACAAAAAGCCCCGCCGGTGCGCAGCAGTGGACACCAACAGATGCGTCGGCCAAGGGAACGGTTCCGGATGCGCATGATCCTGCCCGTTCGCATGCGCCAATGATGCTGACAACGGATCTGGCGTTGAAAGAGGATCCGCTTTATGCGCCGATTTCAAAGCGGTTCCACGAGAATCCGGACCAGTTTGCCGACGCTTTTGCCAGAGCGTGGTTCAAGCTTACCCACCGGGATATGGGGCCTTACTGTCGGGGTCTTGGCGCCGAAGTGCCAAGCGAAGCGCTCGTCTGGCAAGATCCGGTTCCAGCGGTTGACCATGATCTCGTAAACGCTGCCGATATTGCCGGGTTGAAGCAGACCATACTGTCTTCAGGCCTGTCGATTTCACAATTGGTCAGCACAGCATGGGCATCTGCTTCGACATTTCGTGGTACCGACATGCGCGGTGGTGCAAATGGTGCGCGTATTCGTTTGGCGCCGCAGAAGGACTGGGAGGTCAATCAGCCGGCGCAATTGGCGGCGATCCTTTCGACGCTTGAGTCGATCCAGGCTGATTTTAACGCGGCTAATGGTGGGACAAAGAAGATATCTCTGGCCGACCTTATTGTTCTGGGCGGGTGTGCAGCGGTCGAAGCCGCCGCGAAGCAGGCTGGTCAGGCCGTTGACGTTCCGTTCACTGCTGGCCGGACCGATGCTTCAGATGCCCAGACTGATGTTGAATCAGTTGCCGTGCTCGAGCCAAAAGCGGATGGTTTCCGCAATTATAAGGGTGACAAGGCCGTTGGGTCAGCTGAAGCCCTGCTGGTTGACCGGGCACATTTGCTGACCCTGAGCGCCCCGGAAATGGCCGTTCTCGTTGGCGGGCTTCGGGTTCTGGATGCGAATCATAACGGATCTGCGCATGGTGTATTCACGCAAGCACCTGAAGTTCTCAGCAATGATTTCTTCGTCAATCTGCTAGATAATAGCGTTGAATGGGCGTCGGTTTCAGGGTCTGCGGAAGAGTTTGAAGGACGTGACCGGTCAACCGGTCAGGTGAAGTGGAAGGCGAGCCGCGCCGATCTTGTGTTCGGCTCCAATTCGCAATTGCGGGCGATTGCAGAGGCCTATGCCAGCGATGACGCAAAGGCCTCTTTTGTTGCCGATTTCGTTGCCGCATGGGTTAAAGTTATGAACCTTGACCGGTTTGACCTGGCTTAGTCCTTAAGCCCGAATAATATCAGCCACCGCGTTGATATGACTGGAAATTGTGGACGGCGCTTTCGACTTGTCGGGGCGCCGTTTGCGTTGGTCATCCGGCAACCGGGTTTGCGGTCTTTGGTTGATCTGGGCAGGCCTGTTATGCCGGGTCTGTTGCGCGAGGAGTTTTCCGAATGAGTTTGCCAACCCTGCGTCAGCTCGAATTTCTGTGTGCAATTGCCAGTGAGGGGAGTTTTTCCCGGGCGGCCGAGGCCTGCCATGTGACCCAACCGACGCTGTCGTCTGCGATTAAGGAGCTGGAAACCCTGCTCGGGGTCCAGCTGGTCGAGCGGGAGGCACGCGGTGCCTCGATGACCCATGCCGGGGCCGAGATCGTGTCCCGGGCCGAAGCGGTCCTGTCAAATGTCGAGGATCTGGTTTTTTCCGCCCGGCAGGCAAGCGAACCCCTGCGGGGCCCGTTCCGGCTTGGCGCTATTCCGACCATCGCGCCATTTCTTTTGCCAGCCCTGATCACCTCGCTCAGGCAGGCTCATCCGGCGTTAAAACTGTTTTTGCGTGAGGAGCAGACCGATCGTCTGATAGAGGATATTCGGGCCCGGCGCCTTGATGCGGCTCTGATTGCCCTGCCATGGCAGGCTCCGGGCATCCAGACCCGCGCTTTATGTCATGACGAGTTTTTGCTGGTTGCCCCGCTGTCTCATGATTTGTTAAATCAAAGGGCACTTTACAGTGACGATCTGCTTGAAGAGGACGTCCTGCTGCTCGAAGATGGCCATTGTTTGCGAGAGCATACGCTGTCGGTTTGCCAGCTTCCCGCAAACCGGCAGCGGTCGGATATAACAGCGACCAGCCTGCCGACGCTTATCCATATGGTTGCCGGCGGTCTCGGCGTGTCGCTATTGCCCAGACTGGCCGTCGAGGGCGGCGCGACCAGCGGTATTGAGGTGGGTTTGCGGCCCTTTTCGGATCCGGTGATTGGCCGCACGATCGGTATCGCCTGGCGGGCCGGCTCGCCGCGTGCCGCCGAGGCTCATATGATCGGTCAGATTGTACAGGATATCGTCGACAGCTAGATCGGATCAGGCGCCCGGTAGATCTCTTCGTCAAGCTCGTCTTCCCAATTCGCAACCGTTGTCGCAACGGCGGCATCGCCACTGACATTTGTCAATGTTCTCATCATGTCGAGAATGCGGTCAAACGGGAATAGCACGGCCAGAATAATGATCATATTGTCCGGCTCTACACCAATCACCCCCAGGGTCGTGGTTGCCAGGAACAGGCCGACCGATGGAATGCCTGCACTGCCGATCGATACCAGCGTCGCCATCATCGCGACCAGAATATAGTCCGATGTGGCAAGCTCTATGCCGAGGGCCTGGGCCGCAAACAGGGCGATTAACCCCTGATAAAGGGCGGTGCCATCCATGTTGATGGTGGCGCCAAGCGGCAAGACTGACGAGGCGACGGGTTTGCCAATGCCAAGGTTTTTCGTGGCGCAGGAAATTGTCATTGGCAGGGTCGCATTCGACGACGCGGTCGAGAAGGCCACCATTTGCGCGTCGACAATGCCGCGTAAAAACGGAAACATTGGCAGCCGGTTAACGATTTTGATCAGGACGCCATAGGTGAGCAGAATATGTAACCCGCAGGCGAGATAAAGTGCGGCTGTCATGAGCAGTAGATTGGACAGGATTGAAAGGCCCTGCGAGCTCATAATCCAGGCCATCAAGGCGAAAACACCGAACGGGGCTGTTTCCATGATCAGGAGCGTTAGCCGCATGACAGCGTCTGCTGCGCTGTTCATTGCCGCCGCAATCGGCTTTCCGGCGTCGCCGGCCAGCATGATTCCAATCGCAAACAGAATTGCGAAGAATATAATGGCCAGGACATCACCTTCGGCCATCGCAGCGACCGGATTGGTCGGAATGATTGCCAGAATGGTCCGCATCAATTGCTCGAAAACACCAACCGGTTCAGCTACGTTTGCCTGCAGGGTCGCGCGGGTCGATTCAATGTCGGCCAATGCCACACCGCTTATGTCGAAATCGGCACCAGGCTGTAAAATAGTCCCGATAATTAGTCCGATTGAAACAGCAATCAGTGTGGTCACCATATAAATTGCAATGGCGCGACCGCCGAGACTTCCAAGTCGGCTGGGGTCGCCCATCGCCAGAACACCGGATATTAGCGTTGTGAAGATCAGGGGAACGACCAGCATTTTTATCAGGTTGATAAAGGCGTCGCCGAAGGGCTTGAAATAGGCTGATGCCGAGACCGCGGCTTCGGTTCCGATACCGTAGCGAAGGCCGGCGCCAACCAGAAGGCCGAGGCTAAGGCCCAGCATAACGCGCTTCCATAAATCGATTTTAAACCACCAGCCCATGTTCATTCCCATCAATTCTGCTTCCCAGACAACGCTAAGCCGCCTATTAAGACGCGTCTACACTTGCTGTCTTCAAGAAAGTTGATTCATGACCCTGCTCGATCGTTTATCTTCAGGCCGGAAAGCTTGGATCATTCTTTTCTGTCTGACTCTGACTGCGGCGGCCCCGGGTGTGTTCAATTTGCCGGCTCTCGACCGGGATGAAAGCCGGTTCGCACAATCATCGAAACAATATCTTGAAACCGGTGATTATATTGTGCTGCGCTATCAGGACGAGTTCCGGAATAAAAAGCCGGCCGGCATACACTGGTTACAGGCCGGCTCTGCGGCTGTATTTGGCGGCGAAGAGCGCCTCGAGATCTGGCCCTATCGGGTGCCCAGCTGGATCGGGGCGGCGCTGGCAACGCTCGCGACATTCTGGGCCGGGCTGGTTCTGATCGGACGGCGAGCGAGCTTTATCGGTGCAGCATTGTTCGGCAGTACGCTTTTGCTAACAAGTGAAGCCCATATATCAAAAACTGATGGCGTACTTGTTTTTCTGACGAGCTGGGCGATTGGCGTCCTGGCGCGGTTGTATATGCGGGGTGATAATTCGCGTCGACTGGCTCTGCTTTTCTGGGGCATTATGGGCGCGAGTTTTCTGATCAAGGGGCCGGTGACACCGATGGTTACGGCCTATGCCGGGCTGGGCGTCTGGGTCTGGACCAAGCTCGCCGAAGGGCAGGGCGGAAACTGGTGGAGGCCGCTTGCCTGGTGGCCCGGTCCTTTATTGTTCGTGGCGATGGTCTTGCCTTGGTTCATTTCGATCCAGATGGCAACTGAAGGCCAATACATACAGGGCGCGGTTGGCAAGGATCTCAAAGACAAATTTGCCGGCGCATCGGAGGGGCATGCCGGCTGGCCGCTCTATCATCTGTCACATATCCCGGTCTGGTTCTTCCCGGCGACATTACTGCTTATTCCCGGTCTCGGTGCTAGCTGGTCGGCGCTCCGCGGGACAAATGATGCGGCGCGGCGGAAAGGCAGCGACGCGCTGATATTCGCACTTGCTCTGGGCGCTCTGGCGGCGCTGGCCAGCTGGATTCTGCCGGGCGAGATCGGGGTCGGTGCCCCGTCAGCCTATCCCGCAATACTGGTGTTCGGTTTCTGGTATCTCTCAACCCGTCCCGAATGGCAGCAGCGCTGGCAGGTGGCAGTCGCACCAAGCGACGAAGTTAAGGCCCTGCGGCTACTGGTTGCATGGGCGCTCTTAACGACAATTTTCTTTGAATTAATGCCGACCCGTCTGAGCCATTATATCCTGCCGGCCTACCCGGCGCTGAGTTTGCTTTGCGGATGGTCAGCGGTGAGATTGATTGACGGATTGCAGACCCCGAAAAACGGATTTCTATCAGCGGGTCTGTTCGCATTTGGCGGCGGTGCGCTGGCGCTGGCCAGTTCCCCTTATGCTGCCGGTCTGTTGCGTAATGATGCTGCCGGTGATTTTGCGACCGTATCAGCTGATACGGTCTTGCTGCAATGGCAGTCAATGGCGGTATTCCCGATCTGGTTATGGGTCCTGGGTGGTGCGAGCGTGATCCTGACTATTGCTGCTTTTGCCTATCGGCGCTGGCAACTGGCCGTTCTGCTGGCGGTTCTCTCAAGCGTGCTTCTGGGGTGGCATGTGCGGATACATTTCCTGCCGACCCAGAGCTGGGTTCACCCGACCGAACGGGCGCGTCTAGCCTTACAGCAGGTTTGTGGCGTGCCGTCTGAGTTCTGTGAGAGGTCGCTGGTGCCACCATCGCGTGTGCTGGCGATTGGCTATGCCGAGCCGAGTTATGTCATGACGCTGGGAACTCAAAACCTGCACCCGCCCGAGACCCCGGTCGGGCTGCCGCCGGCGCCCTTGGCAGAGCCGGTCGTCTATCTGTTCAATCTCGAAGATCCAGCATCGCAACCGGCTATGGAGATCATGCAGGCTGAGGCGGATGAGAGCGGCTTTTGCGTGATGACATCGGATCCTGTTTACGGGTTGAATTATTCGAATGGTGACCCGGTCCATTTTGTGGCCGTCCGCTATCAGAATCAGGGCTGTGACTAGCAGCGACCGGGCGCGTTGTCGGCTCTTGCCGAGATTGCTTGCCTGCCCCCACGTCGTCCTTGACAGCGCCGGCTAGGCTTGGCCCTCTGGGGAAAAAGGGAGGCATTCATGATCGATTTATCTGGAAAGGTTGCTGTGATAACCGGCGCTGCAAGTGGCATCGGATTGTCTGGCGTTGAGGTTTTTGTTGCCGCCGGCGCCAAAGTCGTTGCCGGTGATATCCAGACCGAAAAAGGCGAGGCGCTGCAGGCGCGATTTGGCGCGGATAAAGTCGTTTATCGTGATTGCAACGTGCTTGAGCCGGAGCAGATAAAGGCTCTCATCCAACAGGCCGAGGACAGCTTTGGCGGGCTTGATGTGCTGTGGAACAATGCCGGTAGCGGCGGTACGCCAGGTGGCGTCGAGGAGCTTGATCTTGACGGCTATGACAAGACGATGGCGCTTCTTCTGAAATCAGTTTTTGCCGGCACGCATTATGCTGTGCCATTGATGAAGAAACGCGGCGGTGGAAGCGTCATAAACACGTCTTCGATTTCAGCTGTTTGCGCCGGCTATGCGCCGCTGGTCTATTCCGTGGCGAAAAAGGGTGTCGCACATTTCTCAAAAGTATCGGCTGCCGAGCTTTCCAAATATAAAATTCGCGTTAACGCTATTCTCCCTGGCTTTATCGCGACGTCAATTTTTGGCGCGTCACTCGGCCTGCCGACCGCGCAGGCCGATCAGATGGCCGAAATGGTTGCCCAGAACGGAAGTGATATGCAGCCAATCGGCCGAACGGGAACAGGTGCCGATATCGCGTCAATGGCGGCTTTTCTGGCATCTGACGCGGCCGGCTTTATCACCGGCGGAGAGTTCGTGGTCGATGGCGGTATGACGGTCGGGCCCCAGCATGCCTGGGATGATCGCGCGGCCGGGCCATTGCTGGATGCGCTCGGTATATCGCCGGAACAGGCCGAGCAAATGGCCGCCGCCTTGCGTTCACCCGAGTCCTAACGCGATCTTGGCGGGATCTGTGCGATATGGTCTGTGAGCCGATCGAGCGCGTCAATGGTCGCTGATGGCTGTTGTTTGTCATCAAACAGGTGGAGCGCACCATCTATCTTCCGGAGCGAGAATTGCCGCCAATTAGATTGCTTGCGGTACAATAAGATTTCGTCTGGGCGATCGCCACTCTGCGACCAGCCCATCCAATTGTGATCCGAGGGGACAGACCGCCACAGACGGTCTAAGGTCTCGATCTCGGTTGAGGAAAAACTATTCATGACACAACGAGGAAATCAATCCGGTTACTGGACGGTTAACAGCGAAGCGATTTCCGGTAATCTCAGAGGCGGCATATTTATGTTGTTGTCTGGTGTGGGTTTCACGCTCTACCTGCTGATGAACAAGATTCTGTCGGCTGATCTTCACCCGGTTTTACTGGCAATTGCGCGGGCTTTCTTCGGTGTACTTTTCGCCCTTCCATTCGTCTTCAGATCGGGGCTTTCATCACTTTCGACGCGCCGGCCACTGCTGCTGGTCGCGCGATCCTTATGTGGCACGCTTGGCTTTACACTGGCGATTATTTCGGTGTCGGACCTTTATGCGATGACACTCGCCCAGTTCAATGCGATCAGCTTCACCCGGCCATTATTCGTCACCGTTCTGGCGGCAGTATTGCTCGGCGAGACGGTCGGCCGGCATCGCTGGACGGCCGTTCTGATTGGATTTCTCGGGGTCATTATTATGGTTCTGCCGGGGCTCGATCTTTTTGGTGCCGCCGCCTCGCCCGGCGGACAGGTCGATTTCAGTATCGCAACAGCGCTTGGCAGCGCCTTTTTTCTGGCGGCGGCGATTGTGATGGTAAAATCCCTAACCGCCGAGCTTAAACCGATGGTGCTGCTATTCTATGCTAATCTGTTTTCGACGATATTGCTGGTGCCATTTGCGATTGTATACTGGTCTGACATTCCCGCGAATTTGTGGGGAGAGATCATTCTGATGTGCCTGTTTGGGTTTCTGAGCCAACTTTGCTTCATTTCGGCGATGAGCGTCGGTGATGCTTCGTTTCTGTCGCCGTTCGATTATCTCCGCCTGCCAATGTCGGCGGTCGCGGACTTTTCGGTATATCGACTGGTTCCCGGGCTAAATGTCTGGTTTGGTGCGATTATTATTGTTGTTTCGACGCTTTATATCAGCTGGCGGGAGAGACGCCGGCAGCAGGTCTAATTACCGAACTTAATGGCCGGCTTTGGACGGACGCATTCATATTTCGCCGCTATATGCTGATTTTCATCGCGATATCTTCGCCTTGGCGCTTTGCGTTTGAAAGCTTTGTCGCTAAAGCGGGCAGATGAGCATAAGATTATATGATACGGCCTGTCGGGAAAAGCGATTGTTCGAGCCCGGTGATCCGGCGCGCGTAACCCTCTATGTGTGCGGTCCGACCGTTTATAATCGTGCCCATATCGGCAATTTCCGACCGGTGATTGTGTTTGATACCCTGTTTCGTTTGTTGCGGGCCGAGTATGGCGCCGATGCGGTCATATATGCGCGCAATATCACCGATATTGATGATAAAATTATCGATGCGATTGAGATGACGGGGCGGTCCCGGCTGGAAATTACCAATAAATATGCTGATTTATACGCTGCCGATGCGCGTGCTGTGAACGCGTTGTCGCCAACGATCGTGCCCTGGGCAACCGAACACATTCACGAGATGCGGACACTGATTACAGAGCTGATTGATAAGGGCCATGCTTACGTTTCAGATCGTGGGGTCTATTTCGAAGTTTCGAAAATGTCTGACTATGGCGAGCTATCGGGCCGGAAGCTCGACGATAATGAGGCCGGTGCGCGGGTAAACATTGATAGTGATAAGCGTGATGCAGCCGATTTTGCTTTATGGAAATTTGCGAAACCGGGCGAGCCCGATGATGCGATATGGGACAGTCCCTGGGGCGCCGGCCGGCCAGGCTGGCATATTGAGTGCTCGGCAATGGCCGCGCGTCATCTCGGTCAGACGATTGATATTCATGGTGGCGGGATTGATCTGCAATTCCCGCATCATGAGAATGAGAAGGCGCAGTCGGAGTGTGCGCACGGGGCGCAGATGGCGCGTTACTGGATGCATAACGGGTTTCTCGATATGTCCGGTGAAAAAATGTCCAAATCGCTCGGAAATGTTGTTCTTCTGCATGATCTGCTAGCTGACTGGCCGGGCGAGGTGATCCGGTTTGCAATGCTTTCGGGGCATTATCGCGCGCCACTCGACTGGACCCCGGACCTGCTACAGCAAGCCAGTACAACCCTTAACCGGATCTATGGGGCGCTACGTCGGGTCTGGTCAGAGGCCGGCGGCACCGCCAGTGATACAGGTGTGATCGCGGCATTAAAAGACGATCTGAATACGCCGGTTGCATTGGCCGAACTTTCGCGGCTTGCCGGGGAAGCAAATGGTGCCGCAGATCGGGATGACCGCGCCGGAATGGCTGCGATCCGCGCCGATCTGTTGGCGGCTGGCCAGCATCTGGGTTTGCTATCTGTCTCTCCGACCGAATGGGAGCAGGGTGGGGATGATGCGGAAAAAGACCGGATTGACGCTTTGGTTGCGGCGCGGATCGAGGCCCGGAACCAGAAGGACTGGGCTGAAGCAGATCGTTTACGGGACCAGTTGAAAGCCGAAGGTATCGAAATTATGGACGGCGCCGGCGGCTCGACCTGGCGACGTTTATAAGTTTCGGACCGCCGTTTTTTACAGCATATTTGCCATCAACCGCATAATCATGCTGACGGGTTGCGGTAATTAGTCTCCCCACTTGATTTTAGTGGCGATGGGCGCGACATCTGCCCTATGGCAGATCTTTATCACAACCGCGTGCTCGAATTAGCGGCGAATATCCCTAATCTCGGCAGTCTGCCGACCTATGATGCATCGGTCGAAAAAGTATCCCGCGTGTGTGGGTCGTCGGTTCGGGTGGACATTACCTTAAGCGAAGACGGCCAGTCGATTGCTGCGATTGCCGTCAATCCGCAAGCTTGCGCCCTTGGACAGGCAGCGACTGCCATTCTGTCCGAGCATGCCGTTAGTGCCAGCATTGACGAGGTGCGCCAGGCCCGGAATGATTTAAACGACATGTTGAGAAAGGGTGCGGAACCGCCGCAGGGCCGGTTCTGGGAACTTCGTCACCTAGCGGGGGTGCGGGATTACCCGCCACGACATGCATCGACCATGCTTGCTTTTGATGCGGCTGTTTCGGCAATCGACAAGGCTCGTGAGACGCCCGCAACCTGAAGAAGCGCCTTGAATGTCTGCCAATATAATGGCCCGAAGACATGTTCGACGGAAACTGCGATTATTTCGCGGCCATAGACTTGCGGTCGGTGGTGACGAGTGATTATGTACCGCTCCGTTTTTATCTGGACACTCGTTTCTATTATGGCTTCTGCACGCCGGTTTATCGCAATGGCTTTGCTGAAGGCCTATAAGCTCACTTTGTCTCCGGTGTTTGAGTTGTTTGGGGCGAAATGCCGGCATTATCCAAGCTGCAGCATCTATGGCGCCGAATCCGTTTCCCGTTTCGGGATCTGGCCCGGCGGCTGGATGACCCTTGCGCGGTTGAGCCGTTGCCGGCCGGGCGGGTCGTCGGGATATGACCCGGTCCCGGATAAAAAACTTGATGCTCCATTCTGGGCGCCATGGAAATTTGGCGATTGGGCTTTGACAGAGCGCCCATTTCCTGATCAAGGGCAGGCAAAAGAATGAGAATATTGAAATTATGATACAGGTCACTCTTCCAGATGGTTCCGTTCGCGACTTCGAGAACGGGGTAACGCCCTACGACGTGGCCAAAAGCATTTCAGGTTCGCTTGCCAAGAAAGCGCTTGCGGCCCGGATTGATGGCGAATTACGGGATCTGATGCGTCCACTTGACGGCCATGCGAGCATTGAAATTGTCACAGCATCAGATGCTGACGGGCTGGAATTGATCAGGCATGACGCCGCGCATGTTCTGGCGCAGGCGGTACAGGATCTGTTTCCGGGAACGCAGGTAACGATTGGTCCTGTAATTGATGACGGTTTTTATTACGACTTCGCGCGCGAGGAGCCGTTTTCCTCGGAAGACTTCGCCGCCATAGAGAACAGAATGCGCGAGATCGTCGATGCTGACTATCCGATCGAGCGCGAAGTCTGGGAGAAAGACGCTGCTATCGCCGAATTCGAGCGGCTTGGCGAAGTCTACAAAGCTCAGATTATCGACGATATAATTCCTGCCGGTGAGGACATCACCATTTATCGACAGGGTGACTGGTTTGACCTCTGTCGAGGCCCTCACCTGCCATCGACAGGCAAATTACCGAAAGCCTTTAAGCTGATGAAGCTCGCGGGCGCATATTGGCGCGGTGACAGCAAAAATGAGATGTTGCAGCGATTATATGGAACAGCCTGGGCAAATGAAAAAGACCTGAAAGCGCATTTAACCCGGCTGGAGGAGGCTGAAAAACGCGACCACCGGAAACTGGCAACCCAGCTTGATCTGTTTCACCTCGACAGTCTGGCGATGGGGTCGGTGTTTTGGCACCCGAAAGGCTATCAGATCTGGTTGCAGGTGGAGGCCTATATCAGACGCCGTCTCGCTGCTGAGGGATATAATGAAATCAAAACGCCGCAATTAATGGATAGTGCCCAATGGGAGAAATCCGGACATTGGGGAAAGTTCCGCGAAAACATGTTCGTGGTCCCTGATTTTGTGCCGGATGGCGAAGGCGAAGTTACAGTTCCAAAAGATGCCAAATTAATGGCGATCAAGCCGATGAACTGCCCGGCACATGTCGAAGTGTTCAAATCAGGCCAGAAATCATATCGTGATTTACCATTACGACTGGCGGAATTTGGCTGTTGTCACCGTAATGAACCGCATGGTGCCTTGCATGGGATTATGCGGGTCCGGCAATTCACCCAGGATGATGCCCACATCTTCTGCCGTGAAGATCAGATCATTTCCGAAACCGAGCGGTTCTGCGCCCTGCTCCAGAGTGTATATGATGATTTCGGCTTCACCGATGTTCAGGTTAAATTGTCGACGCGCCCCGAGGTCAGGGCCGGATCGGATGATGTTTGGGACCGCGCCGAGCAGGATCTTGAAGAAGCCATTCGTCACACCGGTCTGCCCTATGAAATTATGCCGGGCGAAGGTGCGTTCTACGGTCCAAAGCTCGAATTTCAGCTGACCGATGCGATTGGCCGGGTCTGGCAGTGCGGCACGCTACAGCTTGATTTTGTTCTGCCAGAGCGTCTGGGTGCTGAATATGTTGCCGAAAGCGGTGCAAAAGAGCGCCCGGTGATGTTGCACCGCGCTATTCTCGGTTCGATGGAGCGCTTTCTGGGTATTCTGATCGAAGAATTTGCGGGCGCTTTCCCATTATGGCTCGCGCCGGTGCAAATTGTTGTGGCAACCATTACATCCGAAGCTGACCCGTATGCCGAACGTGTCGCTGAATCACTTCGGGAGGCCGGTTTCCGGGTTGAAGTCGACACCCGGAATGAGAAAATCAACTATAAGGTGCGGGAGCATTCGGTCCAGAAGGTACCCGTTATCGCTGTGGTTGGCGCGCGTGAGGCTGAGGCCGGTGCGGTTGCATTGCGGCGGTTCGGTTCGAAAGCGCAGTCGATTTTGTCGCTCGAGGATGCCATCCGTGATCTGTCGGCCGAGGCATTGGCGCCAGATTTGAAGCGGACAGACTCGGTCGATTAGCCGGATCCGCCAGCGCCCCGAAGCGCTTAGGATTGTGGCAGTGTCGCGTTCAAAGTCGAGAAACTGTAGCCTGATATGGCAAAAGCCCAACCCGATGCGCGCCGATTGATATTGTGGGCCTGATTAGTGGCTTGCTCATTGGTGCTGCCGGCTTGCAATACAACCCATGGCCCGTCGCGCTCGGAATAGATGGTCAGCGCCAGGATCAGGCCATTCGCCGTCATAATTTCATAGCTGATGCGGGCGGGGCCGGTGAGCCGGTCGGCGCCCTGGACATCGATGAATGTCAGATCCGCGATCGATTGGGCGAGCCGCGCCGGCGTGACGATTTGGCGAAACCCTCGCAATGTCGTGTCGGTCGATGCCTGGCTTAGTGCAGATGGTGGAATAGCGGGTAAGAGCATGACCTCGGGCTGTCCGGGTCGAAATGCCATGATGGATTCAATCGCGTCCGGTTCAAGATCATAAATGTCGAGGTCTAGCCATGGCCGTTGATTGTAGAATGGCGGCAGGTCGCCATCCGCCTGATAGCTGGTCGCTTCGCCGTCTTTCCGCAGGTAAAGGCCTGACGGGGTGCGGCCGATAATCAGATCGACCAGCGGTGACTGCGTGGCTGCGTAAATTTGCAAGCGGACGCCATTGCCGCCTTGATCGGGTGATCCCAGCCCGATGATGCCGTATTTCTTCGGGTCGGCGGTCTGGCGTCCCTGATAGGTGAGGTCGACCAGTCCTGTCAGGAACTGGGCCAGCGTGACGGCGTTGATGGGGTAGGAATCCGCGGTTGCCATTGTCCAAACATTGTCTTGCCGGCGCAGCGCGTAAGATCCGTCTGCCATTGTGAAACGGAGTTCGGTCATTGCATCAATCTGATCCTCGAGACCCGGCAAAACCTGACCTTGCAAACGGTCGGGCTGGCCAACTTGCCCGCTTCGGGTCATGATCAGGGACGCGATTATCATGCCCCAGACGACCATAGTGACAATGATCAGACGGGTAATCAGACGGGACTGATTGGTGATGGGATGCAGAACGCTCAACCGTTTCGCCTCCGCCAATATATTAGGCCTGCAAGTAACAGCATAAGCGCTGGCGCGGCGATAATTGTGAACAGTCGCAGACTTGTTTCCAACTGGTCAATATCCCGCCGGTAGCTACGCTCGATTTCCCGAAGAGCAGTCCGGGTTTCGAGAATTGCGGTTTTTAGCTCCACCAGTTCCCGGCGTTCATCTTCCGACAAAAGGTCCGTGATTTGTGGGGTCGTGATATCTTCATCTTGATTGGCCGGCTCAAGTTCCGATAGCCGGTCCTGGAAGTCTCGCAAGCGTGCTTCCGCGACGGCCTGCCGGCGGGATAGCCGCGCCTCGGCTTGCGACCGCATACGCTGAATGCGTTGCATCGGCCTGTCACCCGGCACCCGTGCACGAAGATCCATGAGATCGAAGCGATTGGATAATTTGTCGAGCACATTGATCAGAAATACTGAATTATCGGCATAGGCCGTACCGCCATCGGGCGCCAGATACAGGCTGTCGTCGAGCATGTCGGCATCGGCAATGAAGTAAATCTCCACACTGTCGCGGCTAGTTTTCAAGACCGGATTATTTTCGAGCCAGGTCACGATATCGGCCCGATCCTGGTCGCTCCCGGCTGCCAATTGCGGGCGTGGCGGGCCGTCGGGAAATGCCGATGCCAGCTGTCCTTCAAGATATACAGCGAAGTTTACCCGATCCGTTTCGGCTATGTACTGCTCTGTCACCTGCGCAGCCGAGATATTAATCGCGGCCGTTTCAGGCTCTATTCGCGATGGCCCGCGGCCCGACATCATTAGCACCTCGCGACGGCCATTGGCGGTATCATCAAGCGTAAAGTATCCCGGCGCGGCTAGATTTATGCCTCTCGACAGCATGGATGTGGACAGGCTTGCGGCTGTGATCTGCGCGGCTGGAACATTCACAAAAATCGGGTGTTCGACAATGCTGATCCGGCCATAATCATTCTCGCTTTCAATTGCGATAGCGTTTTCTTGATCGGCGATCGCGTCGGCGGCAAGCTGAATGCCCCACGCATCGGTTATCGGGTTGAGGTCAGACCGGATCTGCCGGTTCTGAAGCCCGAAGGGACCGCCTCCGCTGGCCGTCTTGGCAGCTGGATCGAGCAGGATCAGTGCCTTACCGGTCCGCATGATAAATTGGTCGATTTGCCATAGTTGCCACTCCGTCAGGTTTGGCGGATGCGCCAGAAACAGAATATCGATCTGATCGGGCAGGCGGACGAAGTCGGGACTGATTGGTGCGACCGTGAAGCGTTCTGCCATCGTGCGGGCAAACTCCAATCCGACTTCCGGGGTCAGCGGATCAAGCTCGGGAAGCGTTGTCAGCAGTCCGATTGTCGGCGCGATAGGCTGGTCGAGGCGTTGGATGAGCCGTGTTAGGTTGAATTCCAGTGCCGCGTCTTCATCTGGATCGAGGAAGCCGATTATGACAGTTTGATCGACGCTGTTCTCGCCGATGATACCAAAATATAGAGATTGGTTTCGGGCGGTGTTGACCCCGACCAGACCAGATGACGTGATTAGGTCCTCATCCTCGCTGAACGGCAAAGGGTCGAGTTCGGTAATTGTTAATTTGCCTTTTGAAAGGCTCTCATAGGTTCTCAGAAGCTCGCGGACGCGGGACGCATAGGCGCTGATGCTGGGATAGGATTGTCCGAGGCTACGGGTATAGACAAATTTCAGCTTAACCGGCTCTCCAATATTACCGAGTGTCGTTTTCGTGCCATCGGATAGGGTGTAGAGCTGGCGCTCGGTAACATCAAACCGGATATTGCTTAACCATACAAAGCTAAGAATATTAATCCCGATAAATATCATGGCGATCAAGGCGCCGGCCGTGGATAAATACTGGCGGGCGGTCATTTTGGCACCCGTCGGCGATATTCGATAAGAAGACGTGTCGCGGCAATACTTAATCCGATAAAGCTTAAGAAAAATATGATATTTCTGAGTTCAACCACACCGCGCTGGGCCGGGCTGAAATGGGTCATGAACGAAAATTGGGAGACGATTTCGCTGAGCGCTGGTCCGAACACCGAATCAATGTTCACGCTTAATATCGGCCATCCTGCGGCCGTGATAAGAAAGCTGGCGCCGACACTCAAGACAAATGCGATCGCCGAGCTAGAGGTCAGCGCCGAGACTGTTGAGCCAATACCCAGAAAGGCACCGGCCATTAGCCAGCTCATCAGATAGGATACGGCGATGACACCATTATCGGTGTCGCCGAGATAGTTGACCATGATCCACCAGGGTAACGTCATGACAAGGCCGGCGCCGGCAACCGTCCACGCCGCCAGCAGCTTGCCGGTAACCAGGCCGGACAGACTTACTGGCAACGAATTAAGCAATTCAATTGTGCCGAGAAGTTTTTCATCCGACCATAGGCGCATCGCCAGAGCCGGCATGAAAAAGATATAAAGCCAGGGGTGCCAGCTGAAGAATGCATCAAGATCTGCTTTTCCAGCCTCGAAAAAGCCTGATATGTCCCATGTGAAAAGCCCGATACTGGACAAGAAAATCGCCAGAAAGATATAGGCCAGCGGCGTCGCAAAATATGTTGACACTTCACGTTTCCACGCGGTGGCGGCCGTGGTTAAAGCGTATGTCAGATGCGGGCTCAATATGTTGCGCTCGCCGTTTCAGATACCAGTGCGGCGAATGCCGTTTCAAGACTGCCCGCGCTGCGCGCGGCAAATTGTTCTGGTGTTTCGTCTGCGATGATCCGGCCATGATCAATTAATACAGTCCGCGAACACATCGCCGGAATATCGTCGAGATTGTGGGTTGAAATCAGGACAGCTTTATCCGGTGCCATTGTCGAGATTAAATTTTTGACTGCCGATCTTTGAATCGGGTCAAGACCGTCGAGCGGTTCGTCCAGGATAAGCGCTGGCGGATCATGTAGCAGGGCGCCGGCTAGTCCAACCCGCCGTTTGAAGCCTTTAGATAAGGTTGAAATTGTCTGACCAAGCGCACTCGCCAATCGCGTATCATTAATAACACGCTCCAAGGCCGACCGGCGCGCAGGCCCGCGTAATTGATGACAGTCAGCCATAAAATCGAGAAATTCGGCGACCCGCATGTCGGGATATAGTGGCGCGCCTTCCGGCAAATATCCGATCAGGCGCTGGGCTTGCCGGCGATGTTCAAGAATGGAATAGCCGGAGATCCTGGCATCGCCGGCATCGGGTTCGATGGCGCCGCATATCATCCGTAATGTTGTTGATTTCCCGGCGCCATTCTGGCCCAGAAATCCAATTACCTCGCCCTTTCCAATCTGAAACGAGACCGATGCTACGGCCTGTTTCTTGGAGAAAGACTTGGTTAGCTTTTCAACCACCAACATCGCCATCACTTTCGAGTTCGGTCTATTTTTACCAGTATCGCGCGCTTTGACTAGGGCGCATCCGATGATCTGGCCTGTTTTTAGCCGGGAACCGGGTCGCCCTGGCCCCACCGGCATTGGTCCTGGAATATCGACATTGGCTTATCTGGCGTGACGCTTATATTGAACCAGCGGGCCCGGTCGCGGTTGCGGCGCGTTTTCAGGGCACGCCGATAGCCGAGTAGCCACGCAGAGAGGCGGGAGTATAGATGAGCGCAGATAATATAACGCATATCCAGCCGCCGCCTGCCTCGTCAAAGATTGCGTTTCAGCGCCCCGAAATGAGTTTGATCCTGAATGTATACGGTCGTCTGGTTATGGCCGGCGAGGCGAAGGATTATGCGATTGGCATGCACCGTGACCAGGCCGTTTTCGCCATTTTCAGGCGCCATGCTGATAGCCCGACATGGCGGATTGTGAAAACACCGGCGCTCGCCAGAGCGCAAGGCGCTTATGCTATTATTGGTAGTCAGGGACAGACCTTAAAGCGTGGCAAGGAACTGTCCTCCACGCTTAGTGTTTTCGACACGAGACGGTTTGCCATTATCAGTTGATAGGGCCGAGTTTAGCTGCCGCGCTTTTGTTTCGCAGCCGCCTCTGATTATTGTCCGATCAGCCGTTGGATAAGGCCGAGGGCGCCGGTGAACTTCAAGCCACCATTCCGGATTGCCAGAGCGTAACAGACCCCGTCATCATCACCAACCGGCTGGTGGGTGTCAGCAGCGTCTTTGACACAAAGGTCGCCGGCCACATGATGACCGGTCTCATCGCTGAAACCACCGGTTACAACAAGGGTATATTCCTCTCCGGAATGGGAGTGACGTGGAACCATTTGACCGGGTTCGATCCGATACAATTCAGCGGTAGACTCGCTGCCTGTATCAAGATTTAACCGTTTAACCCCTGATGACAGGGCACGCCAGCCTGACTGACCGCAAGCTTCCAGTGCCGAACTTCTGAGGGGTTCCGGAAGATCCAGTATTTCGCTGAGCGCGTAGCCAGCCTGCATAACGCCTTCGGTCACATCCCTACGCTCTGGCTCAATACTGTCGATCAAGGCCATTGCACGATCGAGAGCCCCGTCCGACAATTCTGTCGGCGTTTCATTTTCCAGGAAAGCGCCGGCAATGCTCTCGGCCCGCGCAACAGCTCTTTCGACGCTCGGTCGCAAGGCCGCCTGGGTCGCAACCATCAGTGAAAACGCCGGATCCAAGGTCCCGGCCGCATAGGCGCTGTAGATCTCGTTATGATCAAAATTATCAGACTGTGGCATATATTCTGGTTTCCAGTGTGAACTACTTAATTACTCGATATTGTTGGCTTTCGTTTTTCGTCAAGTCTCAAGGAATTTATTCTGCTGAAAACTCTAATTCTGTTCAGAAAGCTGCCGCCGGAGTTTCTGGAATGCGAGCCGGATGCGTGACTTCACCGTACCGAGCGGCAAGTCGAAAAGCTCTGATATCGCCGCGTGCGACAGCCCGTCATAAAAAGCTGCTTTCAGCAAATCCATCTGGTCGTCTGGGAGCGTGTTGATTTCGCGGCGGACAACTATTTCAATTTGCTGCCGGTTTACAGTGATATCAGGCTGCTCGGTCTGTTGCGGTTGCAGCATCTGATCTGACGGGTCGAGTTCGGGACGCGCCCGGCGATGTCGGTCAATACGGCGGTTTCGGGCAATCCGGAAGATCCAGGTTGAGACGGAGGCCTGCTGCGGGTCATACTGGTCGGCTTTACGCCAGACATTGAGCATCACATCCTGAACGATCTCTTCTGCGGCGGCTTCATCGGTCCCCTGCCGGATCAGAAAGGTTTTCAGCCTTGGCGCAAAATGTTCGAACAGTTCCGCGAAAGCCTGTTTGCAGCGCTCATCTGCAACGCGTTGAATGCAATCCGCCAAATGCGAACGTTCATCAATAGAATCTAATTGATTTTTTAAAGACACAACAGACCTTTACCGCGTTTACAATCTACATAAACTTTCCTTCGTGGCCGAATGCAACAGCATTCTCTGAATATTTTACATCTGAAATGTGTCCAAACGGCATCTTAGTTTTGCCTTAAGCCTATTTCAGTATGTATATAGACTTCGTTATTTCTTTATCAGGAGAGAACTTCTTGTTTGTCCGTTTATCAACGTCCGTCCTTGCAATCCTGTTATTACCGCTCGCTGTCTCGGCGCAGCCATCAGCGCTGGCGAAGTTTAGAGACTGGACCGTCTTTACCGATAACAATGCCGCGGGAAAAATTTGCTATGCCGCGACGGTTGCAAGCGATAAGGCGCCGCGCTCCGCCAGTCATGGTGATGTCTGGTTCTATGTTTCAAGCTGGGGTTCCGGTGTGGCGACAAATCAGCCGAGTCTGAGGGTTGGCTATGATTTGCGCGATGATATTCCCGGAAAGGCGATTATTGGCCGGACATCCTGGCCTCTATACGGGGTTGGCGAGGAAGCCTATGCGACCGATGAAGATGATCCGGCATTGGTCGCGGCAATTAAGGCGGGCCGGGAACTTCGAATCGAAGCAACGTCGTCGCGCAATACGCGGGTTGCCTATCATTTCTCTCTATCGGGGTCGACTGCGGCGATCGAGCTGGCACAAAGCGAATGTCGCTAAAATCAAGCCTTGCGGGCGCTTGACAACTTGTATGCTTGTTATCACTTGCCCCTATGACAGAGGTTAAGATTTGCGGTCTGCAAGATACGAGCATTATCCGGGTTGCGGCGGAAGCCGGCGCTGACTGGGTCGGCTTTGTCCTGTATCCGGCCAGCCCAAGAAATATATTAGGGTCGGGCGTGGGTGCGCTCGACCAGCTTGCCGATCTGACAGGCTTTGCCGCCGAACTTGGAATTCGCAGTACCGTATTAATGGTCGATCCAAGTCCGGACCTTGTTCAGGACGTCCTCGACATGGCATCACCGGATTCGATACAATTGCATGGCAATGAAAGCCAAGAGCAGGTGTTGCGGCATGTTCGCGATATTGATGGGCGTGCGGAGCTTTGGAAGGCGCTCCGTGTGCGGTCGCCAGACACGCTGTCCGACCTTGAAGACTGGTATGTCGATCGCTTCTTATTTGATGCTCCGCCGCCGCAAGATGGCGAGCTTCCCGGCGGCAATGGAGAACGCTTCGATTGGGATCTGCTGGATGGCCTCGAGATTGACCGCCCCTGGTTTCTGGCTGGTGGTCTGACACCGGACAATGTAAACGCGGCGATACTGGCGACGAATGCGCGTGCGGTCGATGTGTCCTCTGGCGTCGAAGGTCTGCGGGGCGTAAAGGATGAGGTTCTCATCCATGCTTTTATTGAAGCCGCTAAATCAACTTAAGGAACGGGCTTATGGACTTGCGCAATACCTGGGACAGTTGGCCGGACGAAAGCGGACGATTTGGTGATTTTGGGGGTCGCTATGTCGCCGAAACCTTGATGCCCCTGATCCTCGATCTTGAATCCGAATATGAGGCGGCCAAGAAAGATCCGGCCTTCATTCAGCAAATGGATGATTTATGGACCCATTATGTGGGCCGGCCGTCACCATTATATCATGCAGAACGGCTTAGCGATCATTATGACGGGGCCAAGATCTATTTCAAACGTGACGAACTCAACCATACCGGAGCGCATAAGATCAATAATTGTCTTGGCCAGGTCCTGCTGGCCAAACGGATGGGCAAAAAGCGGATTATTGCGGAGACCGGGGCTGGCCAGCACGGCGTTGCAACCGCGACGATCTGCGCCCGGTTCGGATTGCAATGCGTTGTGTTTATGGGCGCAACCGATGTCGAGCGGCAGAAGCCGAATGTCTTTCGAATGAAGCTTTTGGGGGCGGAGATTATTCCCGTCACAAGTGGAACCGGGACCCTCAAGGATGCGATGAATGAAGCCTTGCGCGACTGGGTTACGAATATTGATACAACTTTTTACTGCATTGGTACGGCCGCCGGCCCGCATCCCTACCCCAAACTTGTACGTGACTTTCAGAGCGTTATCGGCCGCGAGGCCCGCGCCCAGATACTCGAGCGGGAAGGCCGGCTGCCGGATGCTCTGGTGGCGTGTATCGGCGGCGGTTCCAATGCGATCGGCCTGTTCCATCCCTTTCTGGATGATGAGACTGTCCGCCTGATCGGGGTTGAAGCGGCCGGGCATGGCGTTGAATCAGGTCAGCATGCGGCCGCACTGAATGGCGGGGCGCCCGGCATATTGCATGGCAATAAAACCTATCTTTTGCAGAATGATGACGGCCAGATCATCGATGCGCACTCGATAAGTGCCGGTCTGGATTATCCCGGAATTGGTCCGGAGCACGCCTTCCTGCGGGACACCGGCCGGGCGGAGTATTTGACCTGTACCGATGCGGACGCATTACAGGCTTTTCAACTTTGTACCCGGCTGGAGGGCATTATCCCGGCATTGGAACCAAGTCATGCCCTCGCGCGGGTTGGCCAGATTGCCCAGGATATTGGTCGGGACGGGCTCATTATTCTCAATCTTTGTGGTCGCGGTGACAAGGATGTGTTCAGTGTGGCGGCGCATCTCGGGATCGATTTATGATCTATGCGGGGGTATCCGGCTGGGCCGTTGGCGACCGGGTTTGCGGGTTGCGATAAGGTAGACATGAGGTAGCGGAAATGACGAGTGCACGAATTGATGCGCGGTTTAAGCAGGTTGCAGATGCAGGGCGAACGGCGCTGGTCTCGTATCTGATGGGTGGCGACCCCGATCTTGAAACCAGTTTCGAGATGCTCTGTGCGTTGCGTGATAATGGCGCCGATATTATCGAGCTCGGGGCGCCATTTACCGATCCAATGGCGGATGGACCGTCGATACAGGAGGCGGCATTACGCGCCCTGGCCAATAATGTGACCCTGAAAGACGTTCTTGACCTGGCGCGCCGGTTCCGGCTTGAAGACGATACGACGCCTCTGGTCTTGATGGGCTATGCCAATCCGATCCATCATATGGGCTATGCTAATTTTGCTGTCGAAGCCGCGCAGGCCGGTATTGACGGGGCGATTGTTGTGGATTTGCCTCCTGAAGAAGACGGTGGTTTGCGAGCGGCGTTCAAGACGCATGGCCTGTCGGTGATCCGGCTTGCAACCCCGACGACGAATGAGGCGCGGATGTCAGTGATCGCAGATGGCGCCAGCGGGTTTATCTATTATGTTGCTGTCGCCGGTGTGACCGGGGCCGGGGCGGCTGTTCCTGAAGATATTAAACCCGGTGTTGATATGGCCCGGAATGTCTCGGGTCTGCCGGTTTGTGTCGGCTTTGGGATTCGCAGCGGGGCGCAAGCCGTCGCAATGGCAGAAATTGCCGACGGGGTTGTTGTTGGCTCTGCTTTTGTGGATTATGCAAAACAGGCGGACATGCATAATGACCGGCAGTTGGTGGTTAATAATGTCGGTAAGCTGGCTGGTGACTTGAGGGCCGCTTTAGACGGTGATAGCGTCTAGAATCGATTGGAATTGGGAGCCGCAGAGCGATGAATTGGCTTACAAATTTTAGGACGCCAGGCCTGAAAGATCTTTTGGGGGGATCGCGTAAGGATACGCCGGACGATCTCTGGGTGAAATGCCCGCAGTCGGGCGAGCTCGTCTATCATTCCGACCTTGAAGAAAATTGTTTTGTAACCCCGGCTGGTGCGCATTTGCGAATCTCGCCGCGACACCGTTTCCGGCTGTTTTTTGATGGCGAACGCTGGGAGCCGGTTCCGCTTCCGGCGGTGGTGCAGGATCCGTTAAAGTTTAAGGATGACAAGCCTTATACGAGCCGCATTAAGGCGGCCAAGGCAAAGCTTTTAAAGCGGGACAAGCGCGAGGCGCCCGACAGCGGGGTGGTGCCGCCGGTTGCCCAGGATGATTGTATGGCCGCTGCCTTCGGGAAGATCGATGGCGTGCCAACAGTTGTTCTGGTTCAGGATTTTGCCTTTATGGGCGGTTCGCTTGGCATGGCGGCCGGCGAGGCCTTTATTGCGGCGGCGCGTCTGGCGCTGGCGCGTAAGGCGGCCCTGGTCGTTTGTACGGCCTCGGGAGGCGCCCGCATGCAGGAAGGCATATTGTCATTGATGCAGATGCCCAGAACCACGCTGGCGATCCAGGAGGTCAAGGATTCTGGCCTGCCTTATATTGTGATCCTGTGTGATCCGACATCTGGCGGTGTTCTGGCGTCATACGCTATGCTCGGAGATGTCCACATTGCAGAGCCCGGGGCGATGATCGCCTTTTCCGGACCACGGGTTATCGAGCAAACCATCCGGGAAAAATTACCGGAAGGCTTCCAGCGGTCAGAGTTTCTGCGCGAAAAGGGTCAGATCGATATCGTGTCCGACCGGCGACAGCTTAAGAGAACGCTGTCGACAGTGCTAAAGCATACGATGCAGCGTTTCGTCGGTGGCGGGAGCGATAAGCCTGATACACCTATCGTACAGCCCTATGCTGATGTTCCAGTTTCAACGCAGAAGGGTGATGTTTGATTTACGATCATCCGGATGTAACCGCGGGACTGGCCGCATTTAAGGGCCTGTATCCCGAGAAAATAGCCCTTTCTCTGGATCGCATCACGCACCTTCTCGATGCTTTGGGACGACCACAAGACCGCTTGCCGCCGGTGATCCATGTTGCCGGCACGAATGGCAAAGGGTCAACATGTGCTTATTTGCGGGCCATGGCGGAAGCTCAGGGGCTGACGGTACATGTGTTTACGTCGCCCCACCTCGTCCGGTTTAACGAACGTATTCGGCTGGCAGGACAGCTGATTGATGATGACAGATTAACTGCCTGGCTGTCGCGAACCCGGGCCGCTCTCGGCAATAACCAGATCACGCATTTCGAAGCGACCACGGCGATGGCATTGCTTGCCTTTAGCGAGGTCCCGGCTGATTTGCTGATATTAGAGGTCGGGCTTGGTGGACGATTCGATGCAACCAATGTGATTGAAGCGCCCGCCCTAAGCGTCATCACTCCGATTGATTTCGACCATAAGCAATTCCTTGGGACTGACCTGGCAGCGATTGCGGCGGAGAAGGCCGGCATCATTAAGCCCAATTGTCCGGTTGCGACCGCGCCACAAGCCCGGGTCAGTGCTGAAATTATCGCCCGGACGGCAGCAGAAAATGGGTCGGTCCTGCAGGTTCTTTCGCTTGAAGATATTGAGCTTGTTCCCGAACAGGTCGCCCTGGCGGGTACGCACCAGCGCTACAACGCCGCCCTTGCCGGGCTCGCCCTTCGGATGGCTTTCGGATCGCGGATATCGTCCGCTGCAATCTGGGGTGGTGCGAAGACAGCCTCCTGGCCAGCGCGCCTGCAAAGACTGCGGTCCGGACCCTTAACCGATGTTGTCGGCGGAATTCCGGTCTGGCTGGATGGCGGACATAATCCGCATGCCGGCGGCGCGATTTCCGATGTTCTGCGTCAGATGGGCGGGCAGACAGTCCTGGTCAGTGCGATGATGGCTTCAAAAGATCATGGCGAATTCTTCCGCACCTTTGAGGGGGTTGTAGAGGATGTGCATACCGTGCCCAACGCACAGGGACACCAGGGCGCCAACCCGGTCGAACTGGCCCAGGCGGCGGCCTTATACCTGCCACGGGCGACGGCGCACAAATCGCTTGAAGATGGTCTCAGGGCGGCAGCCGCGGCAGCGCCGGCACAGATTCTTATTTGCGGATCGCTGTATCTCGCCGGTGATGTTCTGGCGATGAATGAGGAATATCCGGCCTAGGCGTTTTTAATGCTCATGCCACCGTCAACCGGAATGACCGCGCCATTAATATAGGATGCTGCCGGCAGACATAGTGAAAACGTAATATGTGCCACTTCTTCCGGGATGCCGTAACGTCTTAACGGAACTCTACGCTTGGCATAAATCTCTTTATGTTCGTCGCTGATGCCATCGGTGATGCCGGTAATAATAGGGCCGGGGCAGATGCAATTGCAGGTTACACCTTCACGGCCAAGATCCACAGCCATCGCCCGTGTCAGGCCGATAACGCCGTGCTTGGCGGCAACATAGGGGCCGTTGCGGGGGGTTGCGCCAAGCCCTTCGGTTGATGCGATATTGACCACTCGTCCACCCTCCGGGGATGCGATCAAATAGGGCAGCGCGGCCCGTATCATCCGTTGATGCGATGTTAGCATGACATCGAGGCTGTGCTGCCAGACCTCATCATAGGCGTCATCCTGCGGCACAACCGGGCGCGCAAATCCGGCATTGTTGACGATGATATCGAGCCCACCGAATCTATCGACAGTGCCGGATACAGCATCTTGAATTGCCACGGGGTCTGCGACATCTAGCGCCATGGCAAGCACGTCAGAATGACCAGCAGCTATTATTTCGTCAGCAACCGCCTGGGTGCCGGCCGCATGCAAATCAGTGACAACGACATTTGCGCCTTCCGCGGCAAACAAATGTGCCGTTGCCCGGCCCATCCCGCTCGCGGCCCCGGTGATCAGAACAGTTTTGCCAGCGACCGAACGGTTCAGGGTTTTATATGGTAACATGATTTTCTCAATCGTTTTCATCTGTCAGCAGTCGGAGTCCGACCGTTAACGGGCAGGGCAGATAGATTATTCTGGCGGGATATTTATAGGTTTTCGTTGATCCAGTCCGATATTCTTTTTTGCGACATTGCCCCGGTTTTTGTCTGAACCATCTTTCCGTTTTTGAACAGCATCAGGGTCGGCAAGCCTTGAACACCGTAAAGTGAGGCTGCCATCGGATTCTCGTCGACATTGATTTTGGCTATGCGGACTTTCTCGCCCATCGATTCAGCGACTGCGTCGAGATGCGGCGCCATTTGTTTACAAGGGCTGCACCATTCGGCCCAGAAATCGACAACAGTTGGCTTGCTGTCAGCAATCACGGTTTCGAAATTGTCATCATTAATATGTTCGGCGGCCATTATCATATCCCTCAAATATTGTTGTTTTAAGATAGTTAGAGTCTTGCGCGATTAAATACTACTATTTGACCTATTTAGAATTGCTCTGAGGTCATCCGTCTCAAGCTCTATCAGCACCGGACCATCTGTATAGAGCAGACCGCACCGGATCGTATGCGTCGGGTAGATATTCGACAATATATCTGCATATGCTGCCATCTGGCCTTTATGCGAAATATCAATCTGACTGTGATCGGGTGGACATGGCCGGTCGGATTTGAAGTCAATAATGAAAACAGTGTCATTTTCGATTATGAGACGATCCACACGGCCGCTTATCCGGAGCCCGTTTGTCAGTTTCCCGGCAATAGCAACCTCACTGCGACCGGATTTTGAAAAAATCGCTCCGAAGCCTGGATGCTCGAATGTCGAAAATGTCACGTCAATTATCTCTGCCTGCTCTTCTCGTGAAAGATCGGCCGCCCGGGCCATGAATGTTTCGGCCCGACGGCGCCGTTCGGCTTCGGGCAGGTCTGGTAGTATTTGTAGCAGGGAATGGATCAGGCGCCCTCGCCGCAGGCCGAAACGCCGCGCGTCGCTTATCGGCGCTGTCACCGCACTATCGGAACTGAATAGTTTGCTTGGCGCCGCCAGCCTTTGGTCGCGCCGTGTATCGGCGACCGCCTTATCCAGCCAGTCCGGTGGATCTGACCGATCGGGCCGGGTCGGTTTTGTCCTGGAAGATTGCGGGCTCTCCGCTCCGAAAATCAACCGGTTCTCGGGGCCTGTCGCAGGAATATTCTGGTTTAAAAGACGGCTCATCGCCAACATGCAATAGCGATACCAGGCTGTGTCGGAGAATCCGTTTTTCGTTTTTCCGGTAGCCGCACCACATATGATTAACCGGTCTTGCGCCCGTGTCATTGCAACATATAGCAGACGCCGCGATTCGCGTTCATTGGCTTCATCCTGCCTGGTTCTGGCAGCGCGCGTGACGTCACTGTCATTTATGGTTTTTTGAACGTACAAAGGCACCCCGTTGGGGCCGACGAAGATCTGACGATCGGTTTTTTCCGTGCTTTTGGTTGTGTCGGGTAGAATAACGACTGGTGCTTGCAGCCCTTTTGCACCGTGCACAGTCATGACTCTGACAAAGCCACTGGCATCTGCAAGGTCACGCTTGATCTCGCTGTGATTGGCTTCGGTGTTTGCCAGAAATGCTTGCAAACTCGCCGCTTCGTTCAGATCATAGTCAAGCGCCCGGTTAAGCAGCGCCTGCACCGGATCGCGAGCCGGCTCGCCGAGTCTGGCAATCAGCTGGTCCCAGCCATTCATATTTTCCGAGGCCTCGCCATGCAGATGCAGGTTTAGAAATTCGAAAGCTGGCAGGTGTTTTGATGCCAGCAAATTGTTGCAGAAGGCGATCGCCGGGGCGAAACGATCGTCTGTCTGGTTTTGCAGGCTCTGCCAGAGGCTTTCGGTTTTTGCGCGGCCGAAGGCGACTGGAAATAGGTATCGGTCATCATCTACCAGCCCGCAGAATTGCCCCCTCAATATTTCTGCAAGGGTCAGATCATCATCAGGCTGCAGCACGAACCGAATGAGATTGAGACAATCCTGAACGGCCAGACTATCCAGTATTTTTAGCCGGTCTGCCCCGCCAACCGGAATGTTGTGACGTTTTAGCTCGTCAATAATCGAATCGAACAAGATATTGCGGCGCCGAACGAGAATAAGGATATCAGCCGGTCTGACGGCTTGTCTTTGCCATTGCCTATTGGAATTTTCACGCCAGACCGTTTCCCCATTTCTGATCATCTCCGCAACCGCGGTCGCGATTTTTGTCGCCAGCAGCCGGCCTGGTGCTTGCGGCGGGACGTGATCAATCGGCGCATCCCAATTACTCTGATTGTCTTTATCGGCCTTGACGACCAACGGCCAGAGTTCGACCTGTCCGGGCTGGTTTTCCCGCCGGGCTGTGTGCTGGGATATAGCAATACCGGCTTTATCGCCTGGGTTCACGGCTGTCTGGTCGATTGGGGCGGCGGTCTGAACCGCATCAACATAGGTCAGGATTTCCGGCGATGACCGGAACGACATGGCCATTTCGGGCATGTTTGGCTGGTTTAGAAGGCTTTCCTGCTGGCTTTCAAAGCTCGTCTTCTGGGCCAGGAATTCTTCCTGATCTGCACCCTGAAAGGAATAGATCGACTGTTTGGGATCGCCGACGACAAACTGGGTTCTCGGGTCGCCGCGTCGCGCGGCCGCTTCGCCCGAATGAAACTCGCCAACCAGCGCATTGATCAGCTGCCACTGATCGGGACTTGTGTCCTGCGCCTCATCAACAAGAATGTGACTGATGTCGCCGTCGAGTTTGTACAGGACCCACTGCGCCATGGATGAGGTATTCAGAAGCCGTAATGTAATGGCAATCAGGTCGTCAAAATCGAGTAGACCGCGCTCGGCTTTCAACTTCTGATAATGCTGGATCAGCGGGCCACCAATTTCTAATAACGCTGTTGTACGCTCCAGGATTACAGCCTGTGAGTAGGCTGCATGGACGGCTTTGAGGCGACTTATTTCGCGCCCTTCAGGGCCGAGACCGTCGGTTTTCCGGATGTATAAAGTTTCCGTGACGCCGCCTTTGAGGGCTGTTGTGAAGGGATTGGATTTGCTCGACCATTCCCATTTTGCACCTGCAATCGTTGTTAAATAGGTCTCGAAAGCAGCCCGTTGATCTCCGGCGTTTAGAACTTCCATCAGCCCGTCATATAGCTTCCGGTTTTTGGGGACGTCCGGATAGGCCGAAAGCTCTTGCAACGCTTCGTGAATGGCCGATCTTGGTAAATCATCACCCATGGCCGCAGCTAGAATTTCGCTGGGTGTCTGAGGCCCGGCGCCGAGTTCGGCGCGAATTTCATCCCGCAAGGAGCGGGTTTTGTCGCGACGGGTGAGAAATCGTAGGGCACCGACTTCCGGCGATTTCAGAAGGTCGAGGCTGGTGATGACCCCGCGTCCGCGGGCGGCTTCAGATAGTATCGCCAGGGCATCTGCCTGGGTTTCGGCTATCATTTCGACATGCGTATCAATCACCTCACGCCACAGGCTGGCGGCCTGGGTTTCATCAAGTTCCTGAAATCCGGCCGGAATATTTGCTTCGAGTGGAAACCGGCGAAGAACGCGCGCACAGAATGCGTGAATGGTTTCAATTCTCAGCCCGCCCGGGGTTTCGAGCGCCCGTGCAAACAGAGACCTTGCCTGTTCGAGGGCGCTTTGATCATAAGTGGCGGCCTCCCGGCCCTCGAGCTGGGACAGCTGCGCACGCAATTTATCGTCACTGGCAATTGACCATGTTCCCAGCCGGTCGAACAGGCGGGACAGCATTTCGTTGGCCGCCGCCTTGGTATAGGTCAGGCACAGGATTGAGTCCGGTCTGGCCCCTGCCCGCCCGTCGGGCCGCCGCAGCAGGAGCCGTGCCACCCGGTCAATCAGTACTTTTGTTTTGCCCGAGCCAGCATTGGCCTCGACCCAAGCAGAGCGGTTCGGATCGGCGGCGTCTGCCTGCGCCCTGATAGCGTCTTGAAAGGCCGGACTGTCAACCGGTATCACAGGCTCGAAACTAGTCATATTCGTCAAACCCCGCCCATTCGACGCGTCGCGACAGACGGTCATAATCGAGTTGGTGCTTCAAGCGCTCCGGTCTCGGCGCGTTCAGATACGGATGACCCGGATCCGCAAAGGTCTTGAGCAGCTTTAAAAGACCGGCCTCGGTGGTCTCGACCAGCGTCTGTGCGTCGTCACCCTCCGCGATGAGGCTGACTTCGAAGTCAGTACCGATACGTATATAAGAAAAAGCGGCCGGTTTTCGTTGCGGGGCGAGACCATCAAACCGGCCTTTCTGGGCGATCAGTCCGAGGAGGGGTAGCTGCGGCTCAAGACCGGCTGTGACTTGTGATTTTGATGCCAATTGGCCGCTTTTGAAATCAACAATACTGATCTCATCATGCCGATATTGATCAATGCGGTCGGCCTTTCCGGTCAAGGTAAATACGTCCGAGCCGAGATTAATCTCCAACCGGCCACTGGCTTCGATTTTAGGCCGGCCGCTAATCTGTGCGGCGGTATCGCGATGCCAGGCCATGAAGGTCTGGATCGCGCGCAGACGTGCATGCCTCAGTGAAATGAGATCCGCTGTCTTATGTCCCGCCAGTGTCAGCTCGGCTTCCAGCCTGGCGAGAAACGCCCCCGCGGATTGGTCCCGATCATGCTTTTCAAAATATTCGACCGCGGAATGGATTGCCGACCCCGTGCGCCGGACATCGGCGCCGGAATCAAGTGGATCAATCTTTTCGAGGCCAAGAATATACCTGCAATAGATCGAATATGGGTCGCGAATAAGGGTCTCGATCCGGGTCACTGACAGGCGTTTTGGACGCGCGCTGGCCGGCGGTTTGGGCTGTGGCTTCACGGCTGCCGGGGACGGTATATCTGACGCGCGCTTGAGGTGGCCTGTCCAGTTTTTCGGATTGGTGACCGGGTCCGGTGCAAGCAGGGCCGCGGCTTTGTCTTCACCAAGTGCGCCGCGTGCCAGCATCCGCATTCGCCATATCCAGCGGGAGGCCAGGGCTGGCGCGTCATCCCGCCTTTTGGCGTAAAGCATGGTCACATTCGCCGTACAGGCAAATTGGGCAAAATCATGAGCCGAAAGCCCGATCCGTTCATCGGGGTCGGACAGGCCGACTTCGCGGCGTAATTTACGCGGCAGGAAGGAATCCTGACCGGGCTGGGCAGGCCATAAGCCCTCATTGAGGCCAGCCAGAATAATGTGGTCGGCGGATTGCAGGCGCGCCTCCAACGGACCCCATATTGCAATCTGCGAACTTTCTGTTTCAGGCGGCACAAACACTTTGTTCATCTCTGACCGGATGATGTCATGCATTGCGAGGAGACTTATAGGACCAATTGGGCCGGTCATATCGGCGAGATGGTCGAATAAGGATGACAGTGCCTCGCCAGCCTCGCCGGTCCACGGGTGCGGTGGCTCACAGAGTTTCGAGCATAGCTCAAGAATGGCCGCAAGAATATCCGGCCCGGAGCCATTTGACCGGTCACCAAGCAATGTGCCGGCTTTGTTAGCAAGATCGGCAACATGCCGGACAAGGTCGAGCGCCCGTTCGGTGTCGGCTGCACTGACCTGACAGAATTCGCCGGTCAGCGTGGCATTTACACGGGTGATTAGCTCCGTCATGTCGGTCCAGTTTCTCGGCCCCCTCAGCGCATGCCGGTCGAGGGTCATGACGGTGCCGGTATCAAGGCAGACCAGAGGATGCTTCAACAAGGCCATGAGTCTTACCGGATCGCCGGGGTCCAGCAGCCAGTCTGTGACGAGCAATACCAGACTGCCGGCCGGAGTCTGGTGCAGACCGGTTCCGGCTGATGGCGTACATATAATGCCATATTTTTTTAATTGTGCGCTCACACGTCTGGCGAGTCCGGCATCCGGTGTGACCAATGCCGCTGTCTGGTCTTTTTTTTCAAAGGTCTGCCGTAATAGAAGCGTGGCAAGCTCGGCTTCTTCGGTTTCATCAGCGGCCTCGATATGGCTCAGGCCGTTGAGTGCGTCGCGAATAAAGGCCTCTTGCCCCTTTTCATTGGTCAGCATTTGCAGGCGCGTGGTCCAGGCTGCGGTATCTTCGGCCGGCGCCAGCGATTCGCTGATGATTTGGCGACGTGCCCGATTATTCTCATTGTCGGGAATGCCGGGCCATTCCTCGACATGACCGAGGTCGAAATTCAGTTCTTCAAGGGTCCGCAATAAGGAGAATTGCGGGTGATTGGGTTCAGCCAGTATTCGTGACTGACTGCGCACTGAGAGTTCACAATCGAGACCGGGCAGGACAATGAGACCGAGCGGTGCATCGAGCGCGGCTTGCATCAGCACCCGGCTTGCCGGGGTCGAGCCGGTCGAGCCGGCGATGATCAGCGGGCCTTTGGGGGGGTGATGTTGCCAAGCCTCGGCCATTGCCGTGGCGGCCGCGAGACGTCTTGTATAAGGGTCCATAGCCTTGGCATCGCTCAGGGTCTGCGGCCATTGCTCATATATGATTTTGAGGAAAGCAACGGATTTCTGCCAGTGGATAGCAAGGTCCTCGTCAAGTATCAGTGCGTCGAGTAGCTGCCAGTCGACATTGCCCGACAGCGCGCTCTGATCAAGCAATTGTGCCAGTTCTTCGGCCGCTGATATTGCCGCACTCGGGGCGTAGTCAAACTCCTGCGCCCGGTGAAAAGCGAGGATCAGGCGGGCCAGTTCTCCGATACGCCGACCCGCTGGGATAACCGGAGGCAGGTCGCTAATACTGGCCTCGACGCTGGGCGGCGGCTCTGCTGTTTCCAGATCACCAAGGACCCGGATATCGGGCAGCATCAGGGACGCTTCTTCATTTGCTTCGAAGAGTGAATAGGCGAGGGCGCGTGCGGAACGGCGATTGGGGACATAAATGATCGTATCAGCCAATAAGGCCGGATCACCACGCGCAACAAGTTCGCGTTTCAAGCCGGCAGATAGAGTCTTCAAAAATGGCAAGCCCGCGGGAATCGTTCGAATTCGGGAAGAAGACGGTGAAAATAGCATCTTTATTCACCGTGGCAGCGCAGCCACATTTCGGCATCGCGCAGAGCGGTCGGATCTCCGACGTGTAGCCAGAAGTGATCTAGTGGGATGCCGTAAAGGCGTCGATCCTGGAGTAATTGATCCCAGATTCGATTAGCAGAGAATGGCGCGATCTCCTGATTATCATACAGCCCGGGCTTGAGGATGCGAACGCCGGCATAGGCCCAGTTTGTGACATCGTCTCCGATGCGTCGCTGAAGCTCGCCTGCCGGGTTTTTGTTGAAGTCGCCGCGTCCATGATAGCCAATGCACCGGCGGGTATCGGCCAGCAGCAGAAGCTCGTCCATATGATCAGGGGTGAAATTTTGCGCTAGCCGGGTCAATGGTTCGGGATTGCCCGGTCCCCAGATGGCATCCGTATTGACGACAAAAACTGGCTCGTCTCCCAAAAGCGGTCGTGCTTTCGCCAGTGCCCCGCCAGTTTCCAATAGCACGTCGCGTTCGTCTGATATGATAATGTCCATAGCCTCATAATTGGCGAGATGCGCTTCGACTTTATCTGCCTGCCAATGGACGTTTACGATTGCCCGCCTTACGCCGGCCGCCGCCAGCATATCGAGATGCCTGTCGATCAGCGCAATATCGGCGACTGGCAATAGGGGTTTTGCGGTTGTTTCGGTTAATGGCCGCATGCGCTGCCCGAAGCCAGCCGCCAGCAACATGGCGGTATGTGGTAGAATGGTCATAAGCCCACCTCAAACATGAATGGAGCTGTGCGGCGCACGAAGCTGGCCATGTCGGCGGTCACCGGGTGCTGCAGTGCCTGTACCAGCATAGCCTGTTGTCTTGCCATGAATGCCGCATATTTCGGTTTTCGGTCGCGTTTGATCAGGCGTGCAAAGACGCCGGTAATGCGCAGCGCATTGAGCGTGCCAATAACCGCAAGACGCTCGGCCAGTGCCGTTTCCGATGTGCCGGTATGGTCAAGATAGGCCCGCAGCGCCACCCGGGCGGTATCGGATGAGACATGACGGCGTGCATCCTGCGTCAGCATCGCCAAATCCCAGGCGTCCCAGCCAGCAACGGCATCCTGAAAGTCGAGCAGCCCGATCTCGCCATCGGGAAGCGCGATGAGGTTCTCAGCATGATAGTCGCGAAGCGTAAAAACGCGTGGAAAAGCGTCTGCCCGGGAAATTAGATCATCCCGAACAGCATCCCATTGTGCGCGGGCGGCGCCGGAAATTTCGACGCGTTGATCATATTCCGGCAACCAGTCGGCAAAGAGATCAACATTTGCGCGCAGGGCAAATGCATCGAAGTTCTGTATCGGCCAGACCCGCCCATTGTGCTCGATTAGCTCTGGCGGCTCTATCTGATGTAGTTTAGCCAGCACCAAAGCGGCTTGTGTATAGAGGGCATTCTCGCGCCCCGGATCCTGTTCGATTAAGCGGGCAAGCTCGCGGTTTTCGCCGAAATCTTCCAAAAGGATAAATCCGCTTTCATCATTATCGGCATAAATATCCGGCGGGCGTAGCCCGATGCGTTTGAGATATTCTGCGATCAGGATAAAGGCTTCGACACGGCTGCCCGCCAGTCGGCTTTGCGCGTTCCATCCGGCAATTTGTCGTTCTTGTTCTGACATGCCGGGGATACAGGGCGGTGGCTCGATACGCGGCGCGTCCATTAGAATGGCGGTTTGTCCGGATGCGTTGACCAGACGGGCATAGCGCCGGGTCGAGGCATCCTGCTGAAGCCAGCCGATCTCGGCCTGACCCCAGCCAGCCGTTTCGAGGAATTCAGATCTCTTTAAAATGCGGGACGTATCAGAGTTCATTGAGACGAGACTGCCAGTATTCTCCGTGTCCTACCAGTGTTGCGGTTCGACTTTCTGTGGACGTTGTGAATTCAATATCCAGCCGCATCCCGGGCAGCCGGTCGCCGGCATGTTCGGGCCATTCGACAAGGCTCAATCCATTATAGGTGTCGTCCCAGCCAAGCTCTTCCAGCTCGTCGGGCGACTCGATCCGGTACAAGTCAAAATGAAAAATCTCGATATCACCGGCGCTATAGGTTTGTAAGATCGTGTATGTCGGGCTTGGGACGTCGGTGTCCTCGCCCATCAGCGCCGATATCAGAAATCGCGCAAACGTCGTTTTTCCGGCGCCCAGCCCGCCTCGCAGGGCGATAAAATCGCCCGGCCGGATAAGCCTGGCCAGCTTTTCTGCCAATAGACGGGTTCTCGAAAGATCGGTAAGTGTTTCGGATATCATATGTTAAATCTTTTCATGTTTGGCCGAGGTGGCGTCCCGCTTTTACGGCGGCCGCATCATTCCAGTCGCAGCCCATCTGGAATGTAGAAATAGTCATAAAGACGACCGGCGTCGACAACTGGAATGGATGTTTCGGTTTCCATCATACGGTCGGGACTGATTGTTTGTCTTGAGAACAGTAAGCGTCGCGCTGGCCGACCAATAGGTAAAATTTAGCGGCGCTTATTCTGCGGTTGCAAAAAGTTGACGCACGCGTCATGAAACATAATTAGAAGGAATGGTTGCGAACATGTCGGCTGACGATCAAATTCTTATTCTAGGGGGAGGCCAGGCGGCTGCACAGGCGTGTGCCTCGCTGCGCCAGTTCGGCTATGACGGCCGGATCGATGTGCTCGCCGAGGAAGCAGATCTGCCATATCAGCGCCCGCCATTGTCTAAAGCCTATATGAAAGGTGAGCTCGACCGCGAAAGATTATATTTCAAAATGCAGGACTGGTATCAAAGTAATGATATCCATCTTCATTTGGACAACCGTGCTGAAAAAATTGACCGGGCAACAAGAACGGTCACGGCATCGACCGGCGAGGAATTTCACTATCAAACCCTCATAATTGCGACTGGATCGCGCCCGCGTCCGCTGCCTGTGCCAGGCGCTGAACGGGAGAATATCTTTGATCTACGCAGTCTCGCTGACGTTGATCAAATTCGTCCGCAGATGCAGCCCGGGCAGAAAATTGTCATTGTCGGGGCGGGCTATATTGGACTGGAGGCGGCCGCTGTTGCAGCCCAACTCGGCCTGGATGTGACCGTTATCGAGGTCGCGGACCGGGTTCTGGCGCGGGTTACCAGCCCGGTTATGAGTGAATTTTTCGAGGCCGAACACAAAGCGCATGGTGTCGTGATCGCGACCGGTAAAAAAGTAGTCGAGTTCACCGGCTCGACCCGGGTTGAGGCGGTCAAAACAAGCGATGGCGATCTTGTTCCGGCGGACCTGGTTCTGGTCGGCATTGGAATTATACCGAATGATGAACTGGCCCGGCAGGCCGGTATTAGATGTGATAACGGCATTAGTGTTGATCGCGATGGCCGCACCAATGACCCGTCAATCTTTGCGATTGGCGATTGCGCCCGCCGCCCGCTCGTGCACTATCAGCGGGATGGCCGGCTTGAATCGGTCCACAATGCGATCGAGCAAGGCAAGCTTGCCGCCGCTGCCATTGCGGAAAAACCACGGCCAAATGAGGATTGTCCGTGGTTCTGGTCGGATCAGTATGACCTGAAGTTGCAAATTGCCGGTTTGAGCGAAGGGTTTGACCAGGTCGAGGTCCGTGGCGACCCGGCGAGCCGGAAATTTGCCGTATTCTATTTTAAATCCGGACACTTACTCGCGGTTGATGCGGTGAATAGTCCGGCCGAGTTTATCGTATCAAAAAAGCTCATTATTTCTGGGGCAAGTATTGCGCCGGAAAAACTGCGCGATACAACCCTGTCGATGAAAGATATCGCGGCTGAAGCCGTCTGAGGAGAGTGCTAAAATGACGAAAATTATTTATATCGACCATAATGGTGACGAACGACCGATCGACGCGAAGAATGGCGAGACCGTCATGGAGGTGGCCATTAAAAATTCAATTCCCGGTATCGACGCCGATTGCGGTGGTGCTTGCGCGTGTGCGACATGTCACGTCTATGTTGATGGTGCGTTCCTTGAGGCTGTTGGCGCAGCGCAGGATATGGAGCAGTCAATGCTCGATTTTGCCGAAAATGTTCATGATAATTCGCGCCTGGCCTGTCAGATCGTTGTGTCTGATGCCCTAGATGGCCTGAAAGTAACAACGCCTGAAAGTCAGCACTAGTTTCGAGCGCCTGCCGGACTTGGCGATATCGGGATGGTATCCGGCTTGACTTATCACTGCTGGATCACGACCAGATTGTAATTGCATGACATCTTATACGCGTCTTATCTCGGATCTGCGGCCGCGCGAGGATGGCAGTTACTGCGCTTCGATTCCAGAAAACTGGATGCAGGGCCGGACAACTTATGGTGGATTGACGGCGGCCCTATGCCTTGAAGCGGCGCAGCGCTGTGTCACCGATATCCCGCTGCGGTCGGCCCAGATCGCTTTTGTCGGTCCGGTCGGGGGCGATGTCGATATCAACCCCGTCCTGTTACGACGCGGCAAGAACGCGGCTTTTGTCCGGGTTGATCTCAGCCATGGCGATCAGGTTCTGGCGCAATGCATTTTTACATTCGGACAGGCGCGACCAAGTAGTTTGAATGTCCAGCGGATCACAATGCCCGATATGATGGGTGTGACTGAAGCCGAACCATTTTTCAAAGGCCCGCGGCGACCGAATTTTACCAATAATTTTAATGTCCGCCTCGCATCGGGGGCACCGCCTATATCCGGCAGCACCGGCAACCAGCTCGGTCTGTGGATACGGCACAAGGATGAGGGCGCCGGCAATGATGCCGCATCGATCCTGGCGCTTGCCGATTGTGCACCGCCGGCCGCGTTGTCAATGCTAGCCGGTGATGCCAGAGCCAGCAGCATGACATGGATGGCGGAGTTTTTGACCGACCAGCCAAGCACCGATGAGGGCTGGTGGTTATCGCTCTCGACCGCCGAAACCGCGATGGACGGCTATTCCAGTCAGAGCATGTGCTTGTGGAACAAGGCCGGTGAACCGACGCTTATCGGTCGCCAGACGGTTGCGATTTTCGGATAGGCCCGAGGTCTAAAGTTCGGCCTGAACTGATTTGAGATAGGAAATCTGCTCTTCCAGTGCGAGATGGTGCGGGCTGTCTGCACCCTCCGCCATAAGCTTATGCCTCAGATCATCAATGTCTTTTTCGAGGTCCGCCGCGTTGAGGGTTTCAAGATCAACCGCTTCTTCGGCGAGTATCGTCAGACCGTTTGGTGTCACATCGGCAAAGCCGCCGCGAACAAACAGGCGCATCGAAACCGCATCACCGTCGAGAACTCGCACAACACCATTTTTTAAGGTCGACATAAAGGGTGCGTGATTGGCGAGAACGCCAAACTCACCGTCTGATCCAGGCGCCACGACGTGATCGACCTCTCCAGAGAACAGCTCTCTTGCAGGGGACACGAGTGAAAAATTTAGTTTGTCGGCCATGATCAGATTTTCCATAAAGTTGGGTGTGGCCAGACCGGTTTAGGGTCCGGCCACAACAAATGTCTTAGGCTTCCGCCAGCATTGCTTCGGCTTTTGCCTTGGCCTGCTCGATTGAGCCAACCATGTAGAAGGCTTGCTCTGGAAGGTGGTCATATTCGCCCGAAATCAGACCTTTAAAGCCGGCCACAGTATCTTCCAGCTTAACCTGAACGCCTGGCGAGCCGGTGAAGACTTCGGCAACGTCAAACGGCTGCGACAGGAAGCGTTCGACCTTACGGGCACGTGCCACGGCGAGTTTGTCTTCCTCGGACAGTTCGTCCATGCCGAGAATAGCGATAATATCCTGCAATTCTTTGTAACGCTGAAGAATTTCCTGGACACCACGCGCAACATCATAATGTTCCTGACCGATAATCAGCGGATCCAGAATACGTGATGTTGAATCGAGCGGGTCAACCGCAGGATAAATACCTTTTTCCGAGATGGCACGATTGAGAACCGTTGTCGCATCAAGGTGGGCAAACGAGGTCGCCGGTGCCGGGTCGGTCAGGTCATCGGCTGGAACATAAACAGCCTGAACCGAGGTAATCGATCCCTTGTTTGTGGTCGTAATACGCTCTTGCAGAGCACCCATATCGGTCGCCAGTGTTGGCTGGTATCCAACCGCCGACGGGATCCGGCCAAGCAGGGCCGACACTTCCGAACCGGCTTGGGTGAAGCGGAAGATATTATCAACGAAGAACAGGACGTCCTTGCCCTCTTCATCTCTGAAATACTCAGCCTGTGCGAGACCGGTCAGAGCGACCCGTGCACGCGCACCCGGAGGTTCGTTCATCTGGCCATAGACCAGGGTCGCGCGGCTCTCGCCTTCAAGATCGATAACTTTGGCATCCTGCATTTCATAATACAGATCGTTACCTTCGCGTGTCCGCTCGCCAACGCCGGCAAATACCGAATAGCCGCCGAACAGTTTCGCAATATTGTTGATCAGTTCCTGAATCAAAACTGTTTTACCAACACCGGCACCACCAAAGAGGCCGATTTTACCACCCTTTGTGTACGGGCAGAGCAGATCGATAACTTTGATACCTGTGACCAGAACTTCGGCTTCTGTTGACTGGTCAACGAAGTCGGGGGCAGGCGCGTGGATCGGTCTCAGCATATCGGACTTAACCGGGCCGCGCTCGTCGATCGGGTCGCCGATAACGTTCATGATCCGGCCGAGTGTGGCTGGCCCGACGGGAACCATGATCGGTTCGCCAAGGTCGGTAACAGGCTGGCCGCGAACAAGGCCCTCCGTTGCGTCCATGGCGATTGTTCTGACCGAATTCTCACCGAGTTGCTGGGCAACTTCGAGAACGAGGCGGTTACCATTATTGTCGGTTTCAAGCGCGTTCAGGATATCAGGCAGATTACCGTCGAATTCGACATCGACGACAGCGCCGATGACCTGTGATACGCGGCCGGTGGCTTTTGAAGTGCTCATGCGTGGCGTCTCCTTTGGAGCGGACTAGGCTTATTTAGATATCTTGTGGTTTGGGACCACTGCTGACGAAGACGTCTGTTTGGGACTATTGAAATAGTCCCGCCCACGGCAGTCCCGGATTGGTTCGATGTCGCGGTTATGGCGCCAGTTTCCGGCGCACCTGACATAGTGTTGATGGTTGCAAGCTGATAAAACATGCTCATCCCTCTACAGTGCTTCCGCACCAGAGATGATTTCGATCAGCTCCTTGGTGATTTGGGCTTGTCTCGCCCGGTTATACTGGAGCGTCAGCTTATCGATCAGATCGCCAGCATTCCGGGTCGCATTATCCATCGCTGTCATCGAGGCGGCCTGCTCGCCGGCAATATTTTCCAGCATGGCCGACAGGATTTGCGTCGTCAGATAGCGCGGTAGCAAGATCTCGAGTATCTCGGTTTCCGATGGTTCATAGGCGTAGATTGCCCCGCGAAGATCGACTAGATCCGCATCATCTGGCGAAACCGCCGGAATGAGCTGTGCCGTCTTTGGCGACTGCACGAGAACATTCTGGAATTCCGAGAATATGATGGTCGCTATGTCGAATTCCCCGGCATCGAAACGCGCCGCCAGATCTTTACCAAGCCCGATCGCGAATGGCGTGAAATCATCTTTCGCTTCACTGAGGTCGACATGGTCGATGAACAGATCCGCGAAATCCGATTTGAGCGCTTCGCGGCCTTTTTTGCCGACGGTCAGGATTTTTACGGTTTTGCCGTCATTCTGAAGGGCGGTTATGGTTTGCCGTGCGAGTTTTGCGCAATTGGCGTTAAACCCGCCACACAAACCACGCTCGGCAGTCACCACGATCAGAAGGTGGACCTGATCATTGCCGGTTCCAGCCAGCAATTTCGGGCCTGATGAGCCGTCCATTGCCGATGTTAGATTGGCGACAACATTCGCCATGCGCTTGGCGTATGGTTTTGCAGCCTCGGCGGCTTCTTGGGCGCGCCGGAGTTTCGCTGCAGCAACCATCTGCTTTGCTTTGGTGATCTTCTGCGTGGATTTCACGCTGCCGATCCGATTTTTTAATTCCTTGAGGCTAGCCATGGGGCTACAACTCCCGGTCGTAAATTAGTCGTTCAAGCAAACGTTTTTCCAAAAGCATCAAGCGCGTCCTTGATGCCAGCTTCAATATCTTTCGACAGTTCTTTATCGGTCCGAATCTTGGTCAGAAGATCTTGCTTCTCGTTACGCAGATAGGACAGCAAGTCCGCCTCATAACGGGTTACGTCACGGACATTGACATCATCGAGATATCCACGTGTGCCGGCATAGATCACAACGACCTGCTCTTCCATCTGGAGCGGCGAGAATTGCGGCTGTTTCAGCAATTCGGTTAGACGTTCGCCACGGTTAAGCAGCTTTTGCGTCGCCGCGTCGAGATCAGACCCGAATTTCGCAAAGGCCGCCATCTCACGATACTGGGCGAGCTCACCCTTCATCGAGCCGGCAACTTTTTTCATCGCCTTGGTTTGCGCTGCTGAGCCGACCCGGGATACCGAAAGACCGACGTTCACCGCCGGGCGGATGCCCTGATAGAACAGGTCGGTTTCCAGGAAAATCTGGCCGTCGGTAATCGAAATAACATTGGTTGGAATATAAGCCGAAACATCATTCGCCTGCGTTTCGATGATCGGCAGGGCTGTCAGTGAGCCGGCCCCGAGATCATCATTCATTTTCGCGGCGCGTTCGAGCAGACGCGAGTGCAGGTAGAACACGTCACCCGGATAGGCTTCCCGGCCTGGCGGGCGGCGAAGAAGCAGTGACATCTGACGATACGCAACGGCCTGCTTGGAAAGATCATCATAAATGATCAGGGCGTGCATGCCATTGTCCCGGAACCACTCACCGATTGTGCAGCCTGTAAAGGGTGCGAGATACTGCAAAGGTGCCGGCTCGGACGCAGTCGCTGAAACAACCACAGTGTAATCCAGAGCGCCGCGCTCTTCCAGCGTCTTGACCACTTGTGCAACGGTCGAGCGTTTCTGGCCGATAACAACATAGATGCAGAACAGTTTCTCGCTATCGGAGGCCGCTGCTTCGTTAATTTGCTTCTGGTTCAGAATCGTATCGATACAAACCGCTGTCTTGCCCGTCTGGCGGTCGCCAATCACGAGTTCCCGCTGACCACGGCCAATCGGGATCATGCCATCAATAGCCTTGATGCCTGTCATCATCGGTTCGTGAACCGACTTACGAGGCAGAATGCCCGGCGCTTTGACATCAACACGGTTTCTGCTTGCGACGTCTTCGATCGGTCCCTTGCCGTCAATCGGCTCGCCCAGCGGGTTCACAACCCGGCCAAGCAGGCCGCGACCGACGGGTGCTGACACGATCTCGTCAAGGCGCTTAACAGTGTCGCCTTCTTTAAGGCCGCGGTCATCACCGAAGATAACCACGCCGACATTGTCGCTTTCAAGGTTAAGCGCCATGCCCTTAACCCCGTTTTCAAACTCGACCATCTCGCCGGCCTGGACGCTGTCGAGTCCGTAGACACGAGCGATGCCGTCGCCAACTGATAGGACTTGTCCGACGTCGGACACTTCGGCTTCAACGCCAAAATTCTCAATTTGCGCTTTGAGTATGCCGGATATTTCTGCTGCGCTGATGGACATAGAGCTCACGCCCCTTTCATTGCGATGTTCATTCGATTTAGTTTTGAGGCGACGCTCGCGTCAATAAGTGTTGAGCCAAGCCGAAGCTGAATACCGCCGATAAGAGCGGGATTAACTTCTTCGTGAAGCTCAACATTGCCGTCTGCGCCTTGTGCAAGAAGTTTTTCCAGTTTCTTGCGTTGTGTTGATTTCATTTTTGTTGCGGTGATCGCGACTGCCCGACGAATGCCTCTATGTTCGGCATATAATTCGTCAAACGCAATGGCCGCGCCGACAAGCTCATTTGCTCGTCCGTTTTGCGCCAGTGTCCCGATGAACCGGACAATCGTTTCGTTCAGGCCCGCCTTCCGCGCAACCTCGGTGAGGCCTTTGACCTTTTCATCGGTCTGGAAAGCAGGACTGTTGAGTAGGAGTTGCAAGTCTTCGCTGCCGGACGCCATGTCGACAAGCACTTTAAGATCCGCAGCAACGGCGGAAAGCATGTCGGTTTCTGACGCCAGTGTAAACAGAGCGCCGGCATAGCGGCGGGCGACTTCACTTGCGGTGGTTGCTGATGATGCGGCCAACTCAAAATCCATATTTATGCGGCACTAGGCCAGCGCGAAACAAAAATAGTCGGCCGGAAATTTTCCCCCGGATCCAAACTTCAGCGTCGCCTAGCATTTCGTTTGTGGACTGACAACACCGCGTGTCGCGTGATTATGTGACGGAATCACGCACCAGCCCTCTAAAGAAAGGAATAAGGATCAATATCAATCGATATTCGCACTGAATTTGGTACTTTTATAAGATCCGCCCATTTCGTCATATATGCCGACAGATCAACATTTTTTTTGGATATTGCAAGGAAACGACGTCGGTGACGACCGCGCAGAACCCCGATCGGGGCGGGTGCCGGACCATAAACTGTAATTTGTTCACCATGCGGCGCCGCTTGCCCAATTATGTCACTAAACTTGTCTGCTGTGGTCAAATCGGGAGCGGACATGATTAAGGCGGCCATTCGGCCATAGGGCGGCAGGTCCAATGATTCGCGAACGTCTTTTTCGATCTCCAAAAATCCGTCGCGATCACCGTGTACGAGCGCGACCATGGCCGGATTGTCGATTTGATAAGTTTGAATGAGGGCTCGCCCGGGGCGTTGTGCGCGTCCGGCGCGTCCGGCGACCTGGCTGAGCAGCTGGTAGGTCCTTTCGCCTGCGCGTAAATCGCCACCCTGTAATCCGGAATCAGCGTCAACCACGCCAACCATGGTCAAATTTGGGAAATTATGTCCCTTGGCAGCCATTTGTGTCCCGATCAGAATGTCGATTTCGCTGTTTGCCATGCGGTCGATCAGATTGCGGCTATCATCGGCATTCAGTGTTGTGTCCGAGGAGAATATCTCGATTTTCGCCGTTGGCATCAGGATCCTGACCTCTTCGGCAATGCGTTCGACGCCGGGTCCGACGCCCATCAGCGAGTCGCGCGCCCCGCAGTGGGGGCAATGGCTTGGTTTCGGCATTGACCAGCCGGTTAAATGGCAAATGAGGCGCCCACTATATCTGTGCTCGGTTAACCAGCTTTCGGTTGCCGGACTTTTCAGGCGTTCGCCACAGGCTTTGCAGATTACAAGCGGTGCATATCCGCGCCGGTTCATGAATAAGAGACTCTGCTCGCCCCGGCTAAATGTTTCAACCAGTGCCGATTTGAGCACTGGCGAGAGCCATTCACCCTTAGCCGGTGTTTCAACCTTTAGATCGACCAGCTCGACATCGGGCAGCTGGGCCAGGCCCGGGCGCGCAGCCAGCGCGATCCGGCGATATCGACCGGTATCGGCATTCACCACTGTTTCCAGGGCCGGAGTTGCCGAGGCCAGAATGACCATCGCCTGTTCGAGTTTTGCGCGCATTACGGCCATGTCGCGCGCATGATAGGTTACGCCATCTTCCTGCTTGAAGCTGCTATCATGTTCTTCATCGACGATGATCAGGCGCAGATTGGCATATGGCAGGAACAAGGCCGAGCGGGCGCCGGCAACAATCCGGGCGCGGCCATGCGCAACCTCCCGCCAGGTCCGGCGTCGCTGGGGTTGCGATAAACCTGAATGCCAGGCCGCAGGGCGCGTGCCAAAGCGCATTTCGAACCGGCTTAAAACCGCCTCTGTGAGCGCTATTTCCGGCAGCAAAACGAGGATTTGTGCCGTTTTGTCTTCCTGCATGATCGCGGCAATTGCTTCAAAATAAACCTCGGTTTTGCCCGATCCGGTTACACCGTCGAGCAAGACCGGTTTGAAATCTTTCGCCGCGATATGATGTCGTAACTGGCTGGCCGCAGCGCTCTGTTCGGCGGTGAGTGCCACACCCGGCCGGTTCGGATCCGGGATCGGGAATGGCGTGTCGACGGGTTCGGTGGTTGCCTCGAGACTGCCCGCATCGACGAGTGATTTTACCACGCCAGCCGAGACATTAGCGCGTTTGGCCAGCGCGCTCGCCGCAAGATTCGGGTGCTGTGCGGCTGTTGCCAGGACTGACCGTCGGGCTGTGGTCATCCGCTCGGGCAACCGGCCGGAGGCATGGTAGACTGTCCGCATCGGCGACGGCAGCAGTCCCTGGCTGGAGCGCAAGGCCATGCTGAGGACGAGCCCGGGGGGAGACACGGTATAACGTGCGCAGAAATCGATGAATTGTAGCATAGCTTTGCCCATTGGCGGGGTCGGCAAGACATCAAGCACGGCTTTTAGGGTCCGGTCGGGTGCGTGCTCATGACAGTCGACAATAATGCCAATTCGCTTTTGCGCGCCAAGTGGCGCGATCACATAGCAACCGGGCTCTACGCTGAGATGGTCGGGCACGATGTAATCGAACGGTTCCGGCAGCGGCAATGGAAACAGGATGCGAGCAATTGTCATCACAGCTGAATAGCAGAGCGGTCATATTGCGGAAGACCTGCTGTGGCATGCGGCGGCGGTTTTTGAGGGTCTGCGAAACCATAAATTAACCGGTTGGCCGGCAGATTAAGATGATGAAGATGATGACAGATTTCCTCGACTATATCGCATTGGAGCGTCGGCTGGCCGACAATACGGTGCAAGCCTATACGGCCGATATGCGGGAGTTTTCTGCTTTTCTGACAGTTCATCTCGAGGGCGAGCCGGACCTTGCAGCACTGGCCGATCTGAAAGCGCGGGACTTGCGGGCATTCTTGACGGCACGTCGCCGGCAAGGCCTGTCAGACACGTCGATTGCGCGACTTTTGTCGACGATCAAATCCTTTTTTAAATGGCTCGACCATAAATATGCCGTCTCGAATCCGGATATTGCTTTTTTGACGGGACCACCACGGCGCCGGCGACTGCCCAGGCCAGTGTCGGAAAATGGCGTTTCGGAGGTGATTGAAACCATCGGCACGTTACAGACGGATGCCTGGCTTGCTGCGCGCGATGTTGCGGCAGTGACCCTGATCTATGGCGCCGGTTTGCGGATCTCCGAGGCGCTTGGTTTGTCGGGTGATCACGATCCGGCGCCCGAGACATTGCGCCTGATCGGAAAAGGCGGACGGGTCCGGCTGGTGCCGTTGATCGATACTGTACGCCAGGCGCTCGATGCCTATGGTCAATTATGCCCGTTCCCGCTCAACAGCGACACGCCTTATTTTTACGGTGCCCGCGGCAAGCGCCTGCAGCCGCAAATTCTGCGTAAGCAGGTTCAGCTAGTGCGCGGTGCGCTCGGTTTGCCGGAAACTGCGACTCCACATGCCTTGCGCCATAGTTTTGCAACCCATCTCCTCGCCAATGGGGCAGATCTGAGATCGATCCAAACCCTGCTCGGCCATGCCAGCCTCGCAACCACGCAGGTCTATACAGGTGTTGATGCCGGTCATCTCCGAAAGGTTCATGCGGCCGCCCATCCGCGATGGTAGATTGGCTTCCGGATGTGCGGGCCGCAAGGCGCGCATCCGAAGATCTCCGGCTGGAGCGATGCTGGCATGTTGACTGTTGATATGGGCTGGGGCAAGGGGGCGCGGTCGCAGCGGTCTATAAGTCGCATGGGGTGGTCGCGTGGAACGCACCGGCAGAGTGTTGTGCCGGATATTGTCCTTCCCTTCAGACGAGAAAGATACAGCAGACGCTCTTTGTTCACGCGGGGTGTCTCCAGACTTGTCCCTGAACGGGGCTGAGCCCTGCTCTGTCCTGTTCTCCACTTTGAAAGATCTTATGTGACCCTATTCTCCGAGCTTGGTTTGAAACCTCCTCTTATGAAAGCCTTGACCCAGCAAGGTTATGACAATCCGACACCGATCCAGAAGCAAGCGATCCCCGAGCTTCTCAAGGATCGCGACTTGCTTGGTATCGCACAGACCGGGACCGGTAAAACGGCCGCCTTTGCTTTGCCAACATTGAATAAGCTACTGCTCTCGGGTCAGTCGCGGCGGCGCAATTCGACCCGCGTTTTGGTGCTTGCGCCAACTCGCGAACTGGCGGGCCAGATCGCCGATAGTTTCCGGCTTTACTCGCAGTTTATGGATTGCGTGACACAGACGGTTTTTGGTGGCGTAAAAATTGGCCATCAGATCCGTAACCTGCAAAAGGGGACTGACATATTGGTCGCGACCCCGGGGCGTCTTCTGGATCTGATGTCACAAGGCGCGGTGTCGCTTGATGCGCTCGAGGTTCTGATTCTTGATGAGGCCGACCAAATGCTCGACATGGGGTTTATCCATGACCTAACCAAAATCGTTGCAGCGATACCGGATGAGCGGCAAACGCTGATGTTTTCCGCGACAATGCCGAAATTAATTTCCGATTTGGCGCAACGCTTCCTGCGTGATCCTGTGCGAGTCTCGATCACCCCTGAAAGCACGACGGCCGAACGCGTCGAGCAATCTGTCATTCATGTCGGGAAGAACGGTAAACTGGCTGTTCTTGGCGCCGTTCTTAGCGATCCTTCGGTTGAACGGGCCCTGGTATTCGCCCGCACCAAACATGGCGCCGATGCGGTTGTCCGCAAGTTGCTGGCGACCGGACACAAGGCCGAGGCGATCCATGGTAACAAATCGCAACCACAGCGCATGCGGGCGCTTGACGCGTTTAAATCCGGTACCTCACCAATTCTGGTTGCAACCGATATTGCCGCACGTGGTATCGATGTTGATGGCGTTTCGCATGTAATAAATTTCGAGATGCCAAATATTGCCGAGCAGTATGTTCACCGGATCGGGCGAACTGCCCGGGCCGGCCGCATGGGACAGGCGGTGTCTCTGGTTGCCGAGGACGAGCTGTATTATTTGCGCGATATCGAACGTACCATCCGGATCGAACTCGATGTTGTTCCGGTACCGGCCAGCAGCGGCGTCGAAGGCTTGCCCATACCCGACAGGAATTTCCGTCCGCCAAAACCAAAGGGTCCGGCGGGTGGTCGTGGCTCAAACCGTCGGGGGTCTGCAAAATCATCGAATCAGAAGTCCCGGCCGCAGGCGCGATCGGGTCGGCCGCCATCGCGGCGCTCCAAATCGGGTGGACGGACAGCTGCCCCAGCCGGCGGCGCCTCGTGAATTAGGGCTTCTTCATTCCGAAACGACGCCAGAAGAACCCGTCGACAACCCGTTTCGGGAGCAGCATTGGCAGAGTGAAGTTTGTCAGCTTGTCGGGAACCGGTGCGTAGCGTGCTTTCGGTTTGCGTGCCGTGAGCGCGGTTTCGATGGTTGCCGCCACCTGTTGCGCCGGTAGTCCTGTTTCGCCGCCGCTGAGCATAATCTGGGTGAATTTATCTAATGGCTTTGCCCATGGCGACTTGGCGTATGGCGTTGCCGTATTGGCTTTTTCGGCTTTGTCCCAGATCGGTGTTTTTACCGCCCCTGGACCGACCGAAATGGCATCAATCCCGAAGATAACCAGTTCCCGGCGAAAACTGTCGGTCATGCTTTCGACGGCGTGTTTGGTTGCGGTGTAGGCGCCCAGAAACGGTGAGGCGAGCCGTCCCCCGACACTGGTAATGTTTACAATCCGGCCGGCGGGACCGGTTCGGTCCTGATCGCTGCCAAGCAATGGGACAAAGGCTTGTGTAACCCTTAGCAGGCCGAACACATTAATCTCGAAATGTGCCCTGAATTCGTCGACAGGCTGCAGGGCGAGCGGTCCCATAATCGCGATGCCGGCATTATTGATCAGGCCTGCCAGCTTCCGTCCGTTCAAAGCGGTACTGACAATGTCGACGCTGGCTGCAACCTGTTCGGGATCGGCAACGTCGAGTTGCACTGGTGTGATAAGGTTATTCTTTTGCTGGAGTGCTTCGCCATCAGCGACCTTGCGGACGCCAGCAAATACCTCCCAGCCGCGCTCGGCGAAATGCAGGGCCGTCGCTTCTCCGATACCGGTTGAGGCCCCCGTAATCACGATTGTTTTCATCTCGTCTTCCCCAAATTATCCCAGCGTCACAGACGCGGTTTATATGCAACTCTATGCGTCTGGATCGGTCTTGATAAGTTTGAGCTTAGGCCGGTCCCGCATTGTCTTTGTATCTGTAATTGTGGGCGGCGTTTGATTATTTTCAACCAGTTTCAGCGTGGGTCTGGGATCCGACGCTGGCGCGGCGGCCTTGTCTTCGGCCTGAATGTCAGCGTCAATTTGTCTGACCTTTTTCGGCCCAGATGGCCGTTTGCGTTTGAAGCCCGACAGCGATTTCCCGCGCGCCTTCCGGTCTATTTCTTTTAATTTCTGGGCCTGCAGCGCCGAAAGCGGCTCGGTGCGATCGCCTTTTTCGGGATCAGCAAAGGCTGATCCGTAGGTTTCGATGCGGGCTTCCAGTTCGGCGAGAAATTCTACTTCCCATGTCGACAGGGGCGGGCCAAGGCCTTGCTCCGCGAGAGCCGCCGCCTGCCGTAATTTTCGCAGCGCTTTACGTTGTTTGCGAGGATCTATGTCACGGGCCATTCTGACAGCCTAATCGATTTCTCCCATGGCCATCAAATAAACATCCAGCATGGCCTCCTGTTCTTCACGTTCGCGGCGGTCTTGTTTGCGGAGCCGGACGACACTGCGCAGCGCTTTAGTATCGAAACCGAAGGCCTTGGCCTCGGAATAGACATCCTTAATTTGCTCTGCGATTTCGCGCTTTTCTTCTTCGAGCCGTTCTATCCGGGCAACGGTTTGTCTCAACTTATCGCGCGAAGCTTCCGTCAGATTTGTAATTGGTGCGTCTTCCATAGCGTCCTTTCAAGGGTCTTACATTGCTTCCAACTAGACGGGAAATCCGAGCTTACCAAGAGCAGATCTCAAACGGGTTACGAATTTGATAGCTTTTTGCAGTCGTATTCTTCACGCGCTGGTGTAAGTAATAGATATGACAAAACCTTCTCTTCCAACCCGACGGCAGCTCCTTGCGTCCGCCCCGCTTGCTCTATTGGGGACGGTAATTTCCACCAGCGCGGCGGCCAATGCCGGTGAACAGGCCGCGTCTGACGCGTTTTCCGACAGTGCATGGCGACGTCTGAGTGATGCAGCGTGGCGATCGAGACTGTCGCCAGCCGCCTATGATGTGTTGCGTCGCGAAGGCACCGAGCGGCCATTTACGTCGCCGCTCAATGATGAAAAGCGGGACGGGGTTTTTGCCTGTGCCGGTTGTCAGCTTCCTTTATTCGAGAGCCGGACGAAATATGATAGCGGAACCGGCTGGCCGAGTTTTTTTGATGTTATTGACGGGGCCGTCGGGACCAAGACGGATCGGCGGCTCTGGATGGTCCGAACAGAATATCACTGTGCGCGATGTCTAGGTCATCAGGGGCATGTCTTTCCTGATGGGCCGGCGCCGACGGGACTGCGTTACTGCAATAATGGGGTCGCCTTGATATTTATTCCGAGCGCGTGAGGTCGGGGCGGATGCAAGCATTGTATGCTTGCAATGGCTGGCGGCTACGGCTCGCTGGATGAGAACAGATCTAGCTGATTAGGATCGGCTGCCGCCGATTTCCCCTTTTTCCCGGTTCGCACCTGTTTGAAGTATAAATCATCGGTATGGTCGGGTTGCTCGTCAATCGGGGGCTGGTCCTCCACGCTCGGCCGCACTTTCGGTTCCGGCTTTGCCACCGGATCGAGTTTCCAGAATGTTACTGCCAGTGTTGGGTGGCCGTCTGTGTCTTCATAGAATTGAATAAAGCCATTACCGGGGCCTGCTTGCGCCTGTGCCCTGATTGCCTCAAGATCGGCTTCGTCTGGTTTTAGCCATTCGGTGACAAGGTCGATAATCGCTTGGCCATTCGCGGCGAGCTCCGCGTCGGATTTGATCCGGGCCGCTCCGGCAGGATCGGATATGGCCAGCATGGCGGATGTGGCAATTGGATAAGTAAGGCTCATAGCTCGCAACTAGGCCGCATAGGGGCTGCTGTCGAGTATTGGCTGCTGCGCTAGCTGATTAAACCGGTTTGCGGCCAGTCTGGCGAATCGCAGGGTCAGGCTACGGCGCCGCGCTGGCGGTAGCTTTGTTTCGGGCGGAGCCCGGAGGATTGCTCCGCCGAACTGGTCGGCGATAATCAGTCCGGCATGTTCGGGGATTAGGTCAGCCGGGAAGTGTTCGGAGACAGCGAAGAAAAAGTGGTCGCAATATGGCAAATATTCCGGCCATTTCTGGTCGCTTTTGAAGTCGTTTACCGATGATTTTATTTCGACAATTGTAATCAGTCCGGACCTGTCAATCGCCAGCACGTCTGCGCGCCGGCCATTGCCGAGTGTTACTTCGCACAATCCAGCCGCGCCATGATCGCTCAACAGGCGAAGCGTCCCACAGGCAATGGCCGCGGCAGATGGCGAAGAGGGACTGTTTCCGGACATTTATAGCCTTATATGTTCACTTAATGTTCGAGCTTAGGTGGCGGCAAGTTTGCGGTCAAGCGTGCGGGCGTGGGACAGATAGACAAGACCGGCTTTTATGAGGCTGTGGTCGTACCGGCACCCCTTGGCTGACTGGGCAGAAAAAAGGCTCCATGCGGTCGCATGGAGCCTTGTTTGTTCAATCATACCTGATCGCTTAGTCGCGTGACGACAGAAACATCAGGACAAAGCGGAACATGTTCACGAACATGATAAAGAAGTTCAGAGCGCCCCAATTCGTCAGCACGGCCATTCCGCGCTGGTTGCCACCAAGCGAATAATAGCCTTCTTTCAGAGTTTGCGTTTCCCAGGCAACCAGGACGGCCGACAGCATCGCAAAGCCGCCCGATATGATCCATTCCATATTGCTAGACGGCTCGATGAGACCGATCGATGGCAAGATCATGTAGACAACTGATACCGCAAGCAGGGTCCAGATACCCATAATTGCAAAGGTTCCCATAGCCGAAAGATTACGCTGAGTGGTATAGCCCCAAAGCGACAGCGCACCAAAGGCAGACGCGGTGATGAAGAAGGCTTTGCCGATGGTCGCGAAATTCATCGACTGACTAATTCCGCCGGCCGTTTGTGCGCTAATACCATTAGCAGCAATGTAGACATAGATGCCAAGGCCAAGCCCGACGGTGGCAACAATGGCCCAGTATAGCAGGGCTGAGCCGAGCGGGCTGGGGTTTTTCATTGTGAACATCGAAACCATGATCAGTACTATCGGCGCGAATCCGATGATCATATTCATTGGCGACGTCAGGACGAGCTGAGTGACAGGATCAACCGTTCCGGCGATATAGGCGAGCGCGCCGGCAATCGCGATGCCCAGCGTCAGTTTGGTGTAAACGCCGAGCATAAAGGCGCGCAGGCCGGCGTCATAGCCCACGTCCATTGCCTCTGTATTGGCAAATGATGTTTTGAAGTCGTTCATATCACCCTCGTTGTAACCGTCCCAGAATAACTGGCTGGGTAGAGATATGAGACAATTTTTTACAGTTTTCAAGGATAAGACAGTTTTCAAGGGCAAGAAAGCTGGCCTAGGCTTGAAACAGATTCAACGTCGAGAAATCGAAAAGGAATAGATCGAACATGGAAATGAGAAAACTTGGCCGAACCGACCTGTCGGTTAGCGCCTGCTGTCTTGGCACGATGACATGGGGTGAACAGAATACCGAGGCCGAAGGTCACGCCCAGATGGATTATGCGCTCGAACGGGGTGTGAATTTCTGGGATACAGCTGAGATGTATGCCGTCCCGCCGCGGCCGGAGACGCAAGGCTCGACCGAACGTATTATCGGAACCTGGTTTGCGAAAACCGGGCGGCGCAAGGATGTTATTCTGGCGACCAAGATTGCGGGCCTGTCAAAAATGCTCTGGACCCGCGATGGGGATGTTGACTGGGTACGTCATACGAAAGCGCAAATTGACGAGGCGGTTGGGAAGAGTTTGAAGCGTCTACAGACTGACTATATCGATCTCTATCAATTGCACTGGCCGGATCGTCCGGTCGGCTTGTTTGGCGGCCGAATGGATCATGCCGCCTATGGCAAGCCTTATGAGAAGTTTGAAGATATTCTTGCTCATCTTGATACGCATGTGAAAGCCGGCCGCATCCGGCATATCGGCCTCTCTAACGAAACCCCCTTTGGTGTCATGCGATTTATCGCCGAGAGTGAAGCGCGCGGTTTGCCCCGCATGGCGTCTATCCAGAATGCCTATAATTTGGTCAACCGGACCTTTGAAGACGGTGGACTGGAAGAGGTTTGCATCAGAGAAGATGTCGGCCTGCTGTCCTATTCGCCGCTCGGACAGGGTTATCTGACGGGGAAATATCGTAATGGGGCCTTGCCTGACGGGTCACGCAAGGCATTGTTCAACCGGCTGCAGCGATATGAAAGTGCGCCAGCCGATCGCGCCATCGAATCCTATCTGGTTCTAGCGGACAAATATGGAATCGATCCGTCGCAACTTGCAATTCGTTTTTGCGATACCCGCAATTTCATGGCATCGACGATTATTGGTGCAACCACTATGGACCAATTGAAAATCTGTATTGATGCGTTTGATCTGGCGTGGTCCGAGGAGCTTGAGAAAGACGTTAATGCGTTACACCTCGAGCAGCCATCGCCGTGCCCATAACCGGGATATGCGGGGCCTCATTGTAGGAATGTCGGGATGACACATCGCTTATTTTCCGCCTTGCCGGTGAGTGATGCGCTGGTCGGGCGATTATTGCCACTCAAGCTTGATGGGCCGGGTCTTAGCTGGCGGCGTGCGGACCAGTATCATGTTACGCTTCATTTCTTTGGTGATGTCAGTATCGATCTGGCTGAAGAAATTGCCTTCCGGCTCGACCGGATCTCATTCATGCCATTTCAGTTTATCGTCGAGGGCGTTGGCTGGTTTGGCCGGCGTCAGCCACGCGCTTTATACGCCCGTCTGGCCCCGTCATCTGATCTCGAACATCTGGCCAGTGCCTGCCAAGATGTTGCGCGAGCGTTAAAGCTCGAAACTGAGCGAAGGCCTTTTACGCCGCACATTACGCTGGCCTATTGTCATGAGACACCGGTCGACAATGTCAAAGCCTGGGCTGAAACATATCAGGCTTTGCGGACCGACCATTCTGTGGTCGACCAGTTTCATTTATATGAGAGCTTTACCGGACGCGGCACCAAGAGCCGTTACCAGATACAGGAGACCTACAGATTAAATTAATGATCTGCAGGCCCCTGACAGCGTAACGCCGGGAATATTATATGCCGTCAAAAAGTGCCGTCGAAATATAGCGTTCGGCGAATGATGGGATGATGACAGCAATTGTTTTGCCTGCCATTTCGTCCCGTTTGGCAAGTGTAAGCCCGGCAGCGACAGAAGCGCCGGCGGAAATGCCGACGGGAATTCCCTCTGTCCGGGCCAGTTTACGGGCCATATCGAAAGCATCTTCATTGCTGACTTTAAGGATTTCGTCAGCCAGCGAGAGGTCCATATTATCTGGAATAATCCCAGCCCCGATACCCTGAATCATATGTGGTCCGGGTTCCCCACCCGACAGGACGGGACTATCGACCGGTTCGACGGCGAACATTTTGAAGCTGGCTTTTTTACGCTTAAGAGCACGTGCGCAGCCGGTAAATGTCCCGCCGGTGCCGACACCTGAAACCAGTGCATCGATCGCGCCATCTGTGTCGCGCCAGATTTCTTCAGCCGTCGTTGCCTCATGGATCGCCGGATTTTCGGGATTGTCGAACTGGCTGGGCATAATTGCGCCATCAATCGTGTTCAGCAATTCATCGGCCTTGGCAAAGGCGCCTGCTATCCCCTCCTCTTTCGGGGTCAGTTCGAGCTCGGCGCCGAGAATAGCCAGCATTTTCCGCCGCTCGATTGACATTGAATCCGGCATCACAAGGATCAACCGGTAGCCGCGTGCCGCTGCAATGAAGGCGAGCCCGATGCCCGTATTGCCAGAGGTCGGCTCCACCAGAACGCTTCCAGCGTGTAGTTTTCCTGCGGCCTCCATGGCGGTAATCATGCCGATGGCAATCCGGTCCTTAACGCTCGCCAATGGATTAAAAAATTCCAGTTTCACCAGGAGTTCGGCTTTGAGACCTTCTTCTTCTGACAATCTTGGCAGACGCACCAGTGGCGTATTTCCAACCGTTTCCATGATTGAGCCGTAAATCCGTCCACGTCCCGGCTGGTCGAGCTCAAGTCCATTATAATTGAATATTTCTGACATTCCGATCCCCTAAAACTTTGACCTCAACGACACTAGAGGATGTTGGAGGGGGGCTCCAGTCCGATCATAGATTTAGGCAATAATTATGCGTTGGCGCTCGACCTGCTCAGTGTAGGCTATTTGTCGGCCGAAGCCGTGAAATGAGCGTCGCAAGCTTCATAATCAGCCTGAATA
>CBFHPC010000002.1:0-42624 GCA_965657655.1 Henriciella sp.
GACCTGGAAAATGGGAACCGGACCAATGGGCAACGGCAAGCAGGCTGGGGCCCGCGACTCCGATGCCTGGAAGGGTGCCGACATATTCCAGAATGATGCTGATGCGAAAGCCGCGCGTCGGGAAAACCGGAGCGCAACCGGCATAGCTCGCAAGGCTCTGGCCGAGCTGGATTTGGGGCCAGACGCCAAGGCGGGTGATATCCGCGTGCGTTATGCGGAATATGTCAGGCGGTTTCATCCGGATTCTAATAAGGGGGACCGTTCGTCGGAGGAGAAGCTGGCCAAAGTGATCCGGGCTGGCAAGACGCTTAAGGCGGCCGGTTTGATGAGGGATGATACGAGTGATCGCTGATACCGAAAAATCCTCGACGGACATACCTCAGCTTTCATATGCGGAGGGATTTGATAATCCGTTTAAAAGAGGATTGGTTCGACTCATCGAGAGCCTTTCTGGCCAACCAAAATTGCAACGTCTCTATGAGGCTTATCGAACAAACCCCGGGGATGAGGCATTCTTCTCGGCCGCTGTCCGGCTGTTAGAGCTGGATGTAAAATATGATCTTGAGCGGTTGCAGCAAATGCCCGCTAGCGGGCCGCTTGTCGTCGTCGCAAATCACCCTTTCGGTGTTTTGGATGGCTTGTTAATCGCCTGGCTGGTATCGCTCCGGCGGTCAGACTTTAAAATTCTTACAAACGCCGTTCTTGATGCAACGCCGGAAACCAAAGAATGGTTTCTGCCAATCGATTTTGCGCCAACACGCGAGGCACGGTCAGTCAATCTTGCAACCCGGGCAGACTGTCTCACACGCCTGTCAAACGGAGAGTGCATCATTGTGTTTCCGGCCGGTGGTATTTCAACTGCGCCGACGCCGTTTACCAAAGCGGCTGTCGATGATCACTGGAAACCCTTTACGGCAAAATTGATTACCCGCAGCGGCGCATATGTGACGCCGGTATATTTCGAAGGTCAGAATTCAAGAATATTTCAGGTGGCCAGCCATATCGGACTAGAGTTCCGGTCGGCGCTTATTTTTCGTGAAGTTGAGCGCCGGATCGGGACAACAGTGCCTATCCAGATCGGCGAGACCCTGTCCCCGGAGCAGCTTTTAACGGTTGGTCGCAGGCATGACATGATGAGCTTTCTGCGCGACCGGACTTATGGGATGGCGACCGAAGCCACGCAAAAGGAGCTTGCGACCGCACAGGCAAGATATTCGAGAAAGAAACCGGCAATATTCAATTAAGGCTTTTAAACCGGTTATGCATATTTACCGGTGGCGTCACCGGCAAATGGCGTATAGCAGACGCGTGCCGGCTGGGGCCGACAGTTTAACAGTAAGGACGAAGTAATGACAGGCGTAGTAGTGGTTGGCGCTCAATGGGGCGATGAGGGCAAGGGCAAAATTGTCGATTGGCTATCTCATCGCGCTGATGTCGTGGCTCGTTTTCAGGGCGGTCATAATGCCGGGCACACGCTGGTTATTGATTCAAAGGTTTACAAGCTGAATTTGCTACCTTCAGGTGTTGTCAGAGGTGGCAAGCTATCGGTTATCGGGAATGGTGTGGTCGTCGACCCATGGCAATTGCTGTCAGAGATCGGCGCGATGGCTGAAAACGGCGTAAATTTGTCGCCTGATGATCTTTTGCTGGCTGAAACCGCCTGCTTGATCCTGCCCTGGCATAAGGATCTGGACGAGGCGCGGGAAATCGTCGCGACCGGGTCAGCCAGAATCGGGACTACGAAGCGTGGCATCGGCCCGGCTTATGAAGACAAGGTCGGTCGTCGCGCGATCCGTGTTGCGGATCTGGCCGATGAAAGCGCTCTCGACCAGAAACTCGAACGCCTCATCGCGCATCACGCCCCCTTACGCGCCGGTCTCGATTTGCCAGCTCCGGATGCCGCCGCCTTGAAAGCGGACCTGCTTGCGATCGCCCCCGATATCCTGGCTTTTGCCGGGCCGGCCTGGCGGGTTCTTGACGAAAGTGAAAAGCTTGGGCGCCGTATCCTGTTTGAAGGCGCGCAAGGCGTGATGCTGGATGTCGATCATGGCACGTATCCTTTTGTGACATCTTCCAATGTCGTGTCTGGTCAGGCAGCGGCTGGCACCGGGCTTGGGCCGAAATCGGTTAGTTATATTCTCGGCCTCGCAAAGGCCTACACAACCCGGGTCGGAGCCGGACCGTTTCCGACCGAGCTTGATGATGAAATCGGGCGTGGGCTGGGTCAGCGTGGCCACGAATTCGGAACCGTGACAGGACGTCCTCGCCGATGCGGCTGGTTTGATGCGGTTATGGTTCGTCAGGCCTGTGCGGTTTCCGGTGTCGACGGGCTGGCTCTGACCAAGCTGGATGTTCTTGATGGCATGGACGAGATCAAGGTTTGTGTCGGCTATCTGCTTGATGGTGAGCCGTTTGACTATCTACCAGCGACTGCGGCGGCCCAGGATCGCGTTCAGCCGGTCTATGAAACAATGCCGGGCTGGAATGAGTCGACTCGCGGGGCAAGATCATGGAATGATCTGCCAGCCGAGGCCGTCAAATTTGTTCGCCGGCTTGAAGAATTGGTCGGCAAGCCTTGCGCGATGGTTTCAACTTCGCCCGAGCGGGAAGATGTTATCCTGATGCGGGACCCATTCGAGCGCGGATAGTGAGCCTGCGTTAAGAGTTAACCTGCTGAATCTGATGTCTCACTGAGTTGCTGGCTTGAGAATGCTCAACTGGCTGGTAGAGATAATGCAAAAGAATAGAAAATGGGGAGATAAATGTCAGCAGCGCTTCAATCATTTCAACATGGGTTTCCTGTTTATCTTTTATGGACGACGACCGCGGCAGTAATGCTGCTCCTGTCCAGCACGATCTATGTTTTGCTTACGCCCTGGAAAGAACTGGCTCTGGTTCGCGACGGCAATGGATCGGCCGGACTGGCGCTGGCGGGCGCGGTACTGGGTCTCGCTATTCCGATCGCGTCCTGTCTGGCATCGAGCGTCGCTTTGATCGATCTGGTGATCTGGGGCGTTGTCGCTTTGCTTTTGCAACTCTTAACATATCGCGTGATTGATATGATATTGAATGACATTCCCAGCCGGGTCAAAAATGACGAAGCGGGGGCGGCGATTGTCTTGATTGCGGCGAAAATATCTGTTGCGCTGCTATTGGCGGCCGGCTTGTGGGACCCCGAGCTGAGACGCTATTAATAAGGGGTCGCGTTTAAATGTTAAAGATCCCTGATTGGCTGGTGTATGGATTGTCACTTGGTGTCATCCTATGGGGTGTGTTCTCCGAACCGTCTGGGGATGACGCGCCGAGTAGCTTGCCGGAAGCCGTTCGCGGCGAAGGTAGCATGCTGCCGCCACCATCGGCCCTTGATGACCGGGTGTTGGTCAATGTCTCGAAACCACAGGACGGGATTGGAACCGCGTTTGCGATCAATCGTCGGGGACAATGGCTGACAGCGCGGCATGTTGTTGAAGGCTGTGAAGATGTCGGGCTTCTGGTGGCCCCCAATCAATATATCAAAGCCGAAGATGTCCTGATTTCAAAGAACTCGGATTTGGCGCTAATTCTAACCGGCTGGGACACGCATCCTGTTGCGCTCGACCTTGGTGATGACCTCGAAATTGGTACCTACGGGTTTCAGGTCGGCTACCCGCAAGGCCGTCCCGGTGAGACGGCGTCGCGGTTATTATCGCGGTCTGTTCTGGTTACGAATGGCGCGAGGCAGGGGCAGGAAACGGTGCTGGCCTGGGCGGAAACTGGCCGGACAAAAGGTCTTTTCGGCACGCTGGGCGGGATGAGCGGCGGGCCGGTTTATGATGTTAGTGGCCATGTTCGCGGCGTCGTTGTGGCAGAAAGTCCCCGGCGGGGCCGGATATACTCGTCTTCGCCTGAAGCTTTAGCGACGTTCCTTGACGCGCAGCAGGTCGATCTGATTGGTGAAGCCCCGCGGCGCTTTACACCAAGCAGTTATGGTCGCGAAGCCGATATGGCGCGGCGAAAATTACAGGTCGTGAAAGTCGCCTGCCGGGTTGGAGAAAGTTGATGCAAAGCTGTTTTGCCGATCGTTTTGTTGCCCAGGTCGAGGCATTTGGACCGCTTTGTGTCGGTATCGACCCGCATGCCGGAAAGATCCCGGCTTTGTTTGGCGGCGACACACCGGACGGCCTGAGGAATTGGGGGGAAGCGATTGTGCATCAGGTTGCCTCTCGCGCTGGCATTGTAAAACCGCAAGTCGGACTATTCGAGCGGCATGGCTGGCGCGGCTTGCAGGCGCTGGAACGGGTTTGTGAAACGGCGCGTGACGCCGGATTATTGGTCCTGATGGATGCCAAGCGTGGTGATATCGGCTCAACGGCGGAAGGATATGCGGCTGCCTATCTGGCGAAGGATGCGCCCTTCTTTTGCGATGCGCTGACGGTGAATCCTTATATGGGGCGCGACACGCTTGAACCTCATATTCGCGTCGCAGAAGCGACAGGAAAAGGGGTCATTGTCCTGGCCCGAACGTCCAATCCCGGCGCCGCAGATTATCAACTTAAACACTATGATGGCAAACCGCTGTTTGGGCATGTTGTTGAGTCTCTCGCGCCATTGATGCACCGTCTGACGGGTAATTCCGGCTGGTCGGGTCTGATGCTTGTGGCCGGAGCGACGGGGCCCGATGAAGCCGTCGGCATTCGCGAAATGGCACCGCAATCATTATTTCTCGTGCCTGGCTATGGCGCGCAGGGCGCGGGAGCATCTGATGCTGTCGCCGGCTTTGTCGACGGTCAGGGCGGCTGCGTAAATGCGTCGCGGTCGGTAACATTTTGCGAGTCAGACGCGGACAATCGGGACATTCTGCTTTGGCAGCAGCAGATTGGGGAAGCGATTGAAGCGGCTCAGGCGGATCTGAGCGCGGCCCTTTTGCGGCCGAAGTAACGGGCGCACTCGACAGCTTACCAATTTCCCCTACTGTATCTGTAAACATAAAGAATACTGGGGAAGCGAGAATGCATAATATGAAGACATTCAATGTTCTGGCAGGCGTGGCGCTGGCATTTGCGCTGGCATCGTGTGGCAGCGAACCGGTGAAGTTCGCAGATGTGACCGCAGAAAGATTGCTCAATGCGAATAGCACACCGGAGGAATGGCTCACTTATGGTGGCACTTATGATGAACAGCGCCATTCTGGCCTAAACCAAATTAACCTCGATAATGTTGATGAATTAGGCGTCGCTTGGACGTATGATCTGGCGACAGCGCGCGGCGTTGAATCGACACCGATCGTGGTCGATGGCGTCATGTATGTGACCTCGGCATGGTCGGTTGTTTACGCTCTGGATGCTCAGACCGGTGAAGAATTGTGGGTTTATGATCCCGATGTTGACCGGGCCGTAGGGGTCAAAGCCTGCTGTGATGTTGTAAACCGGGGTGTCGCCGTCTGGGAAGGCAAAATATTTGTTGGCGTGATCGACGGCCGGCTTGAGGCACTTAATGCCGAGACGGGCGAGTTGATCTGGTCCCGCATCACGGTTGATCAGTCCAAGCCTTACACGATTACCGGCGCACCGCGGGTGGTAAAAGGTAATGTGCTGATCGGAAATGGTGGCGCCGAGCTGGGTGTCAGAGGCTATATATCGGCCTATGCCGCAGATACCGGGGACATGTCCTGGCGGTTTTATACGGTCCCGAACGCCACCAAACAGCCAGATGATGCCGCGTCCGACGCCGCTTTCGAAGCGATTGGCAATGTGAGCTGGGGTGATGAGGGCGCTTGGACCACCGATGGTGGTGGCGGTACCGTCTGGGACTCGATCATCTATGATGAGGTAAACGACAATATTATCTTCGGGGTCGGTAATGGCTCGCCATGGAACCGGGATTATCGTGATCCGGCGAAGGGCGACAATTTGTTTTTGTCCTCGATTGTCGCCGTTGATGCGACAAGCGGAACCTATAAATGGCATTATCAGACCACACCGGGCGATAATTGGGATTATACGGCCACGCAGACAATTATTCTGGCGGATCTGCCGGTCGGTGAAAATGGTGACCTTCGTCGGGTTGCGATGCAGGCGCCAAAAAATGGTTTCTTCTATGTTATCGATGCGGCGACCGGCGAGTTCATTTCCGGCGAGCCTTTTGTACCGCAAAATTGGGCACTTGGGCTTGATGAGAATGGCCGACCAATCGAAATTCCTGAGGCGCGTTACAGTGACACGCCATACTTCCAGACCCCCGGGGCGTTGGGCGCGCACAATTGGCACCCGATGGCGTTTAATCCCGATTTGAATTTGGCTTACATCCCCGCGCAGGAGATTCCTGACGCATATGCTCGAGATAATATCTTTCCAGATCGTGAGCAGAACTGGAATACCGGGACCAATCTTACAGCGGGCTTGCCGATGGATCTCGACCTTGCCACTGCCATGGCCTTGCGGGCGACGCTGAAGGGCCGTTTGATTGCGTGGGATCCAGTTACGCAGTCGGCCCGCTGGAGTGTCGAGCATAGTAATGCCTGGAATGGTGGCGTCTTGTCGACCGCCGGCGGCCTTGTCTTCCAGGGGCGTTTGGAAGGCGAGTTTTCGGCCTATAATGCTGCAACGGGTGAGAAATTATGGGGTCAGAATGTCAAAGCCGGCGCCGCGTCGGGGCCCGGCACATATGCGATTGATGGTGAGCAATATGTTACCATTACGACCGGCTGGGGATCGGCTTATGCCCTTGCCGGCGGATCGGCCTATGATCAGCCGGTGCCGCCAATCGTCGGGAAAGTCGTCACGTTCAAACTTGGCGGAACAGAGACGATCCCGGACCCCGATCTGATTCTGCCGCCGCGGACCCCAAAAGCCGAAGCATTCGGTGATGAGGATTTGCTGCAAACCGGATTTGATCAGTATCATTATAATTGCCGTGTCTGTCATGGCCCGTTGGCGATTAGCTCTGGTGTTTTGCCAGACTTGCGCTGGTCTTACATCACCGCAGATGCTGAGGCCTGGAACAGTGTTGTGATTGAGGGCAGCCTTGCCGCGAATGGCATGGTTTCATTCGCGAATGCGCTCTCGGAGGCTGATTCCGAGGCGATCAGAGCGTATGTTTTGAAGCAGGCGCATGATGGTGCCGAAATGGAAGCCATGGTTGCAGCTGCTATGGCCGCTGAAGCCGAGGTTGCCGACGCGCCATGAGCTAGGCAAGGCCCAGTTCGGCGCGACGTTTTTTAGATAAGCCACCGGCAACCAGCCGGTGGCTTTCCTTTATATAGTCCTTGAGTGCGTCATCATTCAGGCCGGGCAATTTGAAATTCTGTATCCACTTAAAGCCGCGAGAGGCGAGATAAGGCGCGGGTCGGAGGCCCGGTTGTTCTTTTAAAATATCAAATGATAGGGGGCTGACTTTGAAGGTGATCGCCAGCATGTCTGACTGGCTCCAGCCACCAATGGCGAAGACCTTCCCGCCAACTTTCCAGACATTGGCGTCGCCCCATTGCCGCACATGGGTGGTTGCGGGGAGTTGTGAACAAAAGCGACTGAATTCGTCTTCGGTCATCCTTTTAGAGTGGACGTGGTGCGAGCCAGATTCAAGGCCGTAGATGACGTGGCGGGCCTTTCCCGGTGACCGGAACAGCTTATGTCGGGTGTATGGAAAGTCTTAAGCGAGCAATTATTGTCGGATCCTCAGGCGGCGTTGGCGCCGCGGTGTCAGAGGCCCTGGCCGACCGGGGATGGCAGGTATTAGCCTTATCGCGTCGCGGAATAGATACCGGTCACGAAAATATTTCGACTGGTGTGATTGATATACGTGATGAAGAAAGCGTTGTCGCGGCCGCGCGGGCTGCCGGCGAAATGCAGGCGCCGGAGCTCGTACTGGTTACGATTGGAATGCTTTCCGAGGCGAATGGCATCCAGCCGGAGAAGACGTACCGGCAGCAGTCAATGACCGCCTTCGAGAAAGTCTTTCAAATCAATACGTTTGGGCCGGCATTGGTCGCAAAGCATTTCCTGCCTGGCATGCCGCGTCGCGGCCGTGCCATTTTTGCCGCGCTATCGGCACGTGTCGGCTCGATTAGTGATAATCGTATTGGGGGCTGGCATGCGTATCGCGCGTCAAAAGCGGCGCTGAATATGCTGGTTAAAAATTATGCGATCGAGCAGGCGCGGCGCAATCCTGACTTTATTGCCGTGTCTCTTCATCCCGGTACGGTTGATACCGGTTTATCGCGGCCGTTTCAGGCCGGGGTGCCTGATAAATCGCTATTCACCCCGCAACAGTCGGCGGCTTATCTGATCGACGTGCTGGGCAATTTAACGGCAGATGATACGGGTAAGGCGTTCGATTGGGCCGGGCAGGAAATTCCCGCCTAAATGTGACTAGTCGGGTTCTGCGGCTTTGGGGGAGCGTCGGCCGAAATCGGGTTCATCTGTATCGATTCCAGCTTCAATAATGGCTTTTCGAATCCCGCGGGCCCGTTTGAATTCCTCGACGAGCATGTCGCCATCGGACCAACGAATGGCTCTTTGGAGCGCGGCAAGGTCTTCACTGAAACGACCAAGCGTCTCGAGGACAGCGGTCTTATTGTTTAGAAAAACATCGCGCCACATTATCGGATCTGACGCGGCGATACGCGTAAAATCCCGAAACCCGCCGGCCGAATATTTAACGACTTCGCCTTCTTCCACACTTTCCATATCATAGGCTGTCGCAACAATATTATATGCAATAAGGTGAGGGAGGTGCGAGGTAATTGCGAGCACGCGATCATGCCGGTCGGCCGCCATTAGCTCGACGTTTGCGCCGAGTATTGTCCAGAACCGAGATAAGGTTTCGATGGCCGTTTTATAATCAGGCGTGTCGGATTCGAGCGGTGTCAGAATATGCCAGGCGCCGAGAAAAAGGTCGGCAAATCCTGAGGCTGGCCCTGATTTCTCGGTCCCCGCGATCGGATGTCCTGGAATGAGGTGAACGGTTTTCGGGCAGGACGCCGACATATCAGTGCATACAGCCTGCTTGACCGAACCGACATCGGTTAAAATCGCACCCGGCTTAAGGTCGGCGGATATTTCTTCCGTCAGTTTTCCAAGCGCACCGACAGGGACGCACAGGAAGACCGCGTCCGCGCCCTGCACTGCCTCGCCGGCACTTGCCATCATCTGGCCTGGTACAAGTTTCGCGGCCATCTCTCTCGCATCAGGATTATGGTCGAATAGTCTAACCTCTCCGGCCCCACCATAGGCCCGGACAGCGTGCGCGATAGATGAGCCAAGCAGGCCGACTCCAATAATTGCGATTGAGGAAAAAGTCTGATTATCCATACCGGTCTCGCATCTGTCCCGTCAGTCAGGTATTGCTGGTGTTATGTTTCTATAAAACGGGTCAAAGCATCAATGACATCGCGATTGGCCTCGGTTGTGCCGACCGATATCCGCAGGTAATTCGGCAATCCGTAAACGTCGACATTGCGCACCACAATTCCCGACGCGCGCAGATATTGATCGGCATCTTCGGCGCGCTGACCGTCCTTATCCTGAAATGCCACCAGCACGAAATTACCGACGCTCGGAATAATTTCCAGGCCGAGCGCGATGAGAGCGTTCTGTAGTTTTTCGCGTTCCAGCTGGTTATGCCGTGTTGAGCGGGCCTGAAATTCGTCATCTTCGATGGCGGCGATTCCGGCGGCCTGGGCCACAGCGCTGACATTGAACGGTCCGCGGGTGCGGTTAAGCGCATCAATCACGCTTTCAGGTCCATATGCCCAGCCCAGACGCAAGGCAGCGAGGCCATGAATTTTCGAGAATGTTCTGGTGACAAGGACATTATTGCTTTCACCGGCGAGCTGCATGCCGTCATCATAATCTTCCGCCTCGACATATTCGGCATAAGCGCCATCGAGTACAAGTAGAACGTCCTCCGGCAATCCGCGATGCAATCGGTAGATGTCGGTCCTGTTTAAATAGGTCCCCGTGGGATTATTCGGATTGGCAAGAAATACGATTTTAGTCTTCGGGCCTACGCGGGCCAGTAGCGCGTCAACATCAGCGGTCTTGTTTGTTTCCGGGGCGCTGACGGTTTCGGCGCCGGCTTGTTGTGCGACGAGCCGGTAAACCAGAAAACCGTGCTCGCTTTGCAGAATTTCATCTTTGGGTGACAGATAGGCGCGCGAGAGAAGCTGGAACACTTCGTCTGATCCGGCACCACAGATAATTTGTTTGGCGTCAATATCGTATTTTCTTGCGATTGCGTCACGCAATGCCAGGGCCCCGCCGTCTGGATAGGAGGCCAGATCGGAGGCCGCATCAATGGCGGCCTGCCGGGCAAGCGGGCTACATCCCAGTGGATTTTCGTTAGACGATAATTTCCAACCGACGGGACTCTTCTGCCCGCCTTTATAGGGGACAATGCTCAGAATATTTGCAAGTGCCTTGGGACCGGCCATAACAACTCCATTTCATCGGAATGGTCGTGGCGCGAAGTGGACCTAAAATCAAGTGCTCAGAGTAAATAGCCCCGCCTCCAAACGGGTTGGATCGATGGTTAGCTTCCGACGATTGCTTGGCCGTCGCGCTCACCGGTCCGAATTCTAACAACAGAATCCATCGGCGTGACGAAGATTTTACCATCACCGATAGTACCGGTATTGGCAGCGCCAGAGATTGCTTCCACAACCCGGTCGGCATCTTCCGATGTACAGGCGACTTCAACTTTTACCTTTGGCAGCAACCGGACTTCGTATTCGGCGCCGCGATAGACTTCGGTTTTTCCTTGCTGGCGGCCATAGCCCCGTACTTCGGAAACTGTAAGTCCTGACACGCCGGCTTCGCTAAGCGCATCGATAACAGCATCAAGCCGGCTTGGCTTGAATATGGCAGATACTAGTTTCATTTTTTTAAACTCCTTAAGGCTCGGATAGCTGAATGGATACCGTCGGATCGGCCAGGTCAATCAGATCGATGTGATTTGTGATATGGCAACGTCGTCTGGTTAATATTTGAGCATTGCCGAACTGCCCTGCTGCGACGGCTTGGTCTCATAAGCCTGTTCCGGTGCCTGATGACGCGGTTCAGCATAGATCCTTTTCACCGCCTCAACGAGGATCAGGCCACCGAAACCTGGCAGCAGACGTTCGCCGGTTCTTTCCAGAAGCCGCGAGGATGAGGTCACCAGATACCAGTCGACCGGTGGCATGAACACTGCAGTGCTGCTGGCTGTCACCTGGAACAAACCATCTGCGAGAAACTGGCTTAGCTGCCCGCGCGTCCATGGCTGGCCGTGACCGAAAGCGCAGCCATCATTCAACGACCAGATGCCGCGGCGATTGGTGACAATTACGATCATTCGTCCTTCTGGCGCCAGGACACGCCAGGCTTCGCGCATTAGAAGCCGCGGATTTTCGGCTTCTTCGAGGGCATGCATGAGAACGATTTTATCAAATTCGGAATCGTTGAAGGGGAGCCGGTGGTCAGGTGTGACAACCGTCCGCCGTGCCGCCTGCCAAGGATCTGTCTGATCGTGCATGTCCTCCGGAATAGCGGCCAGGCATATCTGCTGGTTCGTCTGCCAGAGCTCAAGCACGGGGAGGCTGTAACCGATGCCAAGTAATGATTGTCGGTCACATCTGCCCCAAATGTCGCGAATACGTTCGCGGACGCGGCGTCCGACCGCGGCGCCAAGACGGCTATTATAAAATGCTTCAAGGGTTGCTGTTGATTGACGCATGTGGCTCTATTTCGCGATGTTAACAAAGGACCTTAGAGTTTGATATGCTAACCATACACCAATTTTCCTGCCTTAACGATAATTATGGATATCTCGTTCACGATGCGGCCTCGCAGCAGACGGTCGCAATCGATACGCCGGATCCGACGGCGTATCTGAATGCGGCGGCAGAGCGCAATTGGCAGATCTCGGCGATCTGGAACACGCATTGGCACCCCGACCATGCCGGCGGCAATCTGGCAATTCAGGACGAGACGGGCTGTGAGATTATTGGCCCCGCCGGCGAGGCCGAAAAAATTCCCGGATTACAGCGAGCTGTGGGTGGCGGGGATAAGGTCATGATCGGCGCGTGGCGCGCTGATGTTATCGATGTCCCCGGACATACACTCGGGCATATTGCGTTTCATCTTCCCGAGGCAGGAATGGCGTTTGTCGGAGATGCTGTTTTTGCGCTCGGCTGTGGCCGCGTTTTCGAAGGAACGCCCGACATGATGTGGACTAGCCTGTCGCGGCTCAAGGCTTTGCCGCCGGATACTACACTCTATTGCGCGCATGAATATACGCAGGCGAATGCCCGGTTTTGTGAGACGATTGATCCGGAGAATGCTGATTTGACGGCTTATATTGCAGAGATTGACGCAAAGCGGGCCCGCAATGAGAAAACTGTTCCGATGCAATTGTCTCGGGAGCTGTTAACCAATCCATTCCTGCGAGCTGATGATCCCGGAATGCAGGCAAGAATGGGTCATGCCGGTGACCCTGTCGGGACATTTGCGGAGATTCGGGGGCGGAAGGATCGTTTCTGATGACGTTTGCACGTGCCGGAGATCTTGGAGCTAATGAAATAATTCGATTATTGTCGATGCAGCCTCACCCGGAGGGCGGTCATTTTGCAGAAACCTTCCGGGTTGACGGGGCCGAGCGTTCAGCTTCAACAGCGATATATTATCTATTACAGGCTGATGAAGTGTCGGCCTGGCACCGGGTCGATGCCGACGAGCACTGGCTGTGGCATGCCGGCGGTGCTTTAAGTTTAACCATGTCGCCGCCTGACGGGCGCGGCGCCAGGGCCACTAGTCTTGGCCCTGATTTGCGGGCAGGGCAACGGCCGCAGCAGACCGTCCCGGCACACTATTGGCAAACCGCTGAAAGTCTTGGTGCCTGGTCACTTGTCAGCTGTATTGTCGCGCCCGGTTTCGAGTATGCGGGATTTGAACTTGCAGCCGATGACTGGCGCCCTGAAATCTGAGCCGTCTCTGCTGCGCTGGATATCGACCGGTCAGCCGATTAGCCTGGAAATGGTCCAGCCCGGCTGAGGGAGGAATGGACAGGATGTGCGAGGGCCGTTTCTAGCCAGCGTGCGGTGGCGATCATCCGGTCGAGGTCGATACCTGTCTCGAAACCGGCCCGGTCGAGCATGTAGATCACATCTTCGGTGGCAACATTGCCCGTCGCAGCCGGCGCAAACGGGCAGCCGCCAATGCCGCCGCAGCTGGCATCGATCGTATGAATTCCAGCTTCGATAGAAGCGTGGATATTGGCGAGGGCGAGGCCGCGCGTGTCATGAAAATGCATTCTCAGATAGACGTCCGGGGCCTCCATCCGCACCCGTTCAATGCGGTCGCGGACATCCCATGGCGTTGCGACGCCAATCGTATCACCGAGCGCGACCTCACTCACTCCGGCGCGCTGAGCTTGTGCCGCCAGATTGGCAACAATGGCTGTATCAACCTCTCCGGAAAATGGATCACCGAAGGCGACGGCAATCGTGGCTGATAATGGCAGGCCGGCCTCTTGGATCAGCGGCGCGCATGCCGCCAGCGCATCGGCGCTTTGTTGCGGAGACATGTTCTGATTGCGGCGCCCGAATCCTTCGCCAGCGACGAGGACGAAATTTATTTCATCGGCGCCGGAATCGATCGCTTTACGAACCCCTTTTTCATTTAGCGCCAGCGCAATGTGACTTGTTCCTGCCGGTCGGGCGACACGTTTGAAAACATCCCCACTATCGGCCATTTTCGGGACTGCGCGCGGGGAAACAAATGCCCCGGTTTCCATGCGTTTGACGCCACAGTCTTGCAGGCGTTGGATGAATTCGAGTTTTTGGTCTGTGGTCAGACTGGCAGGATCGTTCTGGAGGCCGTCGCGGGGGCCAACTTCCACAATATCAATTCTTCTTGTCATCAGCACAGTTTATAGGGCATTGAGCAAAAATGACAGGTACTGCCCCTTTAAAAAATATTCGGGTCATCGAGCTGGGCCAGCTGATTGCAGGTCCATTCTGTGGTCAATTGCTGGGCGATTTTGGTGCTGAAATCATCAAGATCGAACCCCCAGACCGACCGGATCCGGCGCGCGACTGGGGTGCCGTAAAGGTCAATGGCAAAAGCGTTTTCTGGCCAATAATTGCCCGGAACAAGCGGTCGCTGACATTGAATTTACGGCAGCAGGCCGGGCAGGACATTCTGCGACGCCTGGTCCGGGATGCCGATGTTCTGATCGAAAATTTCCGGCCCGGGACACTGGAAAAGTGGGGCCTCGCGCCCGAGGATCTGCAACGCATCAATCCTCGCCTGATCGTTACCCGGGTTTCTGGATATGGCCAGTCGGGGCCGGAATCTCACAAGCCGGGCTATGCCAGCGTCGGTGAGGCAAAGGCCGGCTTACGCCATTTGATCGGAGATCCTGACCGGCCACCGGCCCGGGCCGGGGTATCGCTCGGCGATACTATGACCGGTACATTTGCTGCGCTTGGCACGATGATGGCGTTATTTGCACGGGAACGCAGTGGACGTGGGCAAATTGTCGATGCCGCGATTTACGAAAGCGTCATGGCGTTCATGGAAAGTCTTATACCGGAATATGCGCTGGGCGGTCATACCCGACAGCGGACCGGTAGTATTCTCCCTCGCATAGCGCCTTCCGGTGCGTATCCGTGTCGTGATGGCATGGTGATTATCGGGGCTAATCAGGACACATTATTTGGTCGTCTCTGTGAGGCGATTGGCAGCGACTGGGCGACAGATCCGCGTTTTGCGACGCATGATGCCAGAGGTGCAAACCAAGCCGAGCTCGACGATATGATTTCAGACTGGAGTGCCGGCAAAACCATGGCTGAGCTAATCCGGCTCTGCGATGATTATGAGATCCCCTGCGGTCCTATTAACACCGCACGGGAAATGCTTGAAGACGCGCAAATCAAGGCCCGGAATGCGATTGTGTCGATACTGGACCCGGCGGCTGGTATTAGTGTGCCGATGCAGGCGGTTGTGCCTAAATTGTCGGAAACGCCGGGCGAGATAGTGTCGACGGGCCCCGAATTGGGGGCTGACACCGAAGCGATATTAGCCGAACTTGGGATTGGCCCGAAAGAAATTCAGGATTTGCGAGAAAGCCATGTTATTTGAACAGCCCCTCAAGGGCCCCGAACAGGACGAAGCGACCCGGTTACGGCCCAAATTCAATGCCGACGGTCTGATCGCTGCCATTGCTCAGGATGCCGAAACGTCCGAGGTATTAATGCTGGCCTGGATGAATGAAGATGCGCTTGCCAAGACGCTGGAGACCGGTCAGGCGACATACTGGTCGCGGTCGCGCCAATGCCTGTGGATCAAGGGCGAAATTTCAGGGCATCGCCAGGCGGTGGTCGAGCTTCTGGTTGATTGCGATCAGGACGCGGTTTTATTGAAAGTCGAACAGGTCGGCGGAGCCTGTCACACCGGACGGACATCCTGTTTTTATCGGAAATCGAATAATCAGGGTGAGCTCATAGTCGATTAGCAGCCGAGAGATTTTCGCTCGACAGACATCCGAACCGGCTCTTTGCTATGGCCTTGGTGGGGTGTTGTCTTTGGCTGCGTGGTCGTGAGAGGTGCCGGGCGGGTCTGGGTCTGGTTTGGGGTTTTGTATTGCGAAATGCTGACCGGCTGGGCCGAACGGCATGTTGAACCGTGATGTGGATGGCACGCTTGGACGGCGCTTTGGGAGCCCCCGAGTGCTTGGCGATCCCGGCGAGATTCGAACTCACGACCTACAGATTAGGAATCTGTTGCTCTATCCTGCTGAGCTACGGGACCGACTGGCCCTAACTTAGCGTCATTTGCGGGACACATGAAGGTCTACGATGCGTCTGTTGGTGATCATTATCGGTTTGCTGTTTAGTACAGCATGTGAGCCGGCGCCTTATTTTGACTCCATGGAACCGGGTGAAACGGGTCGGGTCGTTCGCATTGCTGATGGCGATACCCTATACTTACATACCGGTCAGAGTGTTCGTCTGGTCAGTATTGAGTCGCCATCGCTTGGCTACCGGGATCGCGAGCCTGCGCTATTCGCGGAGTTGTCAAAACGAATGCTTGAGGATCTGGCGCAAGGTCGTGAGATCCAGCTTTATTATCCCGGCCTGACGCGGGATCGCTATCAACGTGCGCTGGCGCATGCCGTCACGATTGATGGCAAGGGCGCGCCAGTTTGGCTCAATCGCGCAATGCTGGAGGGCGGGGGGGCCTGGGTGCGGTTATACGCCGATACCGATGCCGGGGCCGAGGTATTGTTACGGGTAGAGGCGGATGCACGCGCCGCCGGCCTTGGCCTGTGGGGTGAAACTGAATACTCAAATACCGACATGATGGACCTGACCGGGGCGCAGACCGGATTTGTGCTGGCGACCGGAACCTTTCTTGCCGCCGATGCGCCGCATCAGGACGGCACGTCCGGGATCGCTTGTATTGCCCGGTTTCAGGACAGTGACATTCAGGTTTTCGTCACATTTGCTGCGGCTGAAATTTGCTCGCTTCCGACGCAGACCCGGTTGCATTTGAGAGGCTGGCTCCGTGCCGGTGTTTTGCGTCTGAACCATCAGGGTCATTGGCGCCGCACCGACCGGTGAAGTGACCCGCCGAACTGTCATATGCTGGTATCAGCCGGCCAGTCAGATTGTCTGTTCGTGTCCTGCAATGATTTTTCAAACACCGCCACTTAATAGGCACGGCACACTTAATAATGACGATATGAGCCGGGTTCTGGACATAAGCTTTTAGCGAGCTATGCTGCATGGCACAAATCTACTTTGTGCTGGTCTTGGAGAGGCTTCTCATTGGACGTGTTGGTGTCAAAAATAGATCTTCAGAAAGTGCGGTGGGACATTAACAACGCCCGTGTATAGCGAGGATTAGCTATGTCGATATCGAATGATGGGACTGTCGTGATTATCAAAAAATACGCCAATCGGCGACTTTATTGTACCTCGACGTCATCCTATATAACGCTGGAAACACTGGCCGATCTTGTGCGGCGCGGCATAGATTTTGAAGTCCAGGATGCAAAAACAGGTGAAGATCTGACACGTCAGATTCTGACCCAGATTATTTTTGAGCGGGAAAACAAGGGCGAGGGAGCCTTGCCCGTTGATTTCTTGCGACAGCTTATCAGCTTTTATGGCGGCGGCAGCCAGTCAATGCTTCCGACCTGGCTGGATATGAGCATGAATAGTTTTGCTGAATGGCAGAAAAACTGGTCTGAAGCCGCCCAAGAGCCAGCCGGACTCGAGACGTTGTTTGCCAAGCAAATCCGCAACAATGCCAAGATTTTCGAGCGAACAATGAAAATGTTTGCGGGTGGCGGGAATGGTTATGCCAAGTCTGATAGCGACGAAATGAATCGCCGTGATGCCGAGACTGAGCCGGCCCGTAGCCAGTCTACAGAGACTGACGAAGACGACGCGATGGCGGCGATGAAGGCGCAACTCGAACGGATGCAGGACCAGTTGGATGCGCTGGCCAATCGGCGAAACCCGAACCGTTTCACATAAAATAGGGCGCCCGACCGTGATCGCGCGCCCTTCTTGTTTTTAGTGTCTAGCCCAGGCTGTCATTATTCTATGCCGCAGCCTCATCGGCTAGATTGCGCAGCACATAGTGCAAGATCCCGCCATTGTGGAAGTATTCCAGTTCATTATCGGTATCGATCCGAACGATTGTTCGCGCCGTTACGGTTGAGCCATCGGCCCGCTTGATGTGAACAGTGACCGGCTGTCTCGGCTCGATATTGCGCACGCCTTCGATGGAGACAGTCTCATCCCCTTTCAGGCCGAGTTTTTCCCAGCTGTCGCCCTGATCAAATTGCAATGGCAGTACGCCCATGCCGATCAGATTGGATCTATGGATCCGCTCGAAGCTGCCGGCAATAACCGCCCGAACACCAAGCAGGTTGGTACCTTTTGCGGCCCAGTCCCGCGATGATCCGTTGCCGTATAATTCTCCGGCGAAAATCACTAATGGTACATTCTCTTCCTGATAGCGCATCGCCGCATCATAGATTGGCATCTGCTTGCCGCTTGGATGGTGGATTGTGACGCCGCCCTCGACGCCCGGTACCATCTGGTTCTTGATCCGGATATTGGCGAATGTCCCGCGCATCATCACTTCGTGATTGCCGCGTCGCGAGCCATAGGAGTTGAAATCCAGAACGCCGACCTGACGTTCCTGGAGATAGACCCCTGCCGGGCTTGACGATTTGATCGAACCGGCTGGCGAGATGTGGTCAGTGGTAATACTGTCTGCGAAGACGCCCAATACTCTGGCATTGGTGACATCTTCGGGCGCTTCGATGGTTCGCGTCATGCCCTCGAAATAGGGCGGGTTCTGAACATAGGTCGAACCGGTCGGCCAGTTATAGGTCTGCCCCCCGGAAACACTGATACCTTGCCAGTGCTCGTCGCCTTTAAACACGTTGGAGTAACGCGTTGCGAACATTTCAGGGGTGACGCAGGCATTCATGACATCGGTGATTTCCTGATTGCTCGGCCAGATATCCTTCAGATAAATGTCCTGCCCGTCCGATCCTTTGCCGATCGGGTCGGTTGCGACATTTATGCGCAAGCTGCCGGCGATGGCATAGGCGACAACCAGGGGTGGAGACGCGAGATAGTTTGCTTTGATGTCCGGACCAATCCGGCCTTCAAAGTTGCGGTTTCCTGAAAGCACCGAGCAGGAGACCAGATCGCCATCGGAAATTGCCTTTGAGAGCTGTGGCTCCAGCGGGCCTGAATTGCCGATACAGGTGGTGCAACCATAGCCGACCAGATTAAAACCGAGCGCATTTAGATCGTCTGACAGGCCGGCCTTATTAAGATAGTCAGTAACCACCTGGCTGCCGGGTGCGAGTGATGTCTTGACCCAGGGTTTCCGGCTAAGGCCGAGCTCGTTTGCCTTGCGGGCAACCAGACCGGCCGCAACTAGAACGCTCGGGTTCGACGTATTCGTGCATGAGGTGATCGCGGCAATGAAGACGTCGCCATGGGTTACGCTGTAATCTTCGCCTTCGACTGCAACAGACTCGGCCGCATCACTGGCTTTACCGAATTCCTGCGCCATTGCATCAGCAAATTTCTGATCCGCTTCGGATAGAAGCACCCGGTCCTGAGGGCGTTTCGGCCCTGCAAGAGATGGCACAACAGATCCAAGATCAAGTTCCAGAGTGTCGGTGAAGACCGGATCGCTCATATCGGGGCGCCAATAACCCTGCGCCTTGGCATAGGCTTCGACGAGCGCAACGCGATCGCTATCGCGGCCAGTATTGGCCAGGTATTTGATGGTTTCATTGTCGACCGGGAAGAAGCCACATGTCGCACCATATTCCGGCGCCATATTGGAGATGGTGGCTTCGTCCTCGAGGCTGAGATGCCCAAGGCCGTCGCCATAGAATTCGACAAATTTACCAACCACGCCCTTCTTCCGGAGCATTTCAACAACGGTCAGAACAAGATCGGTTGCGGTCGCGCCCTCGGCAAGTTTACCGGTCAGTTTGAAGCCGATAACATCCGGTATTAGCATTGAAACCGGTTGACCAAGCATGGCCGCCTCGGCCTCGATGCCGCCAACGCCCCAGCCTAGCACGGACAGTCCGTTGATCATGGTCGTGTGACTATCGGTACCGACGCATGTGTCGGGGTAGGCGACGGTGTCACCGTTTTCGTCACGGGTCCACACGGTCTGGCCGAGATATTCGAGGTTCACTTGATGGCAAATCCCCGTGCCGGGAGGGACAACCCGGAAATTTTTGAAGGCGGTTGAGCCCCAGCGCAGGAATTCATATCGTTCCTGATTGCGCTTATATTCGATTTCAACATTCTTAACAAAGCTGTCGGGACCGGCAAAATTGTCGACCATCACGGAGTGATCAATAACCAGGTCGACGGGAACCTGAGGGTTAATGGCTTCGGCATCGGCGCCTAATTTTTCGGCCGCATCGCGCATGGCCGCAAGATCAACAACTGCCGGGACGCCGGTAAAGTCCTGCATCAGAACGCGAGCCGGCCGGTAGGCGATTTCGTGCGTGGTCTTACCACCATTGTCCAGCCAGTTTTTGAACGCCACGATATCTTCTCTCTTGACGGTGGTGCCGTCCTCATGACGAAGCATATTCTCCAACAGGACCTTTAAAGATGCCGGCAGGCTCGAAATATCGCCAAGACCGTTTTCAGCGGCGGCGTGGAGTGAGTAGTAAGTATAGGTTTTACCATTTACGCTGAGCGTTTTTCGAGCGTTGAAGCTATCGAGGGAAGACATGGACAAGGCACCTCTATTGGTTGATTTTTGTATATGGGCGTGTCCTATACCGCCGCGAGCAATCACGCAATCTTCCGTGTTGAACACATTTGGCGATAGGAAATTTTAGTCCTGATGAAAATTCTGGTCGAAGCCACTCAACTCGCCTCGATGCGTGGTGAACAAATCCTGTTCACCAATCTGGATATTTCGGTTGGCGGTGGCGAGATTGTATTGCTTCGCGGGCGAAATGGCAGCGGTAAAACGACGCTGCTGCGTCAGCTTGCTGGTCTGTCGCAGCCGCAGGCCGGCCGTCTGCAGCGGTTTGGGGCCCAGCATTGGATCGGGCATAATCATGGCCTCAAGGCGCATGAAACGCCGCGGCTGCATTTGCAACATTGGGCAAATGTCTGGGGCTGTTCGTGCGATATCGACGCGATACTGCAGCGATTGAATCTGCAACGACCGGCTGATGTGCCATCGCGATTGCTGTCGGCCGGACAAAAACGTCGCACCGCGATTGCTCGATTATTGATTGAAGACCGTCCGGTCTGGTTACTGGATGAACCTTTCAATGCCCTGGATACGCAGGGAAGAGATCTGCTTCACAATCTGATCGCAACGCATGTATCCGCGGGCGGTGCAGTGATTGCGGCGCTGCACGGTGAAACCGCAATGTCGGCGACGAGAGAGATTTCGCTATGAGGCCGGCGCCAATTTATCACGCTTTTCGACAAGCGCTGGTTGAGGCCTGGGCCGGTGGTGCGGGATTACTTTTACCGGTCGGCTTTTTCGGCGGGACGGCCATATTAGTGCCCTTCAGTCTCGGTGATTCGAGCGCGCTGCTGGCGACGGCTGGCCCTGGTGTCTTATGGCTGGCTTTAGCATTGTCGTCACTGGTAACGCTTGAGCGGGTGTTTCAGGCTGATTTGCAGGATGGCGCGTTGGATCTCTGGGTTCAGGAAGATCACCTCATCTCCCTGATTGCCGCGGTGAAAATACTTGCGCATTTTCTGGTGTCGGGATTGCCTTTGGTGCTTTTGACACCTTTGGTCGGGATGATGTTTCAAATTCCGGCGGAGACGACGGTTACGGCAATGGCGGTCTATGGGCTTGGCGGGGTTAGTTTTTTCCTCTGGGGCGGGGTGGCTGCGGCCTTGTCGGCGAGCGTGGCGCGGGCCGGGCTGCTGATCGCGGTGATCGCATTGCCTTTTTACTTGCCGACAATGATTTTTGGCAGCCTCGCTATCCAGGAAAATGGCGCCGGGACATCAGATTTGTTCTTGCTGGCGTCGACACTTTTTGCGCTTGGTGTCGCACCCCCCTTTATGGGCGCGGCTTTGCGCTTGGCTGCGGACTAAGACAGAGGTAAACAATTCTGATGTGGACGCTTTTATCAAACCCTCACCGTTTTCTGGCTTTTTCGCGTTTAGCGGTGCCAATAGCATATGCGCTAGGGACCATAATTTTTGCCGCCAGTCTCTATCGTGGCCTGTGGCAGGTTCCGCCTGATGAGTTGCAAGGCGGCGATATTATTCGCGGCATGTTCATTCATGTTCCAAGCGCGTGGCTGTGCATGGGGTTATATGTCGGCCTGGCAGGGGCCAGTTTTGTCTGGTTCGTCTGGCGCCACGAGCTGGCTGATGTCGCAGCGCGGGCCATAGCGCCGATCGGCGCGGCCTATACACTGCTATGCCTGGTGACCGGCTCGATATGGGGGAAGCCGACCTGGGGAACATGGTGGCTCTGGGACGATCCCCGCATCATGTCGGTCCTGGTCTTATTTTTTCTGTTTATTGGCTATATCGCCCTGCGGTCTGCTCTGGAGACACGGCAACGGGCGGCACGGGCGGGGGCTATTCTTGCTATGGTCGGCATTCTGAATGTTCCGATCATCAAGTTTTCTGTCGATATCTGGGCTAGCCTGCATCAGGGGCCTAGTGTGATACGGGCAGAGGGGCCGGCAATGGCTGCGATATATCTCACCCCCTTATTGTTCAGCTTCCTTGGTCAGATATTTATTGTTTCAGCCATGATTCTCACTTTGATGCGTGCGGAAATATTTACGCAGCAGGCCGACCGTTTGATGGCCCAGCGTTTGGGGGGACAATAAATGTTACCTGAATTTGATAAAAACGCCGGCTATATTTGGGCGATTGTGGGACTTGGCATAATTTTGCCGGTTATCCTGACGATTTATACGCAAATTCGTGTTCGTCTGTCTTTGCGACGGCTTGAGCGTTACCGGATGCTCGATACCGACCCTGGCGATGAGGCCTGAAGCAGCCATGTTGCGGCGCGATCTTCGCTCAGCTTTTCAGCTTCTTCTTTCGTTTCAGGCTTTTTTTGAGTTTGAGCTTTAGATCTTCGATGTCGATATCGTCGCCGGCGACATAGGTTAGAATTCGCATCAGACTTTCACGCTGTGACTTCCTTAGGCCACTGACCAGTTCTTCATCGGCAAAACCGACAACCGGTGCCGATTTTGTATAGGCTTTCTCCCCGGCACTGGTCAGCGAGACCGATTTGGCACGGGCATCTTTTTTTGAAGATAACCGTTTGACCAGCCCGTTCTTCTCCATGCGTGATACCATATCCGCGAGTGTGGAGCGATCGATGCCGGTTGTATCCACCAGGCTCGACTGGCTCTGACCATCATCCTCGTGCAACGCGGCCAGGACAGTGAACTGGCGGATGGTAAGATTATGCTCGGCCAATTCTGCAGCCGACATATTTACCGCTTCTTGCTGGGCCCGATGCAATAAATGTGTCGCGGAATCGGCCAGCTTGAACGGTTTCGCGTTTTCCTCTTTTGCCATCGGGTTTGCCTGTCTTTGAATATTGTGAGACCAAGATCTTGTGAATACACCGTACCAATACCGAAGCTATTAGCGTAAGTTTTTTTATATATTATGACAATAATTCCCGAACCTGATTTTATTCTCCGTGTCCCGGAGGGCGACGACAAGGAAAGACTGGTCTGTCGAAATTGTGACTTTGTCGATTATCGTAATCCTAAAATTGTTGCCGGGGCGGTCGTTCTCAGTGGTGATAAGATCCTGTTATGCCGCCGAGCGATTGAGCCGCGGCGCGGTTTCTGGACTTTACCAGCGGGGTTTATGGAACTTGGCGAGAGTGTTGAAGAAGCTGCGGCCAGAGAAGCGCTGGAAGAGGCCGAGGCTGATATCGAGATTGACCGGCTATTGGCGGTTTACTCCGTGCCGCGAATTGGTCAGGTGCAAATCATGTTTCGGGCGCGTCTGAAGGGTGGCTATGGGGTTGGCCCGGAAAGTCAGGAAGTGGCCTTGTTTGACTGGGCTGATATTCCCTGGTCCGAGCTGGCTTTTCCGACAGTTGTCTGGGCCCTGACCCATTATGCCGAAACCCGTAATCAGGATGTCTTTGCACCATTTGCGAATCCGGTCGGCACTGATAAACTTACCCGCTAGGTGTTTCGGTATCATCGCGGTCTTCATCTGCAAGATGCTTAAGCATATACGGAACGTTGAGCGCGCCGAACATAAAGGCGATAACCATATTTCCGAGTTTCCAGTTGGCCCAGACGTCTTCGCTATAATTACGCCAGAGAAATTCGTTCCATAGCGCCATCATGACAAAAAACAGCCCCCAGCGGATCGCGAGGGTTCGCCAGGCAAAATCCGGTAGTTCAAAAACGCTCTGGAACATGACTTTCCAAATATTCCGATTAATCGCGAGACTGCCAAAAATCAGGGTTGCCAGAAAGCCGTTCTGAATGGTCGGTTTGATCAGCAGGAACTGCTTGTCTTGCAGGAGGATTCCCAGCAAGCCGAAGCCGCCGACAATGGCTGCCGTGAACATCAGAAAAAGCGGCACAGGTTTTCCCTGGCGCAGATAATTGCTGACCGCCCAGAAAGTCGCCGTAATTAGGACGCCCGTTGCCCAGTAAAGCGATGTATCACTGCTTAACCAGGGCGTTTGCAGGTCGGCGATACGCAAACCATTATAAACAAGGATAAAGCCGACAACAGGGACGAGATCGGCCCAGATTTGATTGGCCTTATCCGCGGCTGTACCGATTCCGGATTGCTTGTCTGTCATAAAACGTGTTTACCCCGCGCGCCGATAACCGACGGTGTGTCGGATTTTGCAAAATTGCCTGACGAATGCGACTCTGAATAGTTTATTGCGCAGTTTCAAGCAAGATCAGCCCTGACGCCAGCACGAGGGCCGCGATAATACGTTTTCGGCCAAACGGCTCTTTTAACAAGATCGCTCCGAACATAGCGCCAAACACAACCGACGTTTCCCGCAGCGCGGTAACTTTTGCGGCATCTGTCAGGGTGAAGGCCCATAGCGCGCTCGCATAGGACGCGCTGCCGAGAATACCGCCAATAATGCCGTCGCGCAGACGCGGCCGGATACTCGACCATAATCGTTCGCGCCGGGCATAATATGCTGCGATACTGATCCCGATCCAGTCGAGGCAGAATAGCCAGACAATGTAGGTTAACAGTTCCGAGGCCAGTCGTATGCCATTCGCATCGGCGACTGAGTATAAGGCCACACCGAGGGCGGTGGCGATCGCCCATATTAGAGCATTTTGCCTCAGCTGATGAATGTTGCTGTGATCTTTTTCGGGGGTCGCAAAGACAAACAGCGCAGCGGTTGCAAGCGCCAGACCGCCCCACCCCCAGTGGTTGAGCTGCTCGCCGAGGATGAAACTGGCCAGGAAGGCCGTCAGTAGCGGGGCGAGACCGCGCATCACCGGGAAGACTAATGATAGGTCGCCGCGCTGTAACGCTCTGACCATTGCAAATTGGTAAATCCCATGTGCTAGGAGAGACAGACCCAGGGCGAACCAGACCGGGCGGCTGGGCAAGGGCACGAATGGCAGGACAGGCAAGACAGAGGCTGCCATGGTCAGGGAGACGATCATGCGTGTGGCCAGTACATCACCGCCGCGTTTGACGAATAAGCTGGTTGTCGCCACTGTGATCGCTGAAAACAGGCATAGAAAAACTGGCAGAAGAGATGCACTCATATCGGCCGTGTCAGTTGTGCCGTCGGTAAAGTCAAGCGCATGGCCGGGCTTGAGTTTATAGGGGTGATCGGTAAACCGCGACTATGTTGACGATTCACCAGCTTGATTATCGCATAGATGCGCGCCCTCTTTTCGAGAATGCCAGCGCGCAGATTGCCTCGGGCTGGAAAGTGGGTCTGGTCGGACGTAACGGGGCCGGAAAGTCGACACTGCTGCGCCTGATCCTCGAGGAGATCGAAGCCCCCAGCCGTCATAGCTCGATTAGTTTAAACAAGGGCGCCCGGGTTGGTGTTGTAACCCAGGAGGTCGCACCCGACGATCACACGATCATCGATGTCGTACTGGCAGCCGATACCGAGCGGGCGGTCTTGATGGCCGAAGCCGATGCAGCGACCGACCCCATGCGGATCGCCGAGGTGCATGCGCGACTGGTTGATATCGATGCCTGGTCGGCGGAGGCGCGTGCGGCTGAAATTCTGGCCGGCCTCGGCTTTTCGCAAACTGACCTGACGCGTCGGACCCGGGAATTTTCCGGGGGCTGGCGAATGCGGGCGGCTCTGGCCGGTGTTTTATTCTCCCAACCAGAGTTGCTATTGCTCGATGAGCCAACAAATTATCTCGATCTTGAAGGTGCTGCATGGCTGGAAGGGTATTTGCGGAAATATCCCTATACCGTCATTCTGGTGTCGCATGATCGGGATCTGTTGAACCGCAGTGTGACCCATACGATGGCGCTGGAAAACCGTCAGCTTTTCATCTGTCCCGGCGGCTATGATGACTGGCTGAAATTGCGTGCAGAAAAATCTGCGCAAATGGAGGCGCAGCGACAGAAACAGGAGGCTGACCGGGCGCATTTGCAGGCTTTTGTGGATCGCTTCAGATATAAACTGTCTAAGGCGCGCCAGGCGCAGTCGCGGATTAAGCGATTGGAAAAAATGCAGGAGATTTCAGTCCCTCTGGAAGACCGGACTGTGCCATTCAGTTTTCAGACCGGTGACGAAAAATTGCTCCCGCCTATGCTGGTTCTGGAGTCGGCTTGCATGGGATACGGTTCTGATGCGGTCATTCTGAAGGATGTTGATTTGCGGATTGATCCGGAAGACCGGATCGCCATTGTTGGCACGAATGGCCAGGGCAAAACAACGCTGGTCAAATCGATTGCCGAACGCTTGCCTCTCATGGCGGGCCAGCGGGTTGCGCCGCGATCGGTCCGGGTCGGATATTTCTCGCAAGACCAGATGGATGAGCTCGTTCCCGGGCAAACCATTCTCGACCATATCGCTGCCGTGTTACCAAAACAGACGCCCATGGCTCGTTTGCGGTCCGTTTGTGCCGACCTCGGATTCGGACATGAGAAAGTTGAAACGCGGGTGGAGAATTTGTCGGGTGGCGAAAAGGTTCGCCTTTTGCTCGGGTTGATGACATTCGACAAACCGCACATTCTTATTCTGGATGAGCCAACCTCGCATCTGGACATTGATAGTCGCGAAGCCCTCATTTATGCGCTGAACGATTATCAAGGTGCTGTGGTTCTGATTACGCACGATATTTTTCTCGCCGAAGCAACGGTTGATCAGCTCTGGCTGGTCAAAGATGGCCGTGCGGCGCCTTATTCGGGCACCCTGCAGGATTATCGTGATCTGGTTTTGACTGCCGACAGACCGGCCGCACGCTCGCCAAAGCAGACAAATGCGCCGGTCGAGATGGCCGCTGAGGTTCGCGTTGACAAAGCGGAATTGCGGCGGCTGGCATCAGACCGGCGGAAGCAGGCCGCGCCTCTCAAGAAGAGATCCCAAAATGCCGAGCGAGCGCTTGATAAAGCAAGCAAGGAGATCGCCGCAATTGATCTCAAACTGGCCAGGCCGGGCCTGTCCTCAACCGAAATCCAGTCGATGATGGTCGAGCGGTCTGACTGGCAGGCACGTGCGGATGCTGCAGAACTGGAATGGCTTGAAGCTGTCGAGGCCTATGAGGCAGCGGTCGGAACAGATTAGTTTCGGTAATACCGCTTGGCTCGGCCTAGAGGGCGGCTTCGACCGAGGTCACCTCTGGCACATAGGCCTTCAGCATATTTTCAATGCCTTGCTTGAGGGTGAATGTCGAAGACGGACATCCGGCACAGGCGCCCCGCATCGAGAGATGAACGGCACCGGTTTCCGGCTCGAACCGGTGAAACACGATATCGCCGCCATCTTGTGCAACCGCCGGTCGAACCCGGGTTTCAATCAGTTCGATGATCTCGCCGACAATTTCCGCTGCATCGCCTTCATAATCGTCAACCGAACCGCCCGTACCGGCCGTCTCGAATTGATTGCCGGTTTCGTCCATGACCGGTAGACCGGCAACAAAATGATCCATAATGGCGGCCAGTGCCATCGGCCGGACATGTTTCCAGTCGGCTGCCTCGGTTTTGCTTAGAGAGATGAAATCACGTCCCAGAAAAACGCGGGCAATCCCCTCAACGGCAAATAGAGACTGGGCCAGCGGGCTGATCCCCGCTTCCGCCATTCCGGCAAAATCAAACGGACCATCGTCGCCGGTTACCAGCTGACCCGGGAGAAATTTAACCGTATCAGGATTAGGCGTTGCTTCGGTTTGAATGAACATGGCGTGCGAGGTCCTATTTTCGTTGTCCTGTCGTAGATGGCTGTCGGACCGGCTTATTTCAAGCTCACACTGATAATCAAACTATTGCTCGCCGTCGAGATTGATCGGCCGTCTTGGCTGTTGATCATGTCGGCCAGCAGAGCGGTTTTATGGGATGCCAGCGCGATATATTCGGCCATCCGCGCCGGGTGGTCTGATAGAAACAAGCCGTTGCCGTTGGTATTGCTAATGATCAGCGGACTGAATGTTGCGGCCTGGCGCCAGGCGGTGACCGCCTGTTCGAGGGCGTAATTATTGGCTATGTCCAGAAACAGGCCCGGTTCGTCTTGTGCGAGCGCGAGCAATAGCTGGCTAACAACGTGGGCGTAGGCGCGGGCGCGGTAAATGGCTTTTATGTCTGCTTTGGCTGCCGGCCATCCGTCAGTCCGGCCGGCGGTTTCGGTTAAGCTGCTCTGCAGGCCGGTCGCCCAGCTTGCATAGACGTCCAGACGGGCGGTTACGCCCTCGGAATCGGTGGCCGCCGTGGCGAGCCCCCGGGTCAGCCGTCCATCATAGCTGCGCAGGGCCTCGGAGGCAGCCATCAGGCGCGGTTCGGCCTGTGAGGACGCCTTCGGTAGCAATAATCGCGACGCGGCGCCAAGGTCTGTGTCGGCGAGCCCGTTGCGATCCGGCGCCAGCTTCGCCATCAATGCGGAATTATCCGACAGGGCCGAAATAATCCCATTCTGCCACGCTGGAACGCCGACGAGACGGGTTTTCGGGTGCCAGCTTGGAAGATCGGCGGAGATACCCGCCCCTTGCAGCTCCCGGTTGACCAGTTGCAACATTGTGCCGGCCTCTGCCGACGCCCAGGTCTTGGCCTCGGGCAGGGTAACATTGCGGGTGTCAATGCGATGGCTTACGACTATAGCCGCAGAATAACCCACCGAAATTATTGTCGCCGCCATAACGGCAAAAAGGGTGAACGTGTTTCTTCCGATCATCGTTCGAATCATATCCAATTCTATCTGAACCAACCATGACAGGTCTGGTCGAACACGTCAGCGTGCTGTGGTCCGGTCTTGATTAAGTTGTGTTATTTTTGCCACTTTGAGCGATAGTTTAATAAAGTTCTCTATCCTATCACGTCTCAGCTTCGCGGCGCATAAACTCCTAATCGCTATGGTACAATATCATGACGTAAGTGTTTTTTGCGATACGGCGACTGATTTGAACAAAAAATGAACGATCTCGCTCAGCCTGCTCGGATCATGGTATTTTTCGGGTTCCGAACGCCGCCGCGATTTTTAAGCCCGCCTCGCGGATCGCGTCTCGCGCAGAGGTTGAAACACTCGTCAGATTCATGAAGCCGTGCACCATATCTGCATGTTCTCTGACCGTAACGGCGACACCATGCGCGGCCAATTTGTCGGCATAGGCGAACCCCTCATCTTTCAGAGGATCCCAGCCGCAGAGCACCAGATGGGCCGGGCAGAGCCCTTTAAAGTTATCAGGTGCGGCAAAAAGTGGCGACATTCTTTCATCCATTCGGTCGGCCGGATCGGCGAGATAGGCATCGCGGAAATAATCGAAGAGCTGCGGTGACAGAAACGTGCCGCCCTCCTGCCATCGCCGGCGTTTGGTTCGAATGTCGGAAAATTGCAATAGCGGGTAGAGCAAGAGCTGGAAGGCTGGCGCCTGCAGGTCTTGTTTCGGTGTTTGCTGGGCGAGAAAGGCGGCGAGGTTGCCGCCGGCGCTGTCGCCAGCTACGGCGATTTTATCAGCGCGGAAACCGATTGCTTCACCATGCTCGATCAGCCAGGTCCAGGCTGCCATGGCATCATCATGGGCAGCCGGAAATTTATGGTCGGGGGCCCGCCGGTAATCAATTGCCAGAAGCCGACAACGGGCGCTGTCGGCCAGCCGCCGGCAGATGACATCATGACTGTCAAGATCGCCCAGAACAAAGCCGCCGCCATGGAAGAAGACTATTCCGGGGCCGGCACCGTGGCCGGCCGCCATCGGAACATAAAGGCGACTGTTGAGCCGGTGTGTTTTCGGACCAATGGTCAGGTTTGAAATTTCAGCAAGTTCTGGCAAGTCCGTTTCAACGGCACGCCGGGCCTGCATGAAGCTCTCATGAATAAGGTTCAGTGACAGTTTTACAGATGAATGACCGGTTCCGCCCATGCCAAGCGAAGTGAACCAGGTCCGCAAAGGATTATTATCATTCATTTTGTGTCGAGCTCCGGTCGGAAACATATTGCAAGCGTGCACTCTGATTTATCAGATCGGAAAGCGTTTGACCGATTCAATCCAGGAAAAAATAATTTCTTATTAAATAAAGCGCATAATCGGTCCGGCCGGAAAATAATGCAGGCAGGAGTTCCGCCAGCACCCGGTCGCTAACCTGAGACGGAATGCGGCGCGACAGGTTGACAAAAGCTTGGCCAGCCTCGCACATATCGATGTTTTGCACCGCATCCTCCATGGCGGCGTAACTTTGTCCCTCTGCGAAACTGAAATTAGCGATCGAGACAGCCAGCATCCAGTATTCTGAGGCGAATGCCCGCCCCGTGCTTTGTACAATCTGTTTGTCGCGCGCTGTCCGGCGCCCGTGAAAAACCGGAGCCTCCCGTGACGTTATGGCCGCATCAAGGATGGTGGTGGTCCAATTGAGAAGCCAATTATAGGCGGCGGGGTCGGCGGCGAATATCGCAATCGCAGCCGGCAGGACATCTTCTTCATTCATCCGGACGAGCGTGGCGATTCGCGGTGCAGCACACCAGTCTGACCGGTTGGCAGATAGCAGGTCGATACCGGTTTCAAAATCGTTCAGGATACGGCGATAATGAGCGCTTTCGACATTTGGCATATAAATTGCGACATCGGCCAGGGCCTGCACGGCAGTCTGAAGTGTGCGCTGCCGCCTGAGGGGGAGCTGGTCTGGCGATATATATAGCCTGCGATCATCATAAAGACGTCGGGCGGCCACGACATCAAATGCCTGCAGCTTTTGTAAAAAGGCTTCTGTCACGACCGAGTCTGGGGCGGGCGCTGTCTGGCGTACAATCTGGGAGGGCGTGCCACGCGCGATGCCGAACTTGTTGGGTGATACGCCGACGAGGCCGAGTAATGTGGCCGCTGTGATGGCGAAGACCCAAAGTCCGATTGCGAGGCCGGATGTATGCTTCTTGATTTGGTTCAAAACGTGTATCCCAAGCATATTTCCCCAAAACCAGCATTCCGCATCCGCTCAAGCACGCTGACTGCCATGGGCTGATACGGGCGCAGCGCCCGACAGGGTAGTCTTTCGGGGCTGTCAGCACAATGTCGGGCGTGGGTTTCGGCGACGCTGCCGGCGTGCGCCAGTTTCAATCGCACGGCCGATTAAAGTCTGCTAGCTAGCGCCACGAATTTTTCTGAACCGAATTTGAAGCGCTGGCTCGACATCTGTTCAGTTTAAGTCGCCTACACCGAAAGCCGACATCATCTTAGAAAAAGGAGAAGATAGATGACGATCTTTATGCGGCCATTGGTTTTACTGGCGAGTGCCAGCTTCCTAACAGGCGCGGCTTTTGCCGAACGCAGCTATGGGTCAGGCGGACATGATCGCCATCGCGACGCGTCTCGCGCCGAGGTTTATGTCGATCCAGATTTTCGCGGCCGCTCATTGCAGATTTATGAACCGGTCCGGGACATGTCGCGCCTGCGATTCAATGACAAGATCTCTTCGATCCGGCTGTCCGGGCGTTGGGAAATTTGTTCTGATCCAGACTTTAGAGGACGCTGTCGGGTTCTAAACAATTCTGACCGACGTTTGTCCGAGATCCGGATGAATGATAATATATCCTCGATGCGGCCATTATATAATCGTGGTGGATCGCGCTTTGGCGGCTGGGCCGGACGGTCACATTTTCTGGCCGGCACCGACGTGGTTTTCTATCCGGCCCCGACCGGACGCCGCGGTAATCGTGTTCTGTCACGCCGGGTTTCGGCCAATGATTATTGCCGTCGTCAGGGCTACCGGCGGGCGGTCTACAGCAACCATTCCGGCCGGTATCTCACCGATGTTCTGTGTCGGAAATAATGTCTAGCTCTGAAGGCCGGGCTGATTATCAAACGGATCATGCTCGGCCACGAGGTGCCCGTCCTCTACTTCGACGAGTTTCGGCGAATATTGTTCGGCATCGGGGTCGTCGATCAATCTCGATTTCAGGAAGCGCAGGGGGGACCGGGTATCGAGCGGGCTTGGCAGGTCGCCTTCCAGGGACACCCTCTCCCGCGCTCTTTCTGTCGCCGGATCGGCGGTTGGTACGGCGGAAATGAGTGCCTGGGTGTAAGGATGCTGTGCCTTTTCATAAATCGCATCCCGATCTGCCATCTCAACAACTTTGCCGAGATAAAGCACCATAACGCGATGGCTGATTTCCCGGACAACCGACAAATCATGCGATATGAAGATCATCGCCAGGCCGAGCGATTTCTGGAGCTCGATCAGAAGGTCAACGACCTTGGCCTGAACCGAGACATCCAGCGCCGATACAGCTTCGTCACAGATAAGCAGCCGTGGTTCGACAATCATGGCCCGGGCAATCCCGACCCGCTGGTTCTGACCGCCTGACAATTCGTGCGGGTAGCGGTTAATAAGCGCCGGGTCGAGGCCGACCGCCGGCATCATTTCAAGCACTTTCCGCTCCCGCTCGGCCGCGGGCATGTCGGGATGATGTACGGTCAGAGGTTCGGCGATCGACGTGCCAATCGTCATCCTCGGATTAAGGCTGGCATGCGGGTCCTGGAATACGATTTGCAAGTCGCTACGAAGCTGCTGCATCGAGGTTTTGTCGGCGTTTGAAATATCCCGGCCGAGCCAGGTAATCTGACCGCTTTTGTGTGGCAGCAATTTAAGCACCGCGCGCGCCAGAGTTGATTTGCCGCAGCCGGATTCTCCGACGATACCAAGTGTTTCACCGGCGTGCAGATCGAAGCTGACGCCGTCAACGGCACGGAGTGCTTTCTGACCGCTGAACAGCCCGTCGCCCTTCTGGATCGAAAACTGAACTTTGAGATCCTTGGCGCTGAGCAAGGGGGTTTCGGTGCGCTCTGGCGGCGCGACCAGTTTTGGTCGGCCGGGGCGCTCGACCTGATCAAGCCGTGGGACTGCGTCGAGCAGCATTTTGGTATATTCATGACCCGGATTGTAGAAAATATCGTCTGTGGTGCCGGTTTCGACAATCTGTCCGTGCCGCATAACAACTACGCGGTCGCACATACGGGCGACGACCCCCATATCGTGCGTGATAAGCGCAATGCCCGTATTGGTGTCCTTTTTTAGATCATTCATCAGATCGAGGACTTGCGCCTGAACGGTCACATCAAGGGCTGTTGTCGGCTCGTCGGCAAGCAGCATTTTGGGATCGCATAACATTGCAATCGCCACCATGACGCGCTGTCTCATGCCGCCTGACAATTCGTGCGGGAATTGATCCATACGGCGTCGGGCTTCCGGTATTCTGACATTTTCGAGCCAGTCAACACAGGCTTTGGTGGCGATTTCGCCGCGCAGACCCTGATGTAGCGCAAGAACTTCGCGCATTTGCGCGCCAACCGTCATATGTGGGGTTAGGCTGGTCAGGGGGTTTTGAAAAATCATGGCCATTTCTGCGCCCCTGATCCGGCGCAGGGCCGCATCATCAGCGGTTAGCATTTCAGTGCCGTTAAACATTACTTGACCGGAGGCCTTGCCATTGTCTGCGAGCAATCCCATCGCGGCGAGTACGGTCTGCGACTTACCTGACCCGGATTCTCCGACAATCCCGACGCACTCGCCGGATGAAATCGAAAAGTTCGTACCTTTCACAGCATTTACGATGCCATCTGGGGTGGTAAAATCGACCCTCAGGTCTTCGACAGATAGAATCGGCTTATCCAAGGTTTAGCTCCCGTTAGTGTAGTAGACCGCCAATGGAGCTCTAAAACCGAAAATGTCAACTTAGATGCGGTATTCAATCCCGCTGCCGCCAGCTGATCACGGCTTCCCGCCGGACTTGCCCTAGGGAGAGACATTGATCAGACGATAACATTGGTCTTTCTACCGGGAACGTTTAACCTCAGGAGGCGGTGATTTCATGCCCGTAATGCGATTTCTAAATACTTGCGTTTTTGATCATGGGGCAGTGGCCCGGCTTGAAAAAACACTTAAAGGCCATGGCGTTAGCCGGCCGTTTATCGTGACGGATCCTGGTATTAAGGCCGTAGGATTGCTGGACCGGATCATTGCGTGTCTGGGTGATATCACACCGGCTCATATTTTTGCCGAGACGGTTGCCAACCCGACCGAGGATCAGGCGATCGAAACAGCAAACCTGTATACTGCCACGAAAGCCGACGGTGTTATTGCGGTTGGTGGCGGTTCGAGTATGGACCTTGCAAAGGCGATGGCCCTGCTTGCCAGTCATGGCGGGCAATTATCTGACTATGCCGCGATTGCCGGTGGCATGCGGTTGATTAAAAAGCTGCCGCCAATGGTCGCCATCCCGACCACGGCGGGCACCGGTTCGGAAGTTTCGGTTGGCTTTATCAATACGTTGAATAATGGCCGTAAGGAAACCTATTCCTCGCCGTTTCTGATCCCGGATACCGCGATTTGTGATCCCGAGCTGACATTAGGATTGCCGGCAGGACTGACTGCCGCAACCGGAATGGATGCGGTTACCCATTGTATCGAAGCGTTTCTGACGCCGATGGTCAGTCCGCCCGCCGAGGGCATTGCGCTTGACGGGCTGACCCGCGCGGTCGGGCATGGTGCGCTCAAGCAGGCGGTGGCCGATGGTCAGAATAAAGATGCCAGATGGGATATGATGATGGCGAGCTATGAAGGTGCGCTGGCCTTTACCAAAGGCCTCGGGGGCGTGCATGCGCTATCGCACGCGGCGGGCCGGCTGAAAGAAAAGCAGCTACATCATGGTACGCTGAATGCGATTTTCCTGCCTCATCTGTTGCGGCATGTTGATGGCGCGGCGCCGGAAAAATTCGCGCGGCTGCGGTTCGCGATGGGACTGAAAGAGAATGCCGATATTGGTGATGCTATTGCGACATTAAATTCCGACATCGGTATTCCGCAAGACCTCAAGGCGATTGGTCTCGTGGCGGCCGACGGTCCGGGTATAGTCGAATATGCGCTGGCGGATCTGGCCCATGCCGGAAATGTTCGTCCGTTTGACCAGCAGGATTATGAGCTTCTGTTTGAAAAAGCGCTCGGCTAGTCGCGTGCTTTTTCAAATCTCGAAAGTGTGGCGAAATTTTATACGAAATGCTGAAAATGGCCTGCAAATGCCGGCTGTGGCCCGGCTTGATCAGCGCTCAAATGGGTCGCAACTGCATTTTCTAGCAGCAATTTTCCGAATAATTCCGCTAGAAGACAGAAATGTCACGTTTCCGCCCGATTTCAGCTTAAAAGGTGAGAGAGGCTGGGGTGGCACCAAAAGCCAAATAAATTTTGCGACCGGAAATAACTTTCAGAAACGGATATTGAGATATGGAGCAGGAGAGCCTCGGTTCGATAAGTGGTGAGGCCACTTTTAGCATGGTAGGATTATTGCTTGAGGCTGACATAATCGTCAAACTCGTTCTGATTGTCCTGTTGATTGCCAGTATATGGTCATGGGCTGTGATCGCCGACAAATATCGCGTGATAGGCAAGGCCCGGAAACGCGCCGGCATATTTGAAGAAGCGTTCTGGGGCGGTCGGGTCGATGGTTTTGACCTGCGTCCCGGTCAGGTGCCTGATAATGCATCGGCGCGGCTTTTTGCTTCGATTGCCCGCGAGTGGCGTGACGCGAAAACGATCGGGCCGCAGGAGCATGGCGCGCTGGTCTCGAGAGCCGAGCGCTCGATGCGGGCCAGTGTTGACCGCGAAATTGCAGAGGTCGGATCGGGCCTCGGTGTCTTGGCGACGGTGGGGTCGGTCTCGGCGTTTATCGGATTGTTCGGCACGGTCTGGGGCATTATGAATGCCTTTCTGAATATCGAAGCGAAGCAGGACCCTAGTCTGGCGGTTGTTGCCGGACCGATTGCGGAAGCTCTGTTTGCGACCGGCATGGGGCTGGTGGCGGCGATTCCGGCCGTTATTTATTACAATAAATTTTCAGGTGATCTGAACCGGTATGCCGATTCCCTGGACGCCTTCAGCCAGGATATTCTGGTCCGGCTTTCACGCCGTGTGGGCGAGGGCTAGCCGATGGCTGGATCTATTGGACAAAATGCGGGGGCACGCGGCCGGCGGGCTATGAATGCCGAAATCAATGTCACGCCCCTGGTCGATGTGATGCTGGTTTTGCTAATTGTGTTCATGATAACCGCGCCCCTATTGACGACAGGTGTCGATGTCAGCCTGCCAAAGACTGTGGCACAGAAATTACCGCCGGCGACCGAGCTGCCGCTTTCGGTCTCGGTGGACAACGATGGCAAGATTTACATTCAGGATAGTGAAGCCGAGCTCGATGAGCTGACGTCGAAACTCTATGCGATAACCGAGGCCGGCTATGAAGAAAGAATATTTCTGCGCGGCGATGAGGATGTTGATTATGGCCGCGTGATGCAGGTTCTTTCAAAGCTGCAGCAAGCCGGTTTCCGAAACGTGTCACTGGTGACTGATCCTAAGGCCAATTTGGGTGGGAACCAATAGATTATGATACGCGGCCTTCCTGCTTCGATATTCTTGCACGTCGCAGTTGTTGGGCTTGGCTATCTTAGCTGGCCGGTCATCGCGTCGGATGATCGGTCTTCGGAAGAGCTGTTCATTGTTCCTGTCGATCTCGTCGATTTAAGTGAAACCACGAATATTGCGGCCGTCACCGAAGTGACGCCGGCCGAGGAACCGCCGATTGAAGCAAATGAAGAGGACGAACCCGTCGACCCTGATATCGAGGAGTTGCTCGATGAAGCGCTTCCCGAGGACGAGCTTGCGACTTCGGGTGAGTTTCAGCCGCCCGAACAGGCGGTGCCAGAGGAGACCGTGCCTGATTTTGTTGCCGATGCTGAAACTGTAGATGCTGAGACCGCGCCGCCGGACACGATACAGCCACTGGCGGCGGACTCTCTTGACTCGTTTTTGAGCCAAGCCGAGAGCACATTTTCGAGTGAACGTCCGACCCGGACCCAGCAGACGCCGTTGCCGCCCCCCCGGCGCGAGCTTGAGGACAATACCGAAGCTCCTGTGGTGCGGCGTGGCGCCGGGGCACGAAGTGCTAATACCGCACGCCTGGAATCGCTTTTATATTCGCAATTATATCGCTGCTGGGACGGCGTAGATGATCAGCCGCAGCCTGACCAGCTAAATGTCAGCCTGTCAGTCGAGCTTGACATATCGGGCAATCTTAAAGGCAATATCCGCTGGATAAGCCCGTCACGTCCGCCGCTTGGCAGGTCGCCAATGCGCGTCGCCATGGAGCGGGCCCAGCGCGCCGTGCAGAAATGTGCGCCGTATAATCTACCGCGTCAGGAATATGCATCCTGGCAAACTATTAATGTTAATTTGGGACCAGCTTTCAAATCGACCATGAATGACTGAAATACTCGCGAGCACGAGCGATGAGGAGACAATCAGGATGATCACAAGATTATTAGCAGCTTTAGCAATGGGTGTCGTCGCCCTAATGCCGGTGTCGCACGCCGATTTAGAAGTGAATATTTCGAATGGTGTTCTCAAGCCGACGCCGATCGCGATTCCTGATTTTGAAGCGGTGGGTGTCGATAGTGATATTGCCCAGACCATTAGTGCAATTGTTCGCGCCGATCTGGAGTCAACCGGTCTATTCCTGGTGACGCCGAAAAGCGCGTTCATTCAGACCGATCTGAACATTGAAGTAGCACCGCGTTTCGCCGACTGGAAAATTATCAAATCAGATGCACTGGTTGTCGGCTCTGTCGAGCAGGTCGAGCGCGATGGTGTTGTGTTGCTGCGTGGGTCGCTGCGGATGTGGGATATTTATGGCGAACAGCTGATGCGGTTTGAAGATGAAGCCGGTCGCTTGGTGTCGGGACGCCGGTTCTTGACCCGGCCAGAAGATCTCAGACGCATCGCGCATAAAATTTCTGACGCCATCTATTCGCGCCTGACCGGCGAAGGCGGCTATTTCGACACCCGTATCGTCTATATTGCCGAAACCGGAACCAAGCTGAACCGTGTGAAGCGGCTTGCAATCATGGATTCCGACGGGGCAAATATCCAGTATCTAACCAGCGGTCGCTTTACCGTTCTGACGCCAAGATTCTCGCCGGAAGCTCAGCAGATTACCTATATGTCCTATGAGGGCGGAACGCCGCGTGTCTATCTTTACGACCTGCAGCGTGGCCGTCAGGAAGTGCTGGGGGATTTTGCGAATATGACTTTCGCACCACGATTTTCCCGCGATGGCGGGTCGGTGTTGCTGACACAGGCCATTAGCGGGAATTCCGACATCTATATCATGGACCTGCAGACCCGCGCGTCGGAACAGTTAACGTTCCATCCTTCTATTGATACCTCACCATCCATGTCACCGGACGGAAAACAGATCGTTTTTAATTCCGATCGTGGTGGCAGCCCGCAATTATACATCATGAATACAGACAGATCATTGCGGACATGCCCGTCTGGTGGCAGCGCTATTGCTTGCCGGATTTCGTTTGGGGCCGGCCGTTATTCGACACCTGTCTGGAGCCCGCGTGGTGACTTGATCGCATTTACCAAGCAAAGCCAGGGGCGCTTTTTCATTGGCGTAATCGGGTCGGATGGTTCAGGCGAACGCGTCCTGACAGAATCCTATCTCGACGAGGGACCGGATTGGTCGCCGAACGGGCGTGTTATCACGTTTTTCCGTGAGGTTGCGCCCGGCGCGTCGCCGTCTTTATGGTCAGTTGACCTAACAGGACGCAATTTGCGGCGTATTTCGACCCAAACTGATGCATCTGACCCGGCATGGTCGCCCCTGCTGCAATAAGTCCTACCAAATATAAAAATATATTTTATGGTTGAAAGGCTCCGGTCTAGCCGGATCGGAAAATCGTTGACAATCACGCGATGTGTGGCGCATCGTTTGATATTATTTAAGGAGCCCGAGTATGCGTTGCACATTTAAGACGTCTGCGGCCCTCGCCCTCATTCTGGGTGTTGTGGCGTGCGCGACAACACCACCACCAGAGCCGGTCATTGTTGAGGAGCCGGTTGTGGTTGAAGAGCCTGTCGTGATTGAAGAACCGGTTGTTGTCGAGGAGCCGGTTGTGGTTGTCCCGACCGGCCCAGTTCCGGGATCCGTTGATGACTTCCTCGCAAATGTTGGTGATCGGGTTTATTTCGATCTTGACCAGCACGTTTTGTCGGAAGAGGCACGCGGCGTCTTGAGAGAGCAGGCGGCGTGGCTGACGTCTTATGAAGGCGTGAAAATTCTGGTTGCAGGCAATTGCGACGAGCGCGGAACACGCGAATATAACCTCGCCCTTGGTGAGCGCCGGTCGAGCGTGATCAAGGATTATCTGGTTGCCCTTGGCGTCCAGCCTTCGCGTATCGAGACAGTTTCTTATGGTAAGGAACGTCCAATCGCTGGGGAGTCAAATGAGGCGGCCTGGGCGTTGAACCGGAATGGTTTCACGCAGATTGTTTCTGGCGCTGCATCATAAGCCGTCAGGTTTAAATAATAATATCGGCCGGGCGCCTTAATTTGGCCCCGGCCGTTTTATATCCAGACTTTGGCCTTATCCGTCGGAGTAGAGTATGAAGCTGATTTATAGACCCGCCATCATTTTGACAGTCGCCCTGTTTGGGGTGCTGGTCCCGATTTCGCTTGTATCTGCGCAGGAGCAGGTCGCCGCGCCACAGGACCAGGCGCCACAGGACGTGTTTTCCCAGCTCGATGAATTGCGTCGCTCGAACGCGGAGCTCGGGGCGCGTATGCTGCAATTGAACGCAAACAATGCCGAACTGGATGGACGGATCGAGACGCTTCAGTTTCTGCTGGGGCAGTCTCGTCAGCAGGTCAATCAGATGCAGGTCGATGATGCCGAAATTGATCGGCTGATCCGGCGACTGAATAGTACTGTGTCGAGTCAGGGACAGAGAATCGAGGAACTTGAGCAGAGTCTGGCGGCGCTGACGCTGCGGATAGACGAAGAGACTGTTCTCAATACCGATGTCATGGTGGCGCCCGCACCAACAGGCACGGTGGCACTGGTCGCACCGATCGAAGAGACCCCGGTCGCTAGCGATAACACTGCGATGATGACGGGAACCGGTCAGACGATTGCATCTCAAGCGACCGAACCGGCCGCCCCTGCTGCACTGCCGGAAGGGGCGACCTCTCTGTTCGCGGAAGGCAAATCAAGATTGCTGCGGTTTGACTATGTTGGCGCCGAGGCGGCGTTTGAGGCCTTTATCGAACGTTTTCCAGATGACCCCCAGGCCGGCGAGGCCCAGTACTGGCTCGGCGAAGCGCTTTATCAACAGGATGCATTTGGTTTGGCGGGTCAGGCCTATACCGGGATGATACGCGCCTATCCGGACAATCCGCGGGCCCCTGAGGCTTTGGTGAAACTGGCCCGGGCAATGCGCTTGAGTGGTGACACCGAGCGTGCCTGCGGGGCGCTCGATATTCTGCCCCAACGATATCCTGATGCCTCCGGGGTGACGAATCTGCTGGCATCAGGTGAGCGAGTTAAATCAGGGTGTGACGAATAATTCAGACAGCGGCCCCCTTGGCGGATTTCTAACGGACCTGCTCCGACGTGGCCGGCTTGATCGCCACAAACCGCTTGCCGTGGCGGTGTCTGGCGGCGGCGACTCGGTCGCCTTGTTGCGCTGGATGGCGGACTGGGCTGCCACGCATCACCTGTCTTTGCATGTTTTGACAATTGATCACGGCTTGAGGCCGGAAGCGGCCGACGAAGCAGAATTCGTGTCACGGCTTGCCGCGATACATGGCGCGACATTCGAACTTGTGAAATGGAACCATCCGTCTTCGGGCCAGGCGGCCGCGCGCGATGCCCGACAACGCTTGCTCGCCAAGGCCGCGCATCAGGCCGGCGCGCAGACGCTGTTTTTTGGCCATACATTGGACGATGTTCTTGAAACCATGATCATGCGACGACGGCGCGGGGTCCGCTCGCAGCGACTTGCCGGGCCGAGCTTTATTTCGGCTTCACCAGTATGGCCCGAGGGCCGCGGTCTGATGCTGGTCCGGCCTTTTCTGTTTCAGCGCCGGGCCGCGCTGCGCCGCTGGTTGGTGGCGAATGCCTGCAACTGGGTCGACGAGCCGTCAAATCTTGACCAACGATATGAGCGGGTCCGGGTTCGAAATTTCCTAAACCGACACCGAAGTTGGGATATAACGCTTGCGGAGATGGCGCGTCGCGCCCTGTTAAGCCGGCAAGCAGACGATGCCGTAATGGCCAAGCATATGTTTGAACCCGGGCGTTTCCGGGTCGATCCCGACGGCTTGATTTTGCTTCGGGCTGCGGGTCTGGACGGTGATCTACTCATCGATATTCTGTCGCTTTTCGTACGTGCTGCGAGCGGATCTGACCGAATGCCGAGGCGCCATAAGCTGATCGCCGCGCTGGCAGAGCTTGATGCGCCGGGCAAGCGCCAGACCTTGTCAGGCGCCTGGCTGCAACGCGACCAGGCTGGTTATCGTATTGGACGTGACCCGGGAATGATAACAGATGAGATGCAGAATGGGCTATGGGATGGCCGGTTCGAACCGTCATCGCAGGAGCATCTGCCTGTCAGGGCCGATATATTGGTCCGCCAGACAAATCCACCGGGTCGGTGCTGGCGACCGGTTCTCGGCGCACGTATTCGCCACGAGGCCGAGATGCTGATGGCGAACGCGCTAAGCGATGCACAGCTCGATGCTGTCATGCCCCCGATCGATTCGCCTGCCTCTTAGCCCGGCATATTTTCCAAGACATCTTCAACGGTTCTGAGACCCGGCTTCGGGCTCGACACCAGCACCGCCATATTTCCCGGCGCATGCTGGTTGTTAAGCATCTTTTCATGCGCAGCTGGAATATCGGCCCAGCCGAATACTTCCGACATACAGGGATCTATGCGGCGATCGATGACGAGCTGGTTGGCCGCAGAAGCCTGTTTGAGATTGGCAAAATGCGAGCCCTGAACGCGTTTCTGACGCATCCATAAAAATCGTGCATCCATGGTCAGATTGAAGCCCGTCGTGCCGGCACATATCACCACCATGCCGCCGCGTTTAACGACGAAGACCGAGACCGGAAATGTACTTTCTCCCGGGTGCTCGAACACAATATCAACATCGTTCTTGTCAGTGATGTCCCAGATCGCCTTGCCGAATTTGCGGCTCTCGCGCATATAGTCCGCGAATTCGGGGCCGTTGACGGTGGGCAATTGCCCCCAACATTTAAAATCATTCCGGTTGAGAACCCCTTTCGCGCCCATTGAGCGAACGAAGTCGAACTTGTCTTCATCCGAAACGACACCAATCGCATGCGCGCCAGTAACCGCGCATAACTGGACGCCAAAACTTCCCAGACCGCCCGAGGCGCCCCAGACCAGAACATTGTTTCCGGGTTTGATAATATGCGGCCGGTGTCCGAACAACATTCTGTAGGCGGTCGCCAAAGTCAGCGTGTAGCAGGCGCTTTCCTCCCAGGTCAGATGTTTTGGCCGCGGCATGCATTGGCGGGCCTGAACCCGACAGAATTGTGCGAAACTGCCATCGGGCGTTTCGTAACCCCATATTCTCTGGCTCGCGGAGAACATCGGGTCACCGC
>CBFHPC010000003.1:0-38275 GCA_965657655.1 Henriciella sp.
AGTATCAAATATGCCGGTCTTCCATGGGAAATCGGATTGGCCGAGGCCCACCAGGTTCTGAGTTTGAACAATCTGCGGGACAAAGTAACATTGCGAACCGATGGCGGCCTGCGAACGGGGCGGGACATTGTGATCGCGGCGATGCTGGGGGCCGAAGAATACGGAATCGGTACGGCGTCATTGATCGCGATGGGCTGTATTATGGTCCGTCAGTGTCATTCGAATACCTGCCCTGTCGGGGTTTGTACCCAGGATGAATCCCTGCGCCATAAATTCACCGGAAACGCCGATAAGGTTGTCAATCTGATGAGCTTTATTGCCGAGGACATCCGCCGGGTTCTGGCGAGCATCGGACTGACATCTCTGGATGAAGCTATCGGTCGGACAGATCTCCTCGCACAGGTATCGCGTGGCGCGTCGCATCTTGATGATCTCGATCTCAACCCGTTGCTTGTACAGGTCGATACCGAGAAGATGACCGTATACCGACCGACCCATCGCGAGGAAGTTCCTGACACGCTCGATGCCCAGATATTACGGGATGGAGAGCCGTTCTTCGAGCGCGGTGAAAAGATGCAGCTGCAATATGAAGTGCATAATGTGCTGCGTTCGATCGGTGCGCGATCAAGCTCTCGGATCGTTCGCAAATTCGGTCAGTCGGAGCTGCCGGAAGGCCGCCTGCACGTTCGCCTGAACGGTAGTGCGGGACAATCACTCGGCGCCTTTAGTGTGCAGGGTCTTTTGCTGGATGTGGTTGGCGATGCCAATGATTATGTCGGCAAGGGGCTGTCGGGTGCGACCATCCAGTTGAAGCCGCCGAGTCATGCCTCCTATAATGCCGGTGATAATACGATTATCGGAAACACGTGTCTTTATGGTGCAACCTCCGGCAAACTGTTTGCCGCCGGCCGGGCCGGGGTTCGCTTCGGGGTTCGTAATTCCGGCGCGGATGCAGTGATTGAAGGCTGCGGTGCGAATGGCTGTGAGTATATGACAGGCGGCAACATCGCCATACTTGGTCCGATCGGGGATAATTTTGGCGCCGGCATGACCGGGGGAACAACCTATATCTGGGATCCCGAGCAACGGTTCGATGGTGTTGCCAATCCGGATGCGATCGACTGGTACCGCCTGATTGATCTCGATGTACGCCATGCCGAGGTGTTCCGTGAATTGCTTATCGAGCATCAGGCCAGAACCGCGAGCACCCGCGCCGAGGCTCTGCTGGACAGCTGGCAGGAGACTTTGGCCCAGACATTGATGGTTGTTCCGAAGGAAATTGCATCGCGCGTGTTCAGTGATGCAGACGGGAAAAAGGCAGTCTAGTCGGTGGTTGGCCCTTGCAACGCTGACTAGAACTCCCCACCTGCTATCGAAGTCCGAACAATTCACCGGCAAGGTAAAGTATGAGTAAACGCGACTATTACGATGTTCTTGGAGTTGCCAAGGATTGCGATGGCAAGGCCCTGAAAAGCGCCTATCGGAAACTGGCTATGAAGTATCACCCCGACCAGAATGCGGGGAATGCCGACGCTGAAGCCAAGTTCAAGGAAGTCGGTGAAGCCTACGCCGTTCTGTCTGACCCGGAAAAGAAAGCGGCATATGACCGGTTTGGTCATGCTGCGTTCGAGGGCGGCGGTGGCGGCGGGGGTGGTAGCCCGTTTAACGGCGATCCCGGTGATATTTTTCAGGATATTTTCAGCCAGGTCTTTGGCGGGTCGAGCCCGTTTGGCGGCCGCCAGTCGAACGGCGCACAGCGCGGCGCTGATTTGCGCTACGATATGGATGTGTCGCTCGAGGAAGCCTTTACCGGCAAAGAAGCCAAAATCAATGTGCCGACCGTGGTTGACTGCGAAGCGTGTGACGGGTCCGGTGCGGAAGCCGGTACGACCCCCGAAACCTGTCCGACCTGTCAGGGGTCAGGGCGGGTGCGTGCGCAGCAGGGATTTTTCACAATGGAGCGGACGTGCGGGCGGTGTTCCGGTCGCGGCTATGTGATTGCCAAGCCGTGTAAAGTCTGTCGCGGGGCTGGACAGGTTCAACAGGACCGCACCTTGTCGGTGAAAATACCCGCTGGCGTTGAGTCGGGAATGCGTATTCGGTTGTCTGGCGAGGGCGAGGCCGGCACACGCGGTGGTCCGCGTGGCGATTTATATATTTTCGTTGAAGTTCTTGAGCATGATTTGTTCGAGCGTGACGGCCCCAATCTGTATTGCCGGACACCGGTCTCGATGGTGACCGCGGCGCTTGGGGGTGATGTCGAGGTTCCGACGATAAATGGCAGTCGGGCCCGTGTTTCGATCCCCGAGGGAGCGCAGACCGGCCGGAAATTGCGATTGCGTGGCAAAGGGATGCCATCGCTGCGCGGTGCACCCCAAAGTGGTGATTTGTATATCGAAATCTTTGTCGAAACCCCCCGTAATCTATCATCCCATCAAAAGCAGTTGCTGCAGGAGTTCGGCGAGTGTTCGGCGGCTGATTGCAATCCTGAAAGCGCCGGCTTTATGGGGCGCGTTAAAAAATTCTGGGATGGCATCAATGGTGACGAGCCGGCCAATCCCTAAGGGCTAGACCGGCTTGATGAAGGTCGAGATGACCTTCTTTGTGCCAGCTTTTTCAAATGCAACTGACAGTTTGGTGCCATTCGCATCAACCACTCTGCCATATCCAAACTTCTGATGGAAAACCCGCTGGCCCAGCTTGAAGCCGGAATGACCCGTTTCCGCTGCTAGAAGCACGGCCTTGCCTTCCAGAATAGGATTTGAGGCCGGTTGGCTCGCATTCTCTTTTAGCCGTCGCCAACCCGGCGAGGCATAATTCGAGCGGGCACCAAGGTCCTCAATATCACCATGAAAACTGTCATCTTGATCGATAACGGAATTATAGCCGGTTTCCGACTGGGCATCGACATGCTCGGGTGGCAGCTCATCGATGAAACGGCTTGGTAAAACCGATTGCCATCGGCCGAAAATCTGACGGTTGGCGACGAAGGAGATACGGGCCGCCTTGCGGGCCCGGGTCAGGCCGACATAGGCCAGTCGTCTTTCCTCTTCGAGGCCTTTTTGACCACTTTCATCGACCGACCGGCGGGACGGGAAGACCTCTTCTTCCCAGCCCGGCAGGTAGACCAGCGGCCATTCGAGGCCCTTGGCACCATGCAGGGTCAGGATTTGGACTTCTTCACCGACAGACTGGGTCGAGACGTCCATGACCAGTTCGACATGACTTAAGAAGCCTTCAAGACTGTCGAATTCGTCGATCGCATTGACCAGTTCCTTGAGATTGTCGAGCCGGGTCTGAGCTTGCGGACTGCGGTCTTTTTGTAAAAGATCGGTATAGCCGGATTCATCAAGAATGGTCTGGACCAGTTCCACATGCCCGAGGCCATTGGCATACTGGCTACGCCAGTGATTGATTTGGTCGATGAAACGCGTCAGGCCGCGTTTGGCCGGTCCTTTGACTTCGTCTGTTTGCAAGATCATCGGGACCAAAGTGAATAGCGACCGGCCATCATCACGCGCATATTGCTGCAGCTTCTGTAACGTTGTGGCACCGACGCCCCGCTTGGGCTGGTTGACGACCCGTTCAAAGGCGAGATCATCATCGGTTGAACGGATGAGGCGCAAATAGGCCATAGCATCGCGAATTTCGGCGCGTTCGAAAAAGCGCGGCCCGCCAATCACCTGATAGGGGATGCCGAGCATGATCAGCCGTTCTTCGAACTGGCGCATTTGCCATGAGGCTCTGACAAGTATCGCGCATTCGGCATAGGAACGCCCCTTTGCCGCCCATGCCTCAATGTCGTCGCATACCATGCGGGCTTCGGCGTCGCCGTCCCAAAGCCCCCGTACCTTCACCTTCTCGGCATCCGGATCGCCGGCCCAGTCCCCGCCGACGAACAGGGTTTTACCCAGGCGGCTTTTATTGAAGGAAATAATTGATGAGGCGGCGGCGAGAATTGGTTCTGTCGACCGGTAATTCCGCTCCAGGCGGATGACTTTTGCACCAGGAAAATCGCTTTCGAAGCGTAGAATATTGTCAACTTCCGCGCCCCGCCAGCCATAGATGGATTGATCATCGTCCCCGACACAACAAATATTTCCGGTTCCCTTAGCCAGCAATCGTAGCCACAGATACTGGGCGACATTGGTGTCCTGATACTCGTCAACAAGGATGTATCGGAACTTGCGGTGAAAGTCGGCCAGAACATCGGCATGGGTCTGGAAGATGGTGATTGTATGAAGCAGGAGATCACCAAAATCGCAGGCATTTAAGACTTTCAGTCGCGCCTGATAGAGGGTGTAACAGCTGATCGCCTTGCCATCAGCAAAATTATGGGCGTCTTCAACCGGCACTTTGTCAGGGCTCAGGGCCCGGTTTTTCCAGCCATCGATCAGCGCGGCAAGATGACGGGGGGTCCAGCGTTTGGGGTCGATATTCTCGGCTTCAATAATTTGTTTGCAGAGCCTGATCTGATCATCTGTATCGAGGATTGTGAATGATGGTTTCAGCCCTGCCAGCTCGGCATGGCGACGCAATATCTGCGCTGAAATAGAGTGGAATGTGCCCAGCCAGCGCAGTCCCTCGCCTTCGGCACCGATCAGCTCGAGGGCCCGTTCGCGCATTTCGCGGGCCGCCTTATTGGTGAATGTGACGGTGAGGGTCTGTCCTGGATAGGCCCGGCCGGATGCAATAATATTGGCAAGCCGGGTGGTCAGTACCCGTGTCTTTCCTGTGCCGGCGCCGGCAAGAACCAGAAGTGGTCCTTCCGTCGTTTCGATTGCCTCGCACTGTTCGGGGTTTAGGCCGGCCATCGAAACGGCTGGCTGACCGGCAGCCACTGGCGGCCGTGGCGCGGCCATTTCGCTGATGCGGCGGGTTTGATTCGGGTCTGACATGCTACCAGTATAGTTGACCTAATTATGATTGTGCAGGGGTTTGGGTCAGGCCTAATCGCCGCTGGCTGGATTAACTGCAATTGTGCAATGATCCGGTGTCGCGATTTGCTGTCGCAAAAGGTCGCGCGAATGTCGCTTTTCAGGCCGGACACCCTATATCACGGGTGAAGCCAAGGCAGGTCGGAGACAATAATGGCGGATGATCCCGAACGTAATCGGTTTGCAGCCCGGCTTGGCCGGACCGCCAAGGTGGGTGCCAATTTATCGGGCGCAGGCTTGAGTTTTGCGGCGAATTCCTTGTGGGGGGGTGAGGCCGGGGACGAACGGATTGCGCAGGCCTTAACGGCGGCGCTTGGCAAGTCCAAGGGACCGTTGATGAAAATCGCACAATTGGTCTCAACCATTCCGGATTTCCTGCCAAAGGAATATGCCGAGCACTTATCGCAGCTGCAATCGCATGCTCCGTCCATGGGCTGGCCATTTGTGCGTCGCCGGATGCGCGCCGAACTGGGAACTGACTGGCTTGACCGGTTTGCATGCTTCGAAAAAGAGGCTTCGCATGCCGCCTCTCTCGGACAAGTCCATAAGGCGACGCTGCATGACGGGCGTCAGGTGGCCTGTAAACTGCAATATCCAGACATGGCCAGTGCGGTTGAGAGTGATGTCAGTCAGTTGCGTGTCCTGTTAGGCTTGTTTCGCCGGATCGACGGATCGGTCGACCCAAGCGAGATGATTGACGAGATAACCGAACGTCTAAGGGAAGAGTTAGACTATGCCCGCGAGGCGAAACATATGGCGCTTTATGCCCATATTCTTGCGCCGTATGACTTCGTTTCGGTGCCCAAACCCGAAGCAGATTTGTGCACTGACCGGTTGCTTACAATGAGCTGGCAGGATGGGCAGTCATTGTCGGACTTTGAAACGGCGTCGCAAGATATTCGCAACACGATCGCGCAGAATCTCTTCTGGACCTGGTGGCTGCCGATGAACCGCTATGCTGTCATTCATGGCGATCCCCATTTGGGGAATTATCAGCTTACCAATGGTGGTGCCGGCCTGAACTTGCTTGATTTCGGATGCATTCGCGTGTTCCCGCCAGCTTTTGTTGCCGGGGTTGTCGATCTCTACCGGGCCATGTTGCACGATGATTTTGATGCCTCTTATGAGGCCTATAAAAAATGGGGGTTCAAGGGCTTAAACCGGGAGCTTGTCGAAATCCTGAACATCTGGGCCCGCTTCATTTACGGGCCGCTGCTGGAAGACCGGGTAAGAACTGTAGCCGACGGGATTAGCGCGGCTGATTATGGCCGTAAGGAAGCCTTTGAAGTACGTCGCCTGCTCAAGCAGAAGGGCCCGGTTACGATTCCGCGGGAGTTTGTCTTTATGGACCGGGCGGCTATCGGCCTGGGTGCGGCTTATCTCCGGCTCGGTGCTGAACTGAATTTCCACGCGCTTTTCGAAGAAAGTCTTGAAGGTTTCTCTGAGGAACGTCTGGCACAATCCCAGAAAGATGCTTTGATGGTTGTCGGTTTAAATTAATCTATCCGGCATTCTGCCAGCAAGCCGATACGGTCTTGGATATGGATGCAGGGCATGGTTCAGACACGACAAAATGAGGGAGTTTACGGGCGATGGATATGAAGCTTCAGGGAAAAAAGGCGATTGTTCTGGGGGGCACTCGCGGGATCGGACGTTCGATTGCGGAGACGCTGGCCGCAGAAGGCGTCAGCGTGGCGATTTGTGCGCGTCAGGCCGAACAGGTTGACGAGACCGTCGCCCACCTCAAAGGCTTCGGGGTGCAAGCCTATGGTGGCGTTGTCGATGTGACAGATGGTGATCGGCTGAAGACCTGGATTGGCGAGGCGGGGGCCGAATTCGGCGGCGTCGACATTGTCGTTTCGAATGCCGGCGCAATGGCGCAGGGACATGATCCTGAGTCGTGGAAGCAGAATTTCGAACTCGATGTGCTGGCCGCTGTTAATGCCTGGGACGCATCCGAGCCTTTACTCGCCGCGGCGGCCGAGGCCTCAGGAGATGCTGCTTTTATTATTATTACGTCAATATCAGCGGCCTATGCCGATCGTGCGAGCTCGTACGGGCCGGTTAAGGCCAGTCTCATTCATATGGCAAAAGGACTTGCCAGACAGCATGCCAGCCGCGGTATTCGTGTGAATACGGTCTCGCCGGGCATGGTTTATTTTGAAGGCGGGATCTGGCACATGGTCGAAAACAATATGCCGGATTTCTACAAACAGGCTCTGTCCCGGAACCCGACCGGGCGGTGCGCAACACCACAGGAGATTGCGACGGCAGCGGTCTTTCTGGCCAGTCCCTTATCGGCCTACACCAATGGCGTTAATCTGATTATCGATGGTGCGTCATCAAGCCGGGTCAATTTTTAGACCCTGCATCTGTGATCGCCAGACCCCGTTTCAAAGCTGCCAGAGCATCGCGCTGATACTGGCGGCTAATGTCGGCATCTGCCCACGCCATGAAGGCGTGCGGCGCGCCGGGGTAAAGGTGAAATTCGATTTGATTTCCCGCGCGCATAAGGCGATTGGCATAGTCTAGATTTTCTTCGGCGAACAGATCCAGAGCGCCTGTTGCAATGAATGCCTGCGGCAGGTTTGACAGGTCATTTGCGCGGGCTGGCGCGGCATAGGGGGAGACGTTCACAATACCCGGAGGATGACCGAGCAATGCGCTCCATCCAAAATAATTGGAGGCCGGGGTCCAGATGAATTCACCATAATGGTCGGGCATATCGGTGCGTGTTGATGTGCGGTCGTCAAGCATCGGAAAGATAAGCTGCTGATGGCAGATGTGGAACTCGCGCCGGTCCCTGACCAGAAGAGCAAGCGCTGCTGCTAGTCCGCCCCCCGCACTTTCCCCGGCAACGGCAATACGGGAGGTATCAATATTGAGCGTTTTGGCTTGCGCATGCAGCCAGCGCAGCGCGTCATAAGCGTCTTCGACATTCCCCGGGGCCGTTGTTTCTGGAGCTAGCCGGTAATCGACCGAGGCCACAACGACATTTAGCTGCTCCGCCCAGTTCACCGATTGTGGCTGTGTCATTTCCGGGCTGCCAAGAACGTAGCCGCCGCCATGCAAGTGCAAAATTACCGGCGCCGTATTACGTCGGTCTTTCAGTTGCGTGATCCGTACCCTGACAGTGGCCGCGCCGTTCTGGCTGGGGGCAAAATGATCTTCTATCCCGACAGTGTCCGGTGGTGCCGGCAAATTCCTAGCGGCTTGCTCACGCATCTGACGTATTGCCGGAAGCGTTTCGGCATTCACTTTTACGGTCGGCCATATCTCTAATAGGGGACGTAATTGAGGATCAATGAGGTGGCGTGATGTCATGTGATATCCTCTTATAAATTGCTGATCTGGCGAGATTAGCAGTTTGCAGTAGAGCTCAACTTATCGGCCAGGCCACTACCACGAATCGATTGAAGTGTTTATCATCGTATCATGTCCGACAGCGCCGACCTTAAGCAACGCCCGATTATCCGACAATTGCCGGCCGACGCCGTCAATCGTATCGCGGCTGGCGAAGTCGTGGAGCGTCCGGCCGCCGCAGTGAAAGAACTGGTTGAGAACTCACTGGATGCCGGGGCGCAAGAGATCCGCGTCCGGATCGAAGCAGGCGGATTATCCCGCATAACGGTCGAAGATGATGGGTGTGGCTTACGGCCAGACGAGATGACGCTTGCCTTACAGCGGCATGCAACATCGAAGCTTGCCGCCGATCCCGATGGTCGATTTGACCTTCTGAACATTCATACAATGGGCTTTCGCGGCGAGGCCCTGCCATCAATTGCCAGTGTCAGCCGGATGGTGATTTCCTCCAAGACCGACGATCTCCCGGCCGCCGAGGTCTCTATTTCAGCTGGCGAGATATCCGGCCCCCGCCCGGCCGCCTTTACCGGGCGCGGCGTTTGCGGGACCCGTATCGATGTCCGCGACCTGTTCTATGCAACACCGGCGAGGCTGAAATTCATGAAGTCCGAACGGGCTGAAACCATGGCTGTCAGTGATGTGATGAAGCGCCTGGCGATGGCCCGGCCGGATGTCGGTTTCTTCCTTGAAAGTAATGACCGCTCATTGCTGAAATTGCCGGCACTCGGCCATGATGCCGAGCATCAGTTGAAACGCCTTGCCGCGATTATGGGACGACAGTTTAGCGAGAATGCGATTGCCATAGATGGCGAGCGGGATGGTGTATCCCTGTCGGGGTTTGCAGGACTGCCAACGCTGAATCGCGGCAATGCCCAATTGCAGTATTTGTTCGTCAATGGCCGACCGGTCAAGGACCGGATGCTAAACGGTGTTATCCGGGCCGCCTATCAGGATTTTCTGGCCCGTGACCGCCATCCAATGGCGGCGCTGTTCGTCGATCTCGATCCGGAATTTGTCGATGTGAATGTGCATCCGGCCAAGACCGAAGTTCGTTTCAGGGATGGCGGCAATGTGCGTGGCCTGTTGATCGGGGCCCTCAGACACAGTCTGGCCGCGGCGGGACACAGAGCCAGCACGACCGTGTCCCAGCAGGCGCTTGGCAGTGTGCAGACACACCCTCAGCAAGCCTCCGTTTACGACCGTTCAAGTCTGTGGGCGACCCAAGGGGCGAGCCAGCCTTCGGCGACATTTGCAGCGCCTCACGCTTATCCGGCGGTGTCCGGGGCTTGGCGATCAGATGCGGCGCCGAGTGCGCGGGTCGAAGATGTTGACGGATCGCCGGGCCCGACGCCGGCAGAATTTCCATTGGGGGTCGCGCGGGCCCAGCTGCATGAAACCTATATTGTTGCCCAGACCTCTGATGGCATTGTTATTGTCGACCAGCATGCCGCGCATGAAAGACTGGTTTATGAAAACATGAAGCAGCAGGCCGGACAATCGGGCGTCCGGCGGCAGGCTTTACTGATACCGGATATTGTCGAACTGAGTGAAGATGAAGCCAATCGCATTCTGGCCCGGGCCGGAGAATTGCTGGAAATGGGGCTGGAAATCGAACCTTTCGGGACTGATGCAGTTTGCGTTCGCGCCACGCCGGCCCTGTTTGGCGAAATGGATGTGGGTGGTCTGATCCGTGATCTTGCCGATGATTTTGCCGAATATGAAGCCGGGCTGGCGCTTAAGGAACGGTTCGAGGAGATTATGGGCAATATGGCATGCCGGGGGTCGGTGCGGGCCGGCCGGCGTTTGAATGCGGACGAGATGAACGCATTGCTCCGGCAAATGGAGGCAACGCCGCATTCCGGTCAATGCAACCATGGCCGCCCAACCTATGTCGAACTGAAACTGGCTGATATTGAACGCCTGTTTGGCCGCCGCTAGGCCACGGCGCGATGCGATTTGACCTTGATGGGATCCGGTGTTTCCGGGACCTCGGAACCAGATCGGATAGAGAGATCTATTTCAGGCTCGCGCAGAAAGCCTGGATCCGTGCCATGGCGGTTTTAAGGGCGTCGGTTGAAGTCGCATACGAAATACGAAATGCTGGTGACATGCCGAAGGCAGTTCCCATCACAACCGCGACTTTTTCCTGGACCAGAAGCTCTGATGCGAAGTCACTGTCTGTTTCAAGACGTTTTCCCGACAGGGTGGTTTTACCCAAGGCACCGGCACATGAGGGATAGACATAGAATGCACCTTCAGGTGTTTCACAGCTCAAGCCTTCCGCCTTGTTCAGCTCGGCAACGACAAGGTCGCGGCGCTCGCGAAACACCGCATTACGTTCTTTCAAAAACGTGTGATCCCCTTGCAGGGCCGCGATAGCCGCATATTGCGAAATCGAACAGGGATTGGATGTCGTCTGGCTGATCACCTTGCGCATCTGCTTGATCAGTTCGGCTGGTCCGGCAGCGTAGCCGATGCGCCAGCCGGTCATGGCATAGGCTTTCGAAACGCCGTTCATGGTCAGGGTCCTGTCATACAGCTTTGGCGCGACCTGAGCGATCGTTGAATATTCGAAATCATCGTAGACGAGATGTTCATACATATCGTCGGTCAGAATCATGACCTGGGGATGCCGCAACAGGACGTCACCGAGTGCGGCCAGTTCGGCTCTGGTATAAGCGGCTCCGGTCGGGTTTGACGGTGAGTTTAAAATCAGCCATTTTGTGTTTGGTGTGATCGCCTGTTCGAGCGCTTCCGGGCTCAATTTATAGGCCGCATTCTGTCCGCATTTGACGATAACAGGCGTGCCGCCGCAAAGTTTGACCATTTCAGGGTAACTCACCCAGTAAGGTGCTGGTACTATCACCTCATCACCCGGATTCAGCGTTGCGATCATGGCGTTATAAATGACCGGCTTGCCACCTGGCGCGACATGAATCTGATCTGGTGTGTAGTCGAGCTCATTGTCGCGTTTGAATTTGTCGCAAATGGCTTTTTTTAGCTCGGGCAGACCATCGGCTGGCGTGTATTTGGTATGACCAGCCTGTATGGCCTGTATGGCGGCCGCTTTGACATGTTCGGGCGTGTCAAAGTCCGGTTCGCCCGCACCAAGCCCGATGACATCTTCGCCGGCACTGCGTAATTCTGCGGCCTTTGTCGTCACCGCAATTGTGGCAGACGGTTCAACCCGGTTGAGGGCGTCACTAAAGATAATGGCTTGGCTCATGGCTATCTCCAAAAATAACTTCCGCTGCCTTACTGCGACATCGCGTCGGACGCAATATTATGTCCCTGCAATGATTTGTATTTTGGGATGATCGGGGCGATTAGGAGTCTGGCAATCCGATCTTGGCGCCAGCTGCGGCTCTGGCGGGTCAGGCCCGACGGTAACTGGCCATGACTTTCGGTCTCGGCTTCTAGGCAATTCTTGCAAGGCGGCCTAGATAGGCATGTATGACCGACGCCAACTCTTCACCTGCCGAGCCGCTGCGCGGGATCGATGTCATTAAGGACAATTTGTCGAGGCTGCCGGCAAAGCCCGGCGTCTACCGCATGTTCGGCGCGAACGAGGATGTGCTATATGTCGGCAAGGCGAAAAGCCTGAAGGCGCGGGTTGCGAACTATGCGCGCCTTGGCGGCCATACCCAGCGGATTGCGGCAATGATTGCCTCGACCGCACACATGGAATTCGTCGTCACGGAAACCGAGACCGAAGCGCTATTATTAGAAGCAAGTTTGATTAAAGCACTGAAGCCTCGCTTTAACATTCTGTTGCGGGACGATAAATCATTCCCCTATATTCTAATCCGGCGCGACCATAAGGCGCCACAAATTCTCAAATATCGAGGCTCTAAACGGGTGGCGGGCGACTATTTCGGGCCGTTTGCCAGTGCGAATGCAGTCACCCGGACGCTTGATACGTTGCAGAAGGCGTTTCTGTTGCGGACTTGTGAGGACAGTGTTTATGCGACGCGCGACCGGCCATGTATGCTGCATCAGATCAAACGCTGTTCGGCGCCATGTGTCGGTTTGATCGATCAACAGACCTATGGCGAGCTGGCTGACCAGGCGGCTGATTTTTTACGTGGCAAGGCCAATGATTTGCACGCGACCTTGGTCACGCAGATGGAAACGGCCGCAGCCGAGATGGATTTCGAGCGGGCAGCATCCCTGCGCGACCGTATTCGCGCGCTTGCGGTAGTGCGCGCCCAGCAGGATATTAATCCGGTCGGCATTGAAGAGGCCGACATTTTTGCCATTTGCATGGAGGGCGGCATTTCTGCGGTGCAGGTGTTTTTTATCCGGGCCGGCCAGAATTGGGGCGCCAGCATTCATTTTCCGCGGCACGAGAAAGACGAGACTGTCGAAGCCATTCTGGCAGCATTTCTGGTGCAGTTTTATGATAAGCGACCGCCGCCGCGGACCATTCTGGCCAATCAGCTGCCTGAGCAGGACGGTTTGATTTCTGAGGCCTTCTCGTTCCGGGTTGGAAGCAAGGTCGAGCTGCGGCGCCCGCAGCGGGGCGATAAGAAATCGCTTGTCGATCAGGCCGAACGCAGTGCGCAAGAGGCACTGTCGCGGAAATTATCCGAACGCGTTAGTCAGACCCGGTTGCTTACCGAGGTCGCCAAGACGTTCGATTTATCTGCGCCTCCGTCCCGGATCGAAGTCTATGACAATTCGCATATACAGGGCACCAATATGGTCGGCGGGATGGTCGTTGCCGGACCTGAGGGGTTTGAAAAATCCCAGTATCGAAAGTTCAATATCAAAGATCCCGACATAAGCCCGGGAGACGATTATGCGATGATGGCCGAAGTGATGCGTCGTCGGTTCAAGCGGGCGCTGAAAGACCAAAAGGATGGAAAATCGATGGTTTTTCCTGACCTGGTTTTGATTGATGGCGGCTTGGGTCAATTGAATATTGTTGTCAATGTTCTCGACGAGCTTGGCCTGACCACCTCGGATGTGCCTTTGGTGTCAATCGCGAAAGGTGTTGAACGCAATGCCGGGCGCGAACAGTTTTTCCAGCCCGGAAAGGCCCCGTTCCGGCTGCCCGAAAGTGCGCCGGTCCTGTATTATTTGCAGCGTCTGCGAGATGAAGCCCACCGCTGGGCTATTGGCGCCCATCGGGCGAAACGATCCGCGGATTTGCGGAAGAATCCGCTCGACGATATTGAAGGAATTGGGCCGGCCCGGAAAAAAGCCCTGCTGCAGTATTTTGGGTCAGCCCGTGGGGTTTCGCGGGCCAAGTTGGCCGATCTGCGGGCGGTGGAGGGCGTGTCCGAGGCGATGGCTAAACGGATATTCGCCTATTTTCAGCAAGGTTAGGTCCGGCTAGCGATTATCGCCCGGGACCCATTTGATATCACCGTCGCCCTTATCATTGACATACCGGCTGGCGACGAACAGCCAGTCGGATAGGCGATTGGCGTATGACAAGGCGGCTTGACTGACGATTTCGTCCGGTTTTGCTGCCAGTTCTGCGATCAATCGTTCCGCGCGTCGCGAGGTTGTGCGGCCAAGATGAAAATAGGATGCAAGGGGGGTGCCGCCCGGCAGGACAAAACTATCGAGCGGCGGAAGCTCGGCATTCATCTTGTCGATTTCTTGTTCGAGCCGGACGACTTGCTTGTCGACAATCCGTAAAGGCTCCCATTCAAGTACCTGACCGAGGTCTGGTGTGGCCAGATCCGCCCCGAGATCGAATAGATCATTCTGGATCCGTCGAATAGCCGCCAGCATATCTCTCTCGGCATGCAGGGCTGCCAGTCCGAGAACCGAATTCACTTCGTCTACTGTACCATAAGCCGTGACCCGCAAATCCCATTTTTCGATTGGTGCGCCGGTCGACAGCCGTGTTTTTCCCTGATCCCCAGCCCGCGTATAAATCTTGTCTAATTTGACCACGTTTCAGCTTCCTATGGCGCCAACGGCAACGCCGATAAGAACCAGAACGCCGATCACGACGGCCTGGGCAATAACTCGTAGCCGCATCAGCTTGTTCGAACGACTAGCCTGCCCGTCATCGGTTCGGACAATATTTGCCAGACCGAGAACCAGAACAATAACCAGCGCGGCCAGCGCAATGATGAAGCCGATCTGCAAGATATTAAGGGGCATGATTTGGGACTTTCCTTGTTGTCATGATGATGTGGACCGAAACGGCCGCACGGCGAGCGGGATCGCATCGAAAACTAGTATTGAAACTCCTCAATGTCATGCATCTGAACTGTGTAGGCGGCGCCGGCAAGGGCTGTATCTTGCCGCTGGGCTGAGATTGTCCCTTCAATCCAGACGGCCTGCGCTAAATCGGCGAGTTTGATCGGCGTTGCTGTCTCGACAAAAATTGTCTGGTTCGGGGGGGGTGGTGGTGCGTGTAGACAGGCGCCGAAATAGGGCACAAGAAGAAATTCCGTGATATCGGCATCGGGGCTAAAGTCGAAGGGGACGGTATAGCCGGGGATTCGAATCAGCGTCTGGTCGAGGCCTTCGACTGTATTAAATGTTCCGATCTGGACGGCGACGTCACCTGCACTGCCTTCAGCGACTGGCGCGGCATATAATTGCGCCATTTGGGCTTGATACAGAGCGGTCAGTCTTTCCTCTTCGCCTGCCGGCCACAAATCTTCCCAGCTAATTTCCCGCACGCCGCGATCCAACACGTCGAGTGCCTCGATACCGGCGGCGGCGAAACGATTGTTGACTGTCTCCGGCTGGGGCTCCTCATCTGGGCGCGCAATCGCGTCGGGCTGCTGTGCGCGACGGGGCTCTGATGGCCGGACTGTCTGGGTGGATACTGGATCAGCCGCAACCATGGCGCCGGGCGGCTCGATTTCCGGACCGCCGCATGCGGCCAGCTGGCTGATTGCGACAAGCATCATCGCAAGGAGTTTCGGTCGTGGTCGCATGTTTAGCTGGTGATATGTTTTCACCGTCCCTCATTAGAGTTTTACGGCCAGACCATCACCAATCGAGTTTCGGGTCGCGGTCCAGGCTGGCCAGAGACCAATGATTAAAGCCAAAACCGAGACAGATACAATGGTTAGAAAATCTGTCACGCCAGGCGCTGTGCCCGTCAGCTCCATGCCGAGCGTTGCGATCAGGACCGGATTAATGATTAGAATAAGTATCTGTGTCAGTGCAACGCCGGTGCTGGCGCCGATCAGGCCTAGTAGACCGCACTCGGAAACAAGCAGCATCAGAATATGCCTCGGACCAGCACCGACGGCACGCAGGACCGACATTTCACGACGTCGTTCGTTCAGGCTACTCAGCATGCTGGTCAGAATGGATGTCATTCCCACCGCAATGACGAAAATCGAAACGCCGATCAGAAGCCGTTCGAACGTCCCGACCAGATCCCATAACTGCGCCAGAGCCTGTCCCGGAATAATCGCGGTAACTGGTTCTGCGCGTTGCGTGTTTAACGCCCGACGGGTTTGCAGAATCGTCGTTTTATCCTTGAGACCGATAAATATAGCGGTCACCGAGTCCGGTGTCAGATCAAATGACCGGATCATCTCATTGGTAATACTGTGGGCCAGATGATGCCGACTGCCCGTCTCCCAGCCGACATGCATCGCAGTCAGCCCTTCAAGACCAATATGAACCGTTCGATCGACCGGGGTTCCGGTCGGTTTGAGTATGCCCACGACCTTAAAAGGGCGGTCATCATGATCGGTATGACCGGTGCTTTCGAGACCGTGCGACAGAATTAGCGGGGTTCCGATATCATATCCCAGTTCGGCGGCAACTTTAGCCCCGAGAACGGCGTCGAAAATATCTGATACGGCTGCCCCGGAGGCGAATTCCAGTGACCGGTCGCGGCCAAATTGATAATGGTCAAAATAAGTTTGGTCGGTGGCCAGAACATCGAAGCCGCGATGGCTGTCGCCTAGAATGACGGGGGCGGCCCAGGCAATATCGGGCCGGGCTGCAATATCCTGATAGCGCGCCCATGACAGTTCGGCCTGCGGTGTGCCGATATGGAACACTGCGTGCAGTAACAGATTTGTCGCGCCGGTCGGTGCACCAACGATCAGTTCGGTCCCGGAAATCGTATTGTCAAAGCTGGTCCGGATTGCAGTTCTAGATTTCTCGACCCCGAGAAACAATGTGACCGACAAGGCGATGGCAAGGATGGTGAGGGTGGCAGAGACAAGGCGATTGCGGAGGCTGGCGGCAGCCAGACCAAGAATTGAGGTCTCCATCATGCGGCTCCTGACTGGGTGGTGGTGTGATTAATTTCATCAAGTGTGACGGACCTATCAAACAGGCCGGCAAGATCCTGATCATGCGTGACGAAGAGAAGGGTCGCGCCGGATGTTTTGGCTTCGTCCTGTAAAAGGCTGACAAACCGGTTGCGATTATCACGATCGAGGGCCGAGGTCGGTTCGTCGGCAATGATCAGGTCCGGGGCACCGATCATTGCCCGGGCGGCCGCAACCCGCTGTTGCTGACCGACTGACAGATCGCGTACCGGACGGGATAATAGAGCGGGATCTTCAAGTCCGAGCTGGCGCAATAGGCGTTCGGCGTCTTCAATCATATCTTGCGGACGCTCAAACCGGCTGCGACGGCGTTGTGAAAAACGGCATGGCAGCAAGACATTCTGCAATACGGAAAGATACGGGACCAGATTGAACATCTGGAAAATGATGCCGATATGGTCCGCGCGGAGCTGGTCGCGCTCACGGCCCGACAGGGTTTCAAGAGATTTACCACAAACCTCTAATTGGCCCTTCTGTGGTGCCAGCACCCCCGCAATCAGGCTGAGCAATGATGATTTTCCGCTCCCCGACGGACCCAGCAGACAAAAACTTTCGCCGGCCGCGACTGAAAAAGCGTTGAGACGTAGCAATGGGCTTTGATTGGGCCAGGCATATTCGAGATCGGATATTTTGATCGTCATTGCGTTAGAATTCATGTCCAGTTTCCAGAATTTGCGAGTGTCAGACTCAGTAGGTTGAATGTCTTAGACGCTAGGGGGCTAGCAGGAGATCGGCGGCGTCATAGCATGCCGTAATCCCAATCGGGACCGGTATTTAAATTAAGACAATCTTATCCGGGCTCCAAAATATTTATTTGCCGGGCATGGTGAATTATCCTGTCCGGTCTTTGGGCGATGTTGGGATTCGCCGACGGCGTTTAATACAGGGCGCCGCTCAGAATGCTTGCAGTCTATGTGCCAATCAAACTTTTCTATCGGCATCTTTCTCATTCCTTATACGAATTGAAATTGTCCGGTCTGGCGAGGGGTGTTATGCGACCTCTTTCGCGCCTCAAAGAGAAGAGTCGCCAAGCCTAAATGAAACATTATAACATTTTTGTATAAAGCTCTAGGGTTTTTGGGGGCGCAATTTTTCGGTAAATAATATGAATTCTGCTTTTCTTTTCTCCTTACTGGCTATGTCGTCGACGGCACTGGCGTTAGGCGCTGCATCGCTGCGGCCTGGTTTTTCGGGCCGCCATGCCAGCGTGCTGGGCAGCGTAGCTGCGGGGATGTTGATTGTTGTCTGCTTCCTGCATCTGTTGCCGGAAGCTCTTGAAGCAGAAAATGGCTCATCTGCCCTGCTTCTTGTGGGCTTCGCCGGTGGCGCCCTGCTGACATATGCGTTGCAGAAACTATGGTCTGGCGGTGCTGATCATGCCGGCTATGAAGTGATTTCGGTTCTGACCGCGATCGGCATCCATTCGCTGATTGACGGAATGATTTACAGCGTCACTTTTGCTACCGAGTACTGGGCTGGCGTCTATGCGGCATCGGGACTGATCCTGCACGAGTTTCCCGAAGCGATTGTGACCTATGCGATTCTCCGGCGGTCCGGGTCCGGCAATTTACGGTCTTGCCTGATAGCTTTTCTCGTAGCCGGAATCACCACCCCCCTTGGCGTTATACTGGCCGATCCGGTCGTGGCATCAAGTGGCAGTGATAGTCTCTCAAACCTGTTTGCACTAAGTGTCGGTTTGCTCATCTACATTGCGACCGGCCCGCTTATGTCCCCGCTCCGTGAAGCCGGTTCGGGGCGTCATGTGATGGCCTTTATGACGGGTGAACTGGCAGCGGTCTTGCTGTCTTCGGTGTCACCGATCTGATGGCAATACACTTGCCGGACGTTGCCGGCCGAGTATGCGGGCCGGCCGAGTATGCGAGCCGGCTAAGCGTCCGCGGCGGGTAATATGACTGGCAGATTTAGAGCAGTTGTTCGAAATCAATAATCTCACAGCCATGACCTGTTGCGGCTGTAAATTTGAGAAGATCGCGGCTGGCAATGGCGGTGGTCGCGGTATTGATCAGCGGATGAAAATAAATGGTTTCGAAGGTCATCAGCCGGGCATCTGCAATAAATCTGACTGTCCGGTTGATCTGGTCATTGATGAGTGCAAATGCCGTTACCGATCCGGGCCGTACGCCGAGAATGTCGAACAGGGCATCGGCATCGGTGAATGATAATCTCCGCGTGCCGAGCAGGCGGTGTAGCCGATTGAGACGCAATTCGCTATCGGCCCAGGCCGAGACCAGCACAAAGTGACCTGCCTTGTCTTTCATGAACAGATTCTTGCTATGTCCGCCCGGTAAACCGGCTTTCAACTGGCGGCCGTCTTCGACGCTGAACGTTGGCGCATGTTCAATCGTCTCGTGCGCAATATTATGCGCCGACAAGAAGGTAAAAAGATCTGAAGGACTTGCGACCATACTGCCCTTGAGGCACTTAACTAGCCGGCGTCAAGGTAGGATGGATAAAATTCATGAAGCTCGAATGTTATAAAATCTACGATGTTGCGCCTGAGATTGTGCCCGGTCGCTCCAATCGTGACTGGATGGACGCGTTTCCAGACCGACAGCCTTATCGGTGCTTGCCATTGTCGATGGCCAATTCGACCGGCTGGGAAATTCTGTGTCCGATCGATTTGAAAATAATTTGGAATGGCGGGCCCGGTAAATCAGATATCCGGTTCGAGACGAAATCCGATCCGCGGGCGATCGCATCCTTTGCTGATAGTCATTTTCAACGCGGGATCGTAACTTTCCATACCGGGCATCTCTTCAAGACGGAACCGGGCTGGGGGCTCTGGACGATGGGTGCGCCGAATTATTTTAAGGATGGTATCGCGCCTTTGAGCGGATTGGTCGAAACCGACTGGCTACCCTTTCCCTTTACGATGAATTGGCAGATGACCCGGCCCGGAAGTGTCGTTTTCAAACAGGGCGAACCGTTTTGTTTCATCATGCCAATGCAGCATAAATTACTGGAAGACATCGAGCCCGAGCGAAAGCTGCTCGCGTCTAATCCCGAGCTGGAAAATGATTTCAACAATTGGGCAACCAGCCGCCAGACCTTTAATGACAAGCTCATCGCGGGTGATCCGGAAAGCCGCAAGGCCGGTTGGCAGCGGCACTATATGCGTGGGGAAACGACCACTGGCGACGCCGCCCAAATGCATCAGACAAAGCGCCGGCTGAAGCCGCCCCGAGATGTCTAGTCGGCCGCACCGATGCGATAGGTGCGATGCTGGCTTGCCTCGATGTCGGCCCGGTCGAAGCTGACATTCCGCCAGGCTTCAGTCGCAAATAGCGGGGCTTGGTCACTATAATGGGGTGACTCCGGATGCATCGTCGCCGCGCCGTATTGATGCACAGACTGGGCCGTCTGCCGGCCGTCCTTGTCCCACTCGATCAAAGCAATCCAGGTGTCGCCGGCGGTCGCCTTTAACTGGCCGTCATCGCTGATTTCAGCCGGATATATCGCCCGCAGCAAGTCCGGGCCGCCACTTATTGGCAGGTTCAGATCGCCCCGGAGCAAACGGTTTACTTCGCCCCATTCCGGATCGATCCGGCCATGATGTCGCAGCAGCCAGTCATAGGCGTCTTGAAATGCTTCGTCCGGCGGCGGGCCGGGATCACCGGTAAACTCGGCGGTCACAAATCTCAGAGTCGTCAGATTTGCGAGCGCGGCATGTCGGTTTGTCAGATCGCTTTGATAGTTCCAGTTGCGGAGGTGGGATTGCGCATGCTGCAATTCGGGCCGCGTACTCCAGTCGAGAGCGAGCACCTGCTGGATGAATTGATCGGCGAGAGAAGATCTGGCGATACCAGTATCGAATTTTATCGCCAGCAAATCGTCCCGTGAGATTGCCTGATCCGGGGTGACGAGCTCCAATATACGCAAGGAGCGGTTGGTTTCATTCGTCTGCAGACCCATACTGACGGGGAACATTGCCGGGGTCAGATTGTCGGGTCCGTCAGTCGCGGAATAAGGCTGGTTGTTCGAGTTGAAAACAAAGCCGCTTGCCGGTGCTACGAGTTTCGGGACATCGTCAAATGGCAGATAATTGCGCCAGGCTAGCGCACTGCGATCACCCGGCAAATCGGTTTGCCAGTCCCAGCCATGCTCGCGGTCGGGGAACTGGCCATTATGGATCAAGGCGATCTGTCCGGTGCGATCGGCATAGATGTAATTGATGCTGGGCAGAGCATTGATTGTCATTGCCGTGTAGAATTCTGACCAGGTATTTGACTTGTTGAGCGCATAATATTGGTCAAGTTGCCGGACCTCGGAAATGCCGGCATAGCGAACGGCATATGTGCCATGGGCGGCGCGGATAACCGGCCCGTGTACCGAGCGGAAAACCGGCCTTAGGATATTTGCGGCAAACGGACCGGCCAGCTTGATCGAAAGCTCTGCGGTGTCGCGTTCAAGGTCGACCCAGGCCCCGTCCAGCCAGTATTGATCAGGATTGTCAGGATTTATTTGTAGTCGGTAGACATCGACGAGATCGGGCTTCGATACCGTATTGGCCCATCCGAGATTGCGGTTGAACCCATGCAGAATAACCGGCGAGCCGGGAAAAAGACCGCCCTGTATATCTAGTCCCTGGTCCGAGACCAGATGCGCTTCCCACCAGGCCACCGGGCCTGACATTGGCTGGTGCGAATTTATTAGCAGACGTGTGACACCGTCTGGTGAGCGGGTCGGGGCGACGGCAAATGCATTTGAGCCGCTCACCAGATTCAATGTCGGATCCAGCAGCCAGGCCTGTTGTTGTGGTGGGGACGAGACGGCGGCATCGCGGGTGTCGGCGAGTAAACCTAGCAGGGTTTCATCGAGCCCATAAAAGAACGGCGTTTTAAGAACGAAACCGGCAATGATATCCTCGGCCATAAATGGCGCCAAACCAGCCCAGACCGCATCGGGGTGTTCGCTGGCATAGAGATTAAGGCCAATTGCGTAGGCTTCGGCAATTGCTTTTGTTTCCGGCGCTACCTGACTGGCATAATGGGCATCGACGGTGTCCCAGATGCCAAGCAGATTGACGACATAATCGGTCGCGACACCCTCCATGCCGCGATAGCGTGCGAGCACGCCCCGGGTCGCTGCGACGACCTCTTGAATCGTTTCGAAATCATCTTCGGCATGCGCATAGCCAACACCGAAAGCCGTGTCGGCGTCGGTCGTCCCGAATATATGTGGTACGCCCCATTCATCCCGGATAATCTCCGCGCTGTAGCGCTCTGCGCCATGTCGCAAGCTTGCACTATCGGGATTAGCCGGAAGCGGTTGCCAGGCCCAGATGGCCGCAACCGTCAGGATGGTACCGCCAAGGGCGAGCATGGCTGTCGCGATAGGTTGGACCAATGTCTGGCGTGCCTGTTTCATTTTAGCCTCGCATCTTGTTTGCCCGACCGGGCTGCGATCTTTGTGCCACGGCCGATACCGCTGACGTTCGATGTGCCCTTATCAGTCACAGGATAGGGCAGAACGGTTTTCTGGCTAGTCGCAGCGACCGATTGTTTTACCTCAGGCCGGTTTTGCAGACTGGCGGCTGCGCCATCTCCGGGCCATCAAATGCTTGGGGTGGTCACGGTCCGGCCTATTTCCGGGCCGCCTTTTCCGCCAGACCCGAAAGCCCCTGACGTCCTGCCAGTGCATCAGCAACTGCGTTCAGACTGACGCCCCGCGACCGTAATCCGACGAGCAAGTGATATAGAACATCACCAGCTTCGTCGGCGACAGCCTGCTGGTCTTGCGCGGCCATGGCGAGGGCGAGCTCCGCGCCTTCTTCGGCCAGCTTCTTGGCGCATTTCAGCGGACCAGCCTGCAATAGGGAGGCTGTATAAGAGTTTTCGGCGTCGCCATCGGCGCGTTCGTCGATAGTTGCTGCCAGAGCAGCGAGAATCTCGGCGATCTGGTCGGCATTTCCAAGCGAGGGCTCTGTCATATCAATCTCCTAAAATGGCCGGACCGGGGCTCCGGCTTTGGCGAGGCAGCGTCTGGCGTCTTCGAGGGTAACTTCACCAAAATGGAAAATCGATGCGGCCAGTACGGCACTGGCGCCGCCTTCCAGTATGGCCGGTGGCAAATCATTGGCCGCCCCGGCGCCACCAGACGCGATAACCGGTATGTTGACGGCACTGGTAACGGCCTTGATCAGGTCGAGATCATAGCCTTTTTTGGTGCCGTCGCGATCCATGCTGGTTAGCAGGATTTCACCGGCACCACGCGCCTCGGCATTCCGGGCAAATGTGATGGCATCAATACCGGTCGCTTTCCGCCCGCCATGGGTGAAAATCTGCCAGCTCGATCCGACGGCTCTTGCATCGATCGCGATCACGACGCATTGGCGGCCGGCTTTGGCCGCACATTCGGTAATAATCTCGGGGGTTTGCACAGCTGCCGAATTGATGGCGACTTTGTCGGCCCCTGCGCGCAATAGCCGGACCATGTCTTCGACGGACCGCACGCCGCCGCCAACCGTTAAAGGCATAAAACACTGTTCGGCAGTCGCGCTGACGACATCGAGGAGCGTCCCGCGGCCTTCATGTGTGGCGCTGATGTCAAGGAAACAGAGCTCATCGGCGCCCTGAGCGTCATAGGCTTTCGCCAGGGCCACAGGGTCGCCGGCATCCCTCAGATCGACGAAATTAACGCCTTTCACGGTGCGCCCGTCTTTTACATCGAGGCATGGAATGATGCGTGTCTTCAGCATAATGACTGCAATAGGCATTATGCTGGCCGAGGGGAAGTCCCTATGCGCTTAAGGCTGTGACAATGCCCCTTTAATTGGCGGCAGTCTGGACTTGGCGGTTTAGTTGCCTCGCATTGTGATCTGTCCAGTCGAGGCCGGTTTATTGTGACGCTACTGAATTATTTATGTCGAGACGGGGCAATTTGAGCACGTCTTGCGATATTGGCGATCGGTATCGGGCCGTTGGCTGCAGCTCATGGACGTTTGATTGTCATGGCGATAGTGAAACTGATTTACACGGCGTCCCCTTACCGGTTCGGCACGAGATGTTGCGCATGCCCGCGCCGGTCCCGCCAATCCGGACTCCCAAAAGGGTTGGCATGACATCTTATATTGGCTGCGCTTCCGGGGCGGCGGCGAATGGCATGGGGGTGCAGACCGGACGCTGTTTTGTCGCGATATCTATCAAGACTTGCAGGTCAGGCGATGAGGCCGGCCCGTAAACGTCTGCGACGGCGACTGCAACGCTCATAGAAAAGCCCGCGGGTTTCGGGCCACGGGCTTTTCGGAATTGCTTGGCGCAGAGTCTCTAAAGAGCGTCTGTGAGCTCTGGAACTGCGGAAAACAGGTCCGCCACCAGGCCGTCGTCAGCGACTTGAAAGATCGGGGCTTCATCATCCTTGTTAATGGCGACGATAATTTTTGAATCCTTCATTCCGGCAAGGTGCTGGATTGCGCCCGAGATGCCGACCGCGACATAAAGTTCGGGAGCGACGATTTTGCCGGTCTGACCAACCTGATAATCATTTGGCGCGTAGCCGGCGTCAACCGCGGCGCGAGACGCACCGACAGCAGCACCGAGCTTGTCGGCCAATGGCACGATCAAACGCTGGAATTCATCTTCCGATCCGAGGGCCCGGCCACCTGATACAACACTTTTCGCTGCAGTCAGTTCAGGGCGATCCGACTTGACGACTTCCTCGGAGACGAAGCTTGACTTCAGCGCCGCGTCCGGGGCGGATATTGTTTCAATTGCGGCCGATCCGTCGGCGCTAGCGGCCGCGAAAGCTGTTCCACGGACGGTTACAATTTTTTTCGCGTCGGAAGACGACACGGTCATAATCGCATTGCCGGCATAAATCGGTCTGACAAAGGTCGCGCTGTCCTTGATTTCGATAATGTCCGAAATCTGCATGACATCGAGCTTTGCCGCGATCCGCGGGGTCACATTCTTGCCCATTGTCGTGGCGGGCGCAAACAGGGCATCATAACCATCCATAAGCGGTACGATCAGAGCTTCCATCGCTTCGGCGAGCTGTTTTTTATAGATCGCGCCATCAGCATGCAGAACCTTACGAACACCGCTGAGCTTGGCCGCTTCAGCTGCGACACTGCCTGCGCCTTCGCCGGCCACCAGAACGTCGACATCGCCACCAAAGGCGTGCGCCGCGGTAACGGTTTTTGCCGTCGCATCCGACAGCGCGGTATTATCGTGATCAGCAATGATAAGAATAGCCATTATATCGCTCCTGCAGTTTTAAGTTTCGATACCAGGGTGGCGACATCTTCGACTTTTTCCCCCGCTTCACGAACAGCCGGTTCGCTAACCTCAATCACTGATAGGCGCGGTGCAATATCGACCCCGTAATCTTCCGGTGCTTTCATATCGATCGGCTTTTTCTTCGCTTTCATAATATTTGGCAGCGAGGCATAACGTGGTTCGTTTAAACGCAGATCAACGGTCACGATGGACGGACCATCAAGCGCGACGGTTTGCAGGCCGCCATCGACTTCGCGTGTGACGTGGAATTGTCCGCCATCGACTTTAACCTCGGACGCGAACGTCCCTTGTGGCCAGTCGAGAATAGCCCCCAGCATCTGACCGGTCTGGTTGCTGTCATCATCAATCGCCTGTTTCCCGAGAATCACCAGATCAGGGGTTTCTTCCGCGACGATTTTCGCAAGGATTTTTGCCACTCCGAGTGGCTCAACCATTTCGTCTGTTTTCACCAGGATGCCGCGATCAGCGCCCATCGCCAATGCTGTCCGGATCGTTTCCTGCGCCTGCTGCGGGCCGACGGACACAACAATGATTTCGCTGACCGTCCCAGCCTCTTTCATCCGGACGGCTTCTTCAACTGATATTTCGTCGAATGGGTTCATCGACATTTTGACGTTGGCGAGATCGACTCCGGTTTTGTCGGATTTAACCCGAACTTTAACGTTATAGTCGATTACCCTTTTGACCGGTACGAGGACCTTCATCGGCAACTCCTGAAGTGTTCAGTTGATTTCAAAGGGGCAGGTAACGGGTCCAACACGCAAACGCAAGCCTTCCGCTAACGTAAGGGTCAATTTAGCGCGGTGGTTGTGTCAGAATATGACGCAGATCGCGTCAGTCTTCGTCTCGTGGCCCCTTGCTTGAAACATCCTCCCGAATTCTTGCGAGAATATCTGCAATATCTTCGGTTTCGGTCTTCTTTTTCTTTTTTTGCTTTGTTTTCTTACCACCGGACGCACCGATATCTTCCGCCATATCGGGCGGCGCTACCTGGCTGGCATCGCCGACAGGCGGTTGTGGCTCATCTTGCGGGGACAGACCGGTATCGGCCGGGCTGTCTGATGGCGCGTCGGATGATTCAGGGGCTGTCCGGGGCGCCATTGCGTCAATGCGCGCCGCCTCATATGTCGCCGTCTGGAATTGTCCGATAATTGTTTCCGATCCAGTCAGGGTCTGTCCGGGCCAGACATTCAATTCTATGGATTTCGGCACGTAGAGATCACACCAGCCGCCAAATCTCAGCTTGCCGATATGACGGCCAAGCCGGACGGCATCATGAACCTCTGAGGTCATTTCCAGACGCGGCCCGAGGCCGCCAGTAGCCAGCCGGGTGCCGATTGTCCGGTCATTGCTGTCGAGTGTGACAAAGCCTTCCGACATGCCTTCGGCATCGGGTTTTATGGCTGAAAATGTCGCCGGGTCGCCGGCATTGAGAATGATTGTTCCAATAGCACCATCCATCGCCGCATGCAGCGTGTTGGTCGCGCTTGGCGGCACGGAAATCCGTAAACGGAGCCAGTCATCACCAGCCAGACATAACTCGCTGGGTGGCACAGCTTCGTCGGCTGACAGCAAAATACCGTCACAAGGCGCAACGATCAGATCGGCGCCGTGCGGCGGTGTGCGGTCTGCTTTTCGCGTGGCCATTAGAATAATAATGGCTGCGACGGCGCCGAGCCAGAATAGCGGTTGAAATATGATTCCCAAAAGCAGGCCGATCAGCCAGGCGGCCAAAGCGCCAACCCAGCCTTCAAGATCAAAATTGCTCCGCAACCATGGGAGCTGGTGATTATTAAGATCGTCTTTTTGAGTCATCATGCTTGCTTTCGCGACTATTCTGCGGCGTGGACGAGTTCATCACGTTTTGCCTGTTGTGACCACATCTCAGCGTATTTTCCTTGTTTCGCCAATAGGTCATGATGCGAGCCGCGTTCGACGATGCTGCCTGCCTGCATAACAATAATTTCGTCCGCATTCTGAACAGTGGACAGGCGGTGTGCCACCATCAGGGTTGTACGTCCCCTGGCGGCTTCATCGAGCGCGTCCTGTACCGCGGCTTCCGTGGCGCTATCAAGTGCCGACGTGGCTTCGTCGAGGACGAGGATGGCGGGGTTTGCCAGAATAACCCGCGCAATCCCGACGCGCTGCTTTTCGCCGCCGGATAATTTCAGGCCGCGCTCGCCGACATGCGTGTTCCAGCCATCTGGCAGACTATTGACGAAATCGAGTATCTGGGCCCGGCGAGCGGCGTCTTCCAGCGCGTCATCGTCGGCGTCGGGAATCGCATAGCAGATATTGTTTCGTATTGTGTCGTTGAACAGGACAACGTCCTGAGGGACCAGGCCCAGCGACTGGCGGAGGCTTTCCTGCGTGATGTCCCGAATGTCGTGCCCGTCAATAGTAATCCGGCCGCCATCAACATCATAGAACCGGAACAGGAGTTTCAAAACCGTCGACTTGCCGGCGCCCGAGGTGCCAACAAACGCGATTTTACGACCAGCTGCGAGATCGAAATTAACATGCTGAACCCCGACCGAGCGGGCACCATGTTTAAAGCTGACATCTTTGAATTCGACCTCACCCCGGGGGTGTCGAAGATCAACAGAATCCTCGCGGTCTGCGATCTCCGCCTTCATCTGGAGGAGGCCGTAGAGTTTTTCGAGATCGACCGCACCCTGTTTGATTTCGCGCCAAGCCCAGCCGAGAATATTCAGCGGAGCGTAGAGCGACAGCAGCATCAGCATGACCGCCGTCAGGTCGCCAATCTGCATTCGACCCTCGATATAATTCCAGGTCGATAGTGCCAGAACGGCGAACAGGCCGGCATTCATGATAAAGGCCTGGACGAAGTTAAGCAGATACATGCTTCGAACCGCTTCGACATAGCGGTCATTATAGACCGCCATGGCATCGCTGTAGCGCTGCGTCTCCCGGCGTTCTGCGGCGAACGCCTTCACCGTCTCGAAATTTGTCAGCGTATCGACCGAAATCGCCCGCCAGCTCGTGTCTGCTTCATTCATTCGCCGCCGCTGACGGACCCGCCATTCGGTAATGATCACGGTTGCGATCACATATAAGGCCACGGCGATAACCGCGATAAGCGACAGTCTGACATCAAATGCGATGCCGAGTGCAATCGCTGCCAGTATCAAGCGGACAAATGTCGGACCGATATTGAAAGCCAGAAACCGGATAAGATAGTCGATAGCGCTGGCGCCGCGTTCGATAATCCGGTTGAGTGCACCTGTCCGGCGTGTCTGATGAAAATTAAGCGACATACTCTGGGCGTGGCCAAAGGCATCTACGCATGCAACCCGCTGGGCATCCTGGCTGACCGGTGCGAACATCATATCACGCAATTGCGGCAGTCCGGCGGCTGCAAATCGAATGCCAATACCGGCACCCAGATAAAGCAGGGCACTGATCAGGGTCGCGCCGCCCGTATTGACCTGCGAAACCGTATTGATCGCATCCCCGATCAGTAGCGGCGACAGGACTTCCAGACAGGACGAAATGAGGGTCAATATGACCGCAACCAGGACAGTCGGGCGCCACTTTCTGAGTTCTGGCCGCATCAGGAGCTGCATGATTCTGCTAATCGAAAGGCCAATACCGCCATCAGCCGATTCGATATTATCGACATCCGTCTGGGACACGGGACGGGCCGCGGGTTTTGCGGCTGGCTTGGGCGATGATTTCGCCGTGCGGTTTATATTCTTATCAATCGAGACCATGAGTGTAATATGGGTAGAAAGGCCTGATCGGCCAATAAAAAAAACCGTCGCCGGAAACGCACATCTCACTGGCATTGGTCCCGCGCATCGCCTATGATTCTGACCGCTATCGTTTGAAGTTTTGAAGCGGAACATGTCATGAAGTTCTTGAAGTCTGTCTGTGTATATTGTGGCTCCTCGAATACTGTCAGCAACGGTTATCTGACGCTCGCCGAGCGCATGGGGCGGGCGCTTGCGGACAAGGAAATTCGTCTGGTTTATGGCGGTGGCGGTGTTGGATTGATGGGCGCCTGCGCGCGGGCGGCGACGGCAGCTGGCGGCGATGTGCTGGGGATCATGCCGCGATTTTTGCTGCAGAAAGAGCGGATTTTCGAAGACGTGGCGCATGAAATTGTCGACGATATGCACACCCGCAAGCAGCGGATGTTTGATGAAAGTAATGCGTTCGTTGTGCTTCCGGGCGGGATCGGAACCCTGGAAGAGGCCGTGGAAATGTTGTCCTGGGCGCGTCTTGGCTTACACCACAAACCAATGGCATTTATCGATGAGGACGGGTTCTGGACGCCGTTTTTCGAGCTGATAGATCACATTATCGAAGGCCAGTTCACGCCGGCAGAATTTCGACATTTGCTTGTGCATGCGCAATCGCCGGAAACCGCTCTGGAGACCCTGCACGCCCGCATGATTCTGGTTAAGGACTAGAGCAGCCGGTTAAGAACCCGCTCGCGGCCAATTAGAACCAGTAGCGCGCCGACATCCGGTCCGTGATCAAGCCCGGTCAGGGCTTTGCGGAGCGGCATAAAGAGATCGCGCCCTTTGCGCCCGGTCTCTGTTTTCAAGCAGCCCGTCCAGGTCTTCCAGGTCGTTTCATCAATCTCGCCCGCCGGTAACGTCTCGGCGGCGGTTTTGATGAATTCTCTGTCCTCGTCTGCAATGACCGGCGCAATGTCGCCGAATGCAATCGGCACGAATTTTGCGGCATCTTCGATGATGTCGCAATTTTGTTTTACCAATTTCCAGAAGTCTTCATTTGCAGCTTCCGGCGCGATCGCTGCGAGACGCGGTTGCGCTATTTCATATGGCAGGCTGTGAGTAATCGAACGGTTCAAGGCGCGCAGATCGGCTTCGTCAAATCGCGCCGGCGCTCTGCCGATTTTGGCAAAATCAAATTCGCTGGCCAGCTCGTCGAGCGTCTCGCGCAGGTCGATATTGTCGCTTGTTCCGAGCTTTGCCAGCAGACTGCAAATTGCCATTGCTTCAATGCCGCGTTCCCGCAGCGTTGCCATGCCGAGCGAGCCGATCCGTTTTGACAGGCCGCCGCCATCGACGTCGACCAGCAATGGCGTATGTGCCATTTGCGGCGGGGTGGCATGCAGCGCTGCGAAAAGCTCGATTTGCGCTGCCGAATTGGTGACATGATCCTCGCCGCGCACAACATGCGTGATACCGGCATCAATATCGTCAACGCAGCTTGGCAGGGTATAGAGATAGGAGCCGTCGGCGCGGATCAGGACCGGGTCGGACAGGCTTGCCGTTTCGATGGTTTGATCGCCGCGGACCAGATCGGTCCACGAGACGCGGTTGCCCGACAGTTTGAATCGCCAATGGGGCGTGCGGCCGGCAGCTTCCAGATCGGCTATCTCGTCTGCGCTTAGGTCCAGTGCGGCGCGATTATAGATGGGCGGCTTGCCGCGCGCCCGCTGTAATTTGCGCTGGCGATCAAGTTCGTCTGCCGTTTCATAGCAGGGATATAGCAGCCCCCGCTGTTTGAGGTCGGCGGCGGCCGCATCATACATCGCAAAGCGGTCTGACTGGCTGAATGTTTCCTGCCATGTCAGACCAAGCCATGTCAGATCCTCGCGGATCGCGGCTTCATAGGCCGGCGTCGAGCGTTCGGTATCGGTGTCGTCGATCCGGAGAATGAATTTGCCATTCTGGGCTTTCGCGAAAAGCCAGTTTATCAGTGCGGTCCGAACATTACCAACATGCAGGTTGCCGGTCGGCGACGGGGCGAAGCGGACGATAGGTTTCGTCATCAAATAGAACCTTACTCGGATGTCTTGGTCGCGCCCCTGCGCGATCTCAGAAGCATGATTTGCAGGTTAAACGGTTCGAATACGAGCGCCATCGGGGCCCGGTCAGCGATGCAGAGGCTGTCTATATTCTCTAATCGAACGGCAATCCAGCTTTTATTCTGCGGCCCGGAAAAATCGCAATTTGTCTTTGCGTTTATTCACCACGATGCGTGCGCGCTGGCCAAGAGGGCGATATACGAAAGCATACAGACAGGCCGTCTGGCCTTTGGCCGCGCCGCAGGATCGTATGGATCCCGACGCCCGCCAGTCCGCCCGCCAGTCCGCCCGCCAGATTACGCGCTTGCGGGCCAGCCGCGTCGCGCAGTCGGCATGGCTCAACTAGGTGGGCTCGTGACCTCATCTATCGGGATACGATAGCTTCGTCCGCAGAACTGGCAGTCGAGTGATAGGTTGCCATCAGCCTCGACCAGTTCCCGCAAACTGTCGTCGCCCATCCCTTGCAGCGTGCCGATCAGGCGTTCCCGGTTGCAGGTGCAGGCATCTGCGACATTTGAGCGTTGCTCGACCCTGACCCCGCCCTCATGGAACAGGCGGTATAGCAATTCTTCGCTGGGCAGGCTTTCATCGGTCAGTTCCTGGTCATTGATGGTTGAGAACAGGGCCCGCGCTTCCTGCCAGTCGTCTTCGGTGTCGCCGCGCAGATCATCCCCGGCAATCCGCTGGATCATTATTCCGCTGCCGATCCAGTCGCTGTCTGCATTCTTGCAGACTTTGAGTTGCAAGCAGGTATCGACCTGTTCGGACCGGGCAAAATATTCGGCTGCGCATTCGGCCAGGCTGCCTTTTCCCAATGGAACGATGCCCTGATAGGGCTGGGTGTTAGGATCGTCCTGCATGATAATCAGGCCAAGCCGGCCCATCGGACCAAAGAGTTGCGGCATGTGCGGTTTCTCGCCCTTATTGACCTTGTTCAACCACGCCCAGCGATCCGGTTCGTGGCGGGCATAGGCGCGCAGGCCGCCGTCTTTTCGATACTCCCCGACCAGCATCGAGACAGGACCGTCACCTTCGGCCTGTGCCATCACCCGGCCTTCGAACTTCATCCGGCTGCCGACAAGCGCTGCCAGCAATACCGCTTCCCCGAGTATTTCGGCAAGATGGTCGGGATAGGCGTGCCGTTCGAGTATGCTTGACAGGCTGCCCTTGCCCAGACGCACGAACTGCCCCTGAACCGGAAGCCTGTCTGACGAGAAACCTGATACATAGTCGCTTTGGCGCATGAGAGACGAAGTCATAATGGTACCTTTGTAACTTGAATCTCCATTTGGCAGTCCAACTAGGTTACGACAAGGGTCGCGTCTGAGATTGAATTCGGCTAGGGCAGGCAAAATCAATTGAGGGAAGAAGTCGTGCCGCAAATAGAACCAGTCTTTTCAACGCTTCGTTCGCAACGTCTGTCGCTTGCATCGGCGCAGTGGGGCGATCCGTCTCGACCACCGCTGATTCTGGTGCATGGCGGCCGTGACCAGAAGCGCAGCTGGGACTGGGTTGCCCGCGCCCTGGCGCGGCAATTCTACGTTATTACCTATGATTTGCGCGGGCACGGCGGAAGCGCATGGTCGAGTGATGGCGATTATGGGGTTATGGACCATGTTTTCGACCTGGCATCGGTGGTTGCGCATTTCAAACTCGAGCAGTTTCATCTGATTGGCCATTCTCTAGGCGGTAATATTGCGGTGCGATATGCTGGCATCTATCCGGAGAAAATCGCCAAGCTGGTGGCGATTGAGGGATTGGGTCCATCGCCAAAAATGGTGGCAGAGCGGGCCGCCGAACGGCTTGAGGTGCGGTTAAAGGCATGGGTTGAGCAGCGTCAGATTTTGTCAAACCGTGCTTCCCGCAAGATGCGGGATGCGGCCGAGGCGCGGGCCCGAATGCAGGCGGCGTTCGCGCATTTGAGTGACGCGCAGATCAGCCATCTGACGGAGACCGGGATACGGAATAATCAGGATGGCACGGTTAGCTGGGCCTATGATCCTGCCGGAATGGGCCGCTCGCCTGCCGATATTACGAATGATGAGTTTCGTTATCTCTATGCCCGTATTACCTGCCCGACCTGGCTGGTCTATGGTGCTGATAGCTGGGCATCGGACCCGTCCAAGGACGGTCGCGCCGCGCATTTCCATGACGCTCTGGTGAGCGTGATCCCGGCCGCCGGACATTGGGTTCACCATGACCAGTTCGACACGTTTATGACGGCGCTGGAAGACTTCCTTTCCCTGTGATTCTAAAAATTACAGGTGTCTGATTTGGGTGTTTCGGGCTTTGTCCCGGAGCTTGCTATGTAAATATTCACGTCATGTTCCAATTGACAGCGTTTACCTTGGTACTTTTGTCATTTCTGGCTGGTCTTTCGATAATTTTCTGGTGTCTAAAGCGGCGGTCGCGCGAGTTGTTCTGCGCGTCTCCCTGACGCTAACATCAGAAATTGAGGCAAATTGGTGGTTGAGAAAATCCTTCAGGTCGCAGACCGATATCTTCGCCCGCGGTCCGTTCGCGAGAATTGGAATGAGGCGCAACTTTACGAGTTCGCCGTGGCGACCGGAGAAGCGCGCGTTGCCGAAGGTGGGGCGCTGGTTGTTGAAACCGGAAAGCATACCGGCCGGTCTGCCAAGGATAAGTTCACGGTTCGCGATGCAACAACTGAAGACACGGTATGGTGGGACAATAATGCCGCGATGACGCCAGCGCACTTTGATGCGCTGTGGTCAGATTTCAGCGCCCATCTCGCGGATAAGGACTTATTTCAGCAGGACCTTTTCGGCGGGGCGGATCTTGATCACCGCCTGCCGGTCAGGGTGTTGACGGAATATGGCTGGCACGCGCTTTTTATCCGGCATTTGCTGCGCGTACCGGAAGCCTCCGAGCTCGCACAGTTTGATAGCGAGTTTACGATCATTAATAGTCCGAGTTTCAAAGCAGATCCGGCCCGGCACGGCACGGTCTCGGAAACGGTAATCGCGGTAAATTTTAGCAAGAAGCTGATCTTGATCGGTGGCACCTCATATGCCGGCGAGACCAAGAAGTCCGTGTTTACAATTCTCAACTATCTGTTGCCGGCGAAAAAAGTCATGCCCATGCATTGTTCGGTGAATGATGGTGGCAAGAATGACGCGGCAATATTCTTTGGCCTGTCCGGCACCGGCAAAACCACGCTGTCGGCTGATGCGAGCCGGACCCTGATCGGGGATGACGAGCATGGCTGGTCGGAGAATGGCCTGTTTAATTTTGAAGGCGGCTGTTACGCCAAGATGATCAATCTGTCGAAACAGGCGGAACCGGAAATTTATGCCACGACCCGCATGTGGGGCACTGTGCTTGAAAATGTGGTCATGGATTCTGACACAAGAGTGCTTGATTTCGATGATAAGTCGCTGGCCGAAAACTCACGCGGCGCCTACCCGATATCGGCGATCGAGAACGCCTCTCTGGACGGGCGCTGCGGCCAACCGAAGAATTTGATCATGTTGACCTGTGATGCGTTCGGGGTGATGCCGCCAATTGCGAAATTGACGCCTGCGCAAGCCATGTATCATTTTCTCTCCGGCTATACGGCGAAAGTCGCGGGCACGGAGAAGGGTGTCAGTGAGCCAACTGCAACATTCTCAACCTGTTTTGGCGGGCCGTTTATGCCCCGGCACCCGTCGGAATATGGCGCGTTGCTGGGCAAGTTGATTGATAGATACGCGGTTGATTGCTGGCTGGTGTCGACCGGCTGGACGGGCGGTCCGAACGGTATCGGGCACCGGATGCCGATTAATGTCACCCGGACATTGTTGAACGCAGCGCTTGACGGGACCCTTAATGATGCCGAGTTCCGGCAGGATGAAACATTCGGATTTCAGGTGCCCGTCGCGGTGCCGGGGGTTGATGCCACGATCCTGGATCCCCGTTCGACCTGGCGGAAGCCGGGCGATTATGATGCCCAGGCGGCAAAACTTGCCGACATGTTCATTGCGAATTTTGAAGTCTACGCGCCACATGTTGATGCGGCAGTTCAGTCTGCTGCACCGCGGGTTAAGCATATTGCGTGATGAGGGCAGCGGCCCTATGGCTCGTTAAGAGCTGATCATGCGGAGATTGTTTATGTCCTGGTTGCCGAACGCGTTTACAATCTGTCGATGCGTCCTGTCCCTGTTCGTCGGGTATGCGATTATCGTCGCACCGCCAGCCGGAGCCGCGCCGGGCATGATCGTTTTACCTTTACTATTGTTTGTTGCTCTTGCGGCAACCGACGCTGTTGACGGGTATCTGGCGCGAAAACTGGATGCCGTCTCCGAGTTTGGTGCGTTACTTGATCCGATCGCCGACAAATTGCTGGTGGCGATCAGCCTGCTCGGTATCTGTTATGTACAAGGCTGGCCGGCATTATTAACGGTCTCGGCGGGTGCGATAATCGTTCGCGACAGCATTATCACATATTTGCGGTTCCGCCCCGGGCGGAGTTTGCCGGTATCACAACTGGCAAAGGCAAAAACGGCATTGGAGATGATTGGCGTCTCGGGTCTTTTGCTGGTTCTGGTACTGGCGCGGTTCGGTGTGACTGATGGCTGGTCTTTTGTTGCGCAGGGCTTCGCGCTAGCAGTGGCGGCTGCTGCTATCCTGTCGGTCTGGACCTGTGTTCAATATCTTCGTATCCGGTTCGCGGACTGATTGTTTTTTCCGTGGCAGGACTCGCCAAATCGCGGCTTACTGTCTAAGGGGATCTGGTTAAAGACTGAGGAGATTTCCAATGCACGCGTCTGTTTGGGCTATAATTATTACCGTTGGTATTTTCGCTCTTCTGAATGTGATCGAGTTCAAACGTCTCGACTAGAGCTGTTTGCTAAACCATCTAGGTGTGTCTGGCTGATCCATTTGCGATCTGTGAGCCGGCGCTTGCGGGTGTGCGGCCGGTTAGCAGATGAGCACGGGTAAGCCAGCAATGGCCGGGTTGGCGGTGACCTGAGAGATCTGGAAAAAGAGTCTCCTCTTAGCGACAGCATTCAGCTAGGGTCGCTACCATGAGTGTGAATTCTGTTAAAAAGTGCGTAGAATGACCCATCGTCAAAGGCTTCCGGCAGGTCCGAAAAGAGCGCTTGTAACTGGCGCCGGCTTGCGGCTCGGGCGCGCTATGGCGCTCGATCTGGGGCGGCAGGGCTGGTCGGTTGCGGTCCATTGCCGCCAGAGCCGGACGGCGGCGACGCAAACCGCTGATCTCATTCGCCAGCAAGGCAGCGAGGCGGCTGTCGTGCAAGCCGATCTGGCCGACAATGCACAAACCACGGCGCTTATTGCTGCAGCCCAAACAGCCCTTGGTGGTCCGCTGACACTGCTGATAAATTCGGCATCGACCTTTACCGATGATTCGGCGCTTGATCATACGCAGGCCGACTGGGACCATCATATGGGACCAAATTTACGCGCCCCGATTTTACTGGCACAGGATTTTGCACGATGTTTGCCAGCTACGGAGGCCGGCTTGATCATCAATATGATTGATATGCGGGTGCTTAAGCCGAATCCGCTCTTCTTCACCTATACATTGTCAAAGTCGGCTTTGTGGTCGGCGACGCGGACGCTCGCGCAGGCCTTGGCCCCGAATATTCGCGTGAATGCGATTGGGCCGGGTCCAACGCTGGAAAATGTTCATCAAAAACCCGGTGAATTTGCGGCCGAAACGAAAGCGACACTGACACAGGCCGGGTCGAATCCGGATGAGATTGTAAAAGCCATGAATTATCTCATCGACGCCGATAGTGTCACCGGGCAGATGATCGCCAGTGATGGCGGTCAGCATCTCATGTGGCAAACGCCGGACGTGATGCTCTAGATGGATTTTTCGTCAGATACGTCGGCGCCGGCACACCCTGATGTGCTTATGGCCATGACCGCAGCCAATCACGGGCAGGCATCAAGTTATGGTGCGGATGAAACGACTGCCGCCTTACGCCGGACGCTAATCGACATTTTCGAGACCGACGCATTGCAGGTCTGGCCTTGCGCAAGTGGCACCGCGGCAAATGCATTGGCCTTGTCCTTGCTGAGCTCATCGTCAGGCAGCATTTTGTGTCATCAAGAGGCCCATATCGAATGCGACGAGCGCGGCGCGCCGACCTTCTTCACAGGCGGAGCCAAGCTACAATTGCTCGGCGGCGATTGCGGCCAGATTGACGAACACGCCTTGCGTCATGCGATTGGCGAGATCAGCACTGATTTTGTTCATGCGACGCCGGCCGAAGCGTTGTCGCTGACCCAGCTGACCGAGTGCGGTACCGCCTATTCCACTGCGCGGCTCTCACATTATTGTGCCCTCGCAAAAGCTGCAGGACTGGGGGTGCATTTAGACGGTGCCCGGTTTGCAAATGCGCTGGTAAGCCAGTCGGTAACGCCCGCTGAAATGAGCTGGAAAGCGGGCGTTGATATTTTGAGCCTCGGACTGACCAAGACTGGCGGGCTCGGATGCGAGCTGGTGATTCTGTTCGGCGAAAGGGCGGCGGCGTTCGATACGCTGAAGGTGAATGCCAAGCGGTCCGGACACATGCCGGCCAAACTCAGATATATCGCCGCGCAAGGCGTTGCTATGCTTGGTAATAATCTCTGGCTGGATCTGGCAAGCCGGGCCAATCAGTCAGCGCGGACCCTGTCGGGTCATCTGTGCCGCAATGATCAGGTTCAGCTTGCCTATCCGGTTGATGGGAATGAAGTCTTCGTTGAGAGGCCGGCCGCGCGGTCATCGGCTTTGCAAGCGCGTGGTGTGACGTTTTACGCCTGGCCGGGCGGTCTGACGCGGTTTGTCTGTAGCTGGGCCACAACGCAGGCCGAACTGGATGCGTTTGCTGCAGTGTTTGCTGAAGTATCGGGCCGCGCACGGTGACGGTCTGCCGCAAGGCAACATGCCGACTTAAAGCAGGGAGGCGTCAATCAGGGTTTTTTCCAGACGACCGGCATCGTAAAAATGATGGGTTTGGAACCCCAGCGCGTCGGCCGCTGCGATATTGACGGCACTATCGTCAATAAACAGAACTTCGGCCGGGTCGGGCGCACCCATCCGGCGAAGTGTAAGATGGAAGATTTCAGGGTCCGGTTTTACCATTTTCTCGGCGCCGGAGACGACAATATCTTGTAAGAGCTTGATCATCGGAAAAGCGTCAAATGTCTGGTCCGCGACCTCCGCCGGAATATTCGACAGGCCGAAGAGCGGGACACGGTTTTCTTCAAGTCTGGCGAGTAAGAGCGGGACGCCGGCAACATAGCCTTCGAACATGTCGAGCCAGCGTGTTTTCCAGGCCAGGATCCGTTCGGTATGCTCGGGATATTTTGCGATAAGGGGGGCTGCATTGAGCGCCATTGTCTGGCCGCGATCATGCGCCATATGCCAGTCTAGCGTACAGATATTCTCACAGAAGAAACGGGCGTCTGCTTCATCGTCAAACAAGCTGCGATAAAGCCGGATCGGCTGCCAGTCGACAATCACATTTCCGATATCAAATAGGACGATGCGTGGCTGTATCGGCCGCGCAGGCTGCGTCATGAACGACTAGCCCTGTTTTGCCTTGAAGCGTGGCTCGGTCTTGTTGATGACAAACGTCTTGCCACGACGACGAACGACCTTGCAGTCACGGTGACGCGATC
>CBFHPC010000004.1:0-36218 GCA_965657655.1 Henriciella sp.
GGTGAGACAACCGGCCTGTGGGCATCCGGCGTGGCACACAATCCGTCACTTGGTCCCATGGTGAGGACTGTCGCCGCGCAGGCGCCGGTTCGCCTGCGGCTGGGATATGATACTGAAGCGGCCGGCGATGACTGGACGCTCCTGTCAGATCATGGCCCGTTCTTCCTTGCCGGCATTCCGCATCTTTATCTCGGTGTCGAAGATCATGCCGACTATCATCAGCCAACCGATCAGTTCGAGCGTATCGATCTCGACTGGTATTTAAGATCAGTCGATACAGTCATAATGATGGGCCGGGCTGCGGATGCCGAATTCAGGTAGATCATTCCGGACCTGAGCCGGTCGGTGTCCCGAATTGATTTGCCGGCCAAGTCAACCGCCAACCGGTCGGGGGATACAATGCAGCCGCAATCAATTGCGCTGGCATAGGCTGGCACAGCCGGTGTGCCGTTCGCCTTTAATTGTCACCATTAATCTGGTTCATATAATTCGGCAGCCAGTCCTCGTGCGCGGCCCGTAGTGTGGACAGCGTGATTGCCTCGCCGTCAATCGTAATCGCATCGCCGCCAAATGCACCGATAAGCCGGCCGTTTTCGGGCACGACCGACGTCGCCAGTAAATACATTGCCTGGTCTTCGCCAAACAGTTCGGCGGTCTTAAAACCGGCATCAATTTCGACGCCGAGACCGCTGGCCATCGCCATTTCTGCGGCGGCACAGGCCAGGCCACCATCGCTAATATCGTGGACGGCATTGACCCGACCTTGAGCAATCAGATTGCGGATGGTGAGACTATTCTGGCGTTCCTCTTCCAGATCGACTGGCGGCGGGGCGCCAAGGGCTGCGCCGCGCAGTCCCAGACATTCGCGGGCATAGAGACTCGCGCCGAGATGTCCTTTCAGATTGCCAATCAGAACCAGCTTATCACCGGCTTTCGCGCCGGCCAGGGTCGAGGTCTTGTTGAGATCAGAAATCAGCCCGACACCGGCACAAACCGGTGTCGGCGGAATAGCCTGGCCATCGGTCTCGTTGTAGAGGCTGACATTGCCTGACACGACCGGGAAATCAAGCACCCGGCAGGCCTCTGCCATGCCGTCTATGGCGCGTACAATATATCCCATCGTGTCCGGATTTTCCGGATTGCCGAAATTGAGATTATCGGTGATTGCGATGGGTGCAGCACCGACGGCTGAGAGGTTGCGATAGGCTTCGGCAACCGCCTGCTTGCCGCCCTCATAGGGATCGGCAGCGACATAATGCGGATTGCAGTCGGAACTGATTGCAAGGCCCTTAACAGTATTGTGAATGCGAACGATCGCAGCGTCTCCCTGACTTTGCGAGCTATCTATCGTGTCCCCCATGACATGGCGGTCATATTGCTCCCAGATCCAGCGTTTGGAGGCCATATTCGGGCAACTCATCAGCTTGATCAAACTGACAGACGCAGCCTCTGCGGTAGCATGAGCGGCGAGATCAAGTGGTGCGCGTGTTTCGGGCGCAACCCAGGGGCGATCATAATTCGGCGCGTCATCTGCGAGCGGCGCGACCGGAATATCGCAGACTGTTGCACCATGCTGCTTGAGAACAAGATGCCCGGTATCCGTCGTCATGCCAATGACTTCGGCATCGAGGTCATATTTGTCAAAAATCGCCTTCGCGACATCGACCTTGCCAGGCTTGAGCACCATCAGCATGCGTTCCTGGCTTTCCGACAGCATGATCTCATAGGCGGTCATACCGGTTTCCCGCTGTGGCACTTTATCAAGGTCCATCTCGACCCCGATCCCTTCGCCATTCTCGCCGCCACTATCAGCCATTTCGACGCTTGAAGAGGTCAGCCCGGCAGCGCCCATATCCTGAATCGCCTGAATGGCATCAGTTGCCATGAGTTCTAGGCACGCCTCGATGAGCAGTTTCTCGGTGAACGGATCGCCAACTTGAACCGTCGGTCGCTTCTCTTCGTCACCTTCGGAAAATTCTGCCGATGCCATGGTCGCGCCATGAATGCCGTCGCGGCCGGTTTTTGAGCCGACATAGAAAATAGGATTGCCCGGGGTTGCGCCACGGGCATAGAAAATTTTGTCCTGATCGGCGAGGCCAACGGCCATTGCATTGACGAGGATATTGCCATTATAGCCCTCATCAAACTCGGTTTCACCGGCAACAGTCGGGACGCCGACGCAGTTACCATAGCCACCAATCCCGGCGACAACACCGGCTAGAAGACTGCGTGTTTTCGGGTGGGACGGATCGCCGAACCTTAAGGCATTGACCAGTGCAATCGGTCTGGCGCCCATTGTGAAGACATCGCGCAAAATCCCGCCAACGCCGGTTGCTGCGCCTTGATAGGGCTCGATATAGGAGGGGTGATTATGGCTTTCCATTTTGAAGATGGCTGCCTGACCATCACCAATATCAATAACTCCGGCATTCTCGCCCGGTCCTTGTATCACCCGATCATTTTTGGTCGGAAATTTGGACAGATGCCGCCGTGAGGATTTGTAAGAGCAGTGTTCTGACCACATCACACTGTAAATACCCAGTTCAACCAGGTTCGGGTCGCGCCCCAAGCGTGTGATGAGGCGTTGCCATTCTTCTGAATTGATACCGTGCTCGGCGGCGGACGCTTCGGATTGCGGGCTTAGCAGAGGGGCAAGGAAAGATGATGTCTCGGTCATTATGATTTTCTAAACTGGGCGGTGAAGATTCGCTAGCGTGATGAGCATGACGGGCTTACCGGTTTCGATTGGGCAACAGAGGCGATGAAGACGATATCGGGGATGACACCTTTATGACGGTTTCAATTCTAAATTGCGCCCAGAAGGCTTTGGAATAGCGCCTGACCATCTGTCCCGCCTTCATGGCGGCCGATTGCTCTTTCCGGGTGTGGCATCATGCCGAGAACACGTTTGTTAGGACTGAGAATGCCGGCAATATCATGGGCCGAACCATTCGGATTATTGACATATTTGAACGCGATCCGGTCGTCGCCTTCGAGCTGTGCTAGCGTATTGTCATCGGCAACGAAGTTTCCATCATGGTGTGCGACGGGTATCGAAATCTGTTGCTCTGCCTGATAATTTTCGGTGAATGCGCAGTCCGGGCTGGCGACCGATAGCGTCTCTGGCCGGCAGACGAAATTCAATCCAGCATTTCGGATCAGGGCGCCCGGCAGAAGTCCTGTCTCGCAAAGGATCTGAAAACCGTTGCATACGCCGAGCACATAGCCGCCACGTTCGGCGTGTTGCTTGAGTTGCGAAATAATCGGCGAGTTACCGGCAATCGCGCCGCATCGCAGATAGTCGCCATAGGAAAAACCACCGGGCACCATGATCAAGTCGATACCTGGCGGAAGCGTGTCTTCCTTGTGCCAGATCATCAACGGCTCTTTGCCGGTCGCTTCGCGCAGCGCGGTCTGGGCGTCACGATCGCAATTGGAGCCCGGAAAAACAATAATAGCTGAGTTCATAGCAGCTCATTAACAGGGAGTCGGGCATTTGGGAAATAGCTTGTGAGCGCGATATCTGAAGTTTTCTGACGGTGTGTTATTTATCCGCGTCCGGCGCCAATTTCATTTGTAGTTGCTTGGTAGCTTTTCCAATTTTGATCTGGTGTATATCCTTGGCCGGGCTCGCGAGGCGTGCGCAAAAAACCATGTGGGGTGCGGAATGAGATGTGGGGATGCTGAGAAAACCTCTGATAGTAATACTGATGTTGGGAGCGGTAGGGTCACCACCAGTCCGGCTGGTCTGAATCTCGTCGAGTACCGACCAGAGCTTGCGGCAGATTTCTACCGGATCAATGAGGAATGGGTGTCGTCCATGTTTGTCATGGAAGAGACCGATCAGCGGGTATTATCGAACCCTGATACCGAAATTATCAATAAGGGCGGACAGATTATATTCGCCGAAAAAACCGGGGTTGGCATTGTTGGGACATGCGCATTGATGCCCAGTGGTGACGGTGATTACGAGCTGACAAAAATGGGTGTTCTGGAGCAGGCTAGAGGATTAAAGGCCGGTGAATTCTTGCTTGTCGAAATATTGAAGCGGGCCCGGCGCATGGGTATCCGCCGGCTGTATCTGTTGACCAATTCGAAGTGCGAAGCCGCAATCCATCTCTATGAGAAATTCGGTTTCGATCATGACCCGACCATTATGGCTGAATTCGGTGCAAATTATGCGCGTGCGAATGTGGCGATGTCGTATCGCCGACGGATTGACGATCAATAGGCATTGACGACAGACAGCGGAGCCGCCAAACCGCAAATCATGTCAAAATCGTATAATTATAAGGGCAATGCCCCGGTGCGTCTGAATAAATGGATGGCGGAACTTGGTTTGTGTTCGCGTCGGGAGGCCGACGCGCTGATTGCGGCCGGCGGTGTGAAGATTGACGACCTCGTCGTGGCGCAGGCTGGCCATAAGATCGAGCCGTTTCAGACCCTGACATTGTCACCCGCTGCCGAAGAAATGTTGCAGGCAAAGTTTACCGCTGTCCTGAATAAGCCGGTCGATTATGTTTCAGCCCAGCCCGAAGCGGGTCAAACGCCGGCCGCGCGTCTCCTGACCCGGGCCCGCGGCGCAGAAGGTAGCACCCCGCCAGGGCGCGATGCCAGCCTTGCACCATTAGGGCGCCTTGACCAGGACAGCCGCGGCTTACTCTTACTGTCTCAGGATGGTGTGTTGGCGAAAGCAATTATCGGGCCGCAACATACGCTTGAAAAGGAATATCTGGTCACGGTTCGCGGCGATATTACAACCGGCAAGATAACGCTGCTATGTAATGGTCTGGTGCTGGATGGCAAACGTCTCAAGCCGGCGCAGGTGGAGCGCATTGAAGGGCAGCAATTACGGTTCATCCTTAAGGAGGGCCGCAAGCGCCAAATCAGGCGAATGTGCGACCTGGTCGGATTGCATGTCGTGGATTTGCTGAGAATCCGGATCGGGCCGCTGCGGCTAGAGGATCTGGAAGAAGGCAAGTGGCGGCCCCTCAAGTCGCGAGAACGTGCCGCGCTCATTGCAGCCTCATTGCCCGAGCAGCCTAAGCGGCTGCGCGACGAAACCGGGAAGCCGATCCATAAGGGCAGATCTTTTGTCGGCCGGGGGGGAGCGAAACCAAATCGAACGCCGGTCGACCATGCCGAGCTCAAGCGTCAGAAAAAATCCGAGCGGGATGAAGCAGGGCCGTCGGACAGGAAATCGTTTCGTCGCGACGATGGCGTCGCGCGGCAGCGCCCTGACAGTCGTCGTTCCGACGATCAGAGAGCAAGAAAGCCGCGGCGTCCGGATCAGAATGGCTCCGCGGGACGGCGGCCGCCAAAGCGATAGCGGTCAAGCTAGTCGGGTGTGACGGGGCTATATGTTAAGGGCTTCTTTTTTCGCCTCGATTGACAGCCAGTCTTCTTCTGCTTTCGCCAATTTGGCTTTTGTCTGCTCTAGCTCGCCAGTTAAGCGGGCAAAAGTTTCAGGTTGCTGCTGATAAAGGTCTGGCTTTGATAGCGCGGTTTCAAGTTTCGCAATATCATCTTCTAGGGCAGGGATTTCAGCCTCGACCTCGCTCAACCGGTGCTGGTCTTTGAAGGATAATTTGTTAGCGGTTCGTTGACTGGGTTTCTTCGGTGACGCGTCGGACTTCGGCTTTGGTTTTCCGGTCTTCTTCGTTTCGACGCGGACCTGTTTCTGGGCGTCGCTCCATCCTCCGGCCGTTCTGAGCCATTGTCCGTCGCCCACCGGAACCAGACATGATGTAACGCTGGCATCAAGAAAAGAGCGGTCATGACTAACAAGGATCAGCGTACCGGAGAAATTCAGCAGCATGTCTTCCAGCAATTCAAGTGTCTGCATGTCCAGATCATTGGTTGGCTCGTCGAGCACCAGTACATCTGTTGCCTGAGCCAATGCGATGGCGAGGGTCAGGCGGTTACGCTCCCCGCCTGACAGAGCCGAGACAGGCTGGTTCAGCTGCTCCGTGCCAAACAGGAAATCTTTTGCGTAGGCGACAACATGCCGGGGCTGCCCTTGAACCGAGATGGAATCTCCACCATTCGGGGTCAGGGCTTCCCGCAATGTATCATCCGGTTGCAGTAGCTGACGGGTCTGATCGAGATATGTCACATCAAGCGACGGATTGACTTTGACATGGCCGGTGTCGCTCGCGATCTCGCCAAGCAGGAGTCGAATGAGGGTTGTCTTTCCGGCCCCGTTCGGTCCGATGACCCCGATGCGGTCGCCGCGCAAGACCCGCAAGTCTAGATTATCGACGATTTTGAACTGTCCATAGGCGAGACTTAGTCCGAACGCCTCCAGAACTTTGCGGGACTGATTATCCCCAGCCTGTGCTGACAGGCCAGCCGTGGCGTTTGCGGCGGATATCGCACTTTGCTTTTTGGCGAAGTCGGCGCGCATTTCATATAGGCGCCCGAGGCGGCCCATATTTCGCTTCCGTCGCCCTGTCACACCGCGGGCAAGCCAGTGATGCTCGGCTTTTAGCTGGGTTTTGATTTTCGAAATCTGTTTGCGGTCACCCTGTTCTATTTCCTCTGCCCACTCATCGAAAGAGGCATAGCCCTTTGGTGATTTGAGAACTTCGCCGCCGCGAAGCCATAATGTATTGGTAGTGACCGTCTCGAGAAAGCGCCGGTCATGGCTGACCAGGAGGACGGCCCCCGGAAATGTTGAAAGCCTCTGCTCCAGCGCTTCGATCATCGGGACGTCAAGGTGGTTGGTCGGTTCGTCGAGTAAGAGAATATCGGGCATTTCCGCGAATGCGCGGGCGAGGGCGACCCGCCGGATTTGACCGCCGGAGAGCGTTTTCGGGTCAGCGCCGGGATCAACGCCGAATTGCCCCAGCTCGGCCTCTGCATCCCAGGCTGTTGCCCGCCCTGCCGTGCAGAAATCCAATGCTGTCGAAAAACGTGATAGATCCGGCTCTTGTTCAATGGCGGTAATATCTGCGCCGGGCTGGCGCCATATCTGGCCGGTATCAGGTTCGAAATGTTCCGAGATAAGTCGCATCAGGGTCGATTTTCCGGCGCCATTCCGTCCGACCAGGGCGGCCCGTTCACCTTTGGATAAAACAAAGCTGACCCCCTCGAATAAGGGGTTGCCACCAAAAGACAGACAGACGTCCGACATGCTCAGAATTGGAGGGTGTGCCACGTGCCTAAGCCTTCAGCTTGTAGCCCGATTTTAGCATGCACCAGACCCCGAATGATGCCGCCAGTGCCGCGCCGCCGGTGATAATCATACCGGTCATGATGTTCGAGTTTGCGGCCCCGAGAAATCCGTATCTGAAGCCGTCGATCAGGTAGAAAATGGGGTCGAAATATGCCGCCGTCCGGAACGGCTCTGCCAATACGGTGATGTCGTAAAAGGTTCCGGACAAGAAGGTCAGCGGAACAATGACAAAATTCGTAATTGCGGCCAGATGGTCGAATTTGTCGGCCCATATGCCACCCATGACACCGAGTGCAGCAAGAAATATGGCGGCCATTAATCCGAACCAGATAACCGGCCAGAGATGGGCAATATTAAGATGCGCAAGGCCGCTATAATGAATGGCGATGGCGCTCACAAAACCGACCATCAGACCGCGGGTGACCGCGCCGAAAATGAAACCGACGCTGAGTTCAAACGCCGACAGCGGCGGCATCAGAAAGTCGACCTGTGTTCCCTGAACTTTCGAAATCGTCAGCGAGGAGGATGAATTCTGGAAGGAGTTTTGTAGCAGCGACATCACAATGAGGCCCGGGGCAATAAAATTATTGTAGTTCAATCCCTCGAAGTCACCGCGCAATTCACCGCGGTCGCCAAATGCCAATTTGAACACGGTCATGAACAATATTGTTGTTACAACCGGGGCAAACAGGGTTTGCATCCAGACTTTCAGAAAGCGGCCAACTTCGCGCTTGTATAGTGTCCAGAGGCCGATCCAGTTAATGATGCCGTAGGTTCGCGGTTTGAGGCGGGTTTCTAGGTCTGATGAAGTGTTCATGGACATACCTCTAGTCCGGTAGAATGAATTTGGCGAGAGCGGTATTTCAAGAACAACACACACAATATATTGATTGCCTGTGGATGGATTGGTTCAGCATGTTGTGTTTTCTGGTCGCGCTGATACGATATATAGAGAAAATCGGGGGTCGAAACCGGCCTGTCGATCAACATGTTGGTTTTGCTGGATCACGGGGAGCAGAGAATGTCTTGGACAGAGGAACGGGTTGAGGTTTTGAAAAAACTTTGGGCCGAGGGTCATTCTGCTAGTCAGATTGCAACTGAGCTCGGCAGCGTTACGCGTAATGCCGTAATCGGTAAGGTGCACCGTTTGGGTTTATCGGGGCGGGCAACACCGTCACGGCCGGTTAAGCGGCCTGTGCGCCTGACGCGACCCCGGACCAAGCCTATCGAAAAGATTGTCGTGGCCCCGAAACCCGAGGTGGCAGCCAAGGACGCGCAGCGTAAAGTCGAGGCAGCTTCTGTTGCCGCCGCAGCAGCGTTGCAACCGGAGCCATTAGTGGGTGGTGATGCGGCGACGATTTTGACCCTTCGCGACAGTATGTGCAAGTGGCCGATCGGGGATCCGTCGGATCCGACATTCGCGTTTTGCGGCCGCAAAGCGACGAGCGGCCCCTATTGTGCCGAGCATGCCAAGATTGCATTCCAGCCGGTCCGCAAGCGCGAAGGCCGTAAATCTGAGGAGGTTCAGGACCGTAAGATCGCCGGCTAGGCGACGGTCTTTCTGTTTGGCGAAAACGGGCGGCTTTGGCGGCCCGTTTTTTTATGCCGATGCACCCTGCGAAATGAGGTGGCATGGCGTGTCCTGTATTATTGGCGGCTGGTGTTTTGGCGAAACTGGAATCTTCGCGGTAATGGCCCGCAGACCGGGAGCCGCAGGTCTAAAGCGGCGGACCTGAAATCGACATGCTGTCATGGCCCGTTCGTTTCCGATGAAGAGGTATAATCGGTGGTCGACTGGCGGCGCAGCCATGGCGGCGCGCTATGATCCAAGCATTCTTGACAAGAATGAGGGCGGCCCGGGCAGTCCGATTATGGATGCAGGTCTATAGGAGCAGGTCCATAGAAAGAGTCCCAAAGAAACAGGCCTGTCAAATCAGCACGATTACCGGGCGGCGGTTTCGGTGTGAATTTAGCCCGGCCAATTTCAGGTAAAAAGAAACCGCCAGCCCGTGAAGGGTGGCGGTTTCGATTTGCAAGTTTATGGGAGAATAAACTTAGCTGGATACCCGCTTAAAGTGCGCGGCTAACCGTGATAACGAATGCTTCGTCTGTGTCGGCATCGGTATCGATGTAACGGAAGTCGAGGTCGACATAGTCGCCGATCGATGTTGTCAGGCCGATTGAGTAATCGGTGACCGCGTCGGCAGCGTCATCATCATAGAAATCCTGGTAGCCAACGGTCGCGTCGATGCCAAAATTGTCTGACAATGCGGTGCCGATGCTGGCTGCGAGATAGCCGGCGGCGCCTGCTTCAAGGTAGAATTCAGGTGAGTAGGCATAAGATACGCCCAGGTCCACCGCGCCAACAGTTGTGCTTGCGCCGGCATAGATCTCAACGAAATTCTGCTCTGGCTCATCTGGAGCATCCGGGTAGAGATAGTAGATAACGCCGAGGTCAAGGTCGAAAGCGCCAACCGTCGGTGTGAAACCGGCATAGAGGTCAACCTCCGTGCTGGTGCCGTCAGCAAAATCTACGCCCGAACCCCAGACGCCGACATAGAAGTCGCCATCAGCATAGTCGAAGCCACCCTGAAGCGCTGGCGCGCCGTCAGTTTGCGTGAAGCCGCGGTAGACATAGTCAGACGTCAGAGCGACATTGCCGCTGAATTCGCCTTCGGCCAAAGCTGCTGGTGCAGTGAATGCGCCCATGGTTAGAGCAACCATCATTGCCCGTGAAAGATTTTTACCCATAAAGAAGCCTCCAAATTAGGGTCAAAACTATGCTTTGATAGAACGCGGGCGGACCGAGTTTGCCACCCGCAATGTATGTAATTGGAATGATTTGACTGAAAAGCACGAAGTTTAATCAGACTTGATTAAAATCGCCGCAAGACGAGGCGAACTGAAATTCTGAAGATGTTTGCGGGTTTTGTTTAACCAGCGTGCTTTTGAGGGCGCACATCCCAAATGCATTCCGGCATCGGTCAAAAGTGTTTCGCCGGTGACATGTCGGGAGCCGTCGCCGCGACAGAACATTGCCGAAGCCGCGATATCGTCTGGCCCGCTGGCGACATTAAGCGGAACCGAAGCAGCCACACTGGCTTCCATCTTCTCATATTGCTCTTCGCCTATATTTAAATCGCCGCAAGACGAGGCGAACTGAAATTCTGAAGATGTTTGCGGGTTTTGTTTAACTAGCGCGCTTTTAAGGGCGCATATCCCAAATGCATTCCGGCATCGGTCAAAAGTGTTTCGCCGGTGACATGTCGGGAGCCGTCGCCGAGAAAGAACATTGCCGAAGCCGCGATATCGTCTGGCCCACTGGCGACATTAAGCGGAACCGAAGCAGCCACACTGGCTTCCATCTTCTCATATTGCTCTTCGCCCATTTCATCCTTGAACCAGCGTGTCCCGATAAAGCCGGGGCAAATCGCATTTACTCTTATCGCTGGTGCAAGCGCGCGGGCCAGTGAAATCGTCATCGTATTGAACGCGCCTTTGGTGGCAGCATAAGCAACCGATGAGCCAATGCCGGTCACGCCGGCAATTGACGAGACATTCAGGACCGTACTGGCCCGTCCGGTTGTTTGAAACGCTTTCTCCAGAAGGTGCTTGCAAGCCTGCAGCAATAGGAACGGCCCGACCACGTTCACGGCATATGTCGCCATAAAGTCGTCGCGGTTGAGGGCGTCGAGGTCACTGTGGTCACGGGCATGCCGCGTGATGCCGGCATTATTGACCAGAATATCGAGGTGCCCCCAGCGACCGGCCGCCTCGGCCAGCGTCCGGGCGCCGTCCTCGGTCGAGACGTCGGCCACGACTAATTGGGTCTGGGCGCCAAATGCCTGACAGGCCGAGACCGTATCTTCTGCCTCTGCAATCGAGCGCGTGCAGTTCACAATTACATCTGCACCCCGTTCGGCCAGCATCAGTGCAATTGACCGCCCTAGGCCGGTGGCTGATCCTGTTACCAGCGCTTTTCGTCCGGATAGATCCTTAATATTGCCTGTCATGGTGTTCCTCTCTCCCGATGCATTTTTTGTTTTGAGTGCCTGCGAACGCGTGCGAGGTCAACATGGTGCAGCCCGGACCGGGCAAATCAAAGAGGGCGGTCAGGCCTTATGGTAGGGACCACCTGATAACAGACTTGCAGCCCGGTAAAGTTGTTCGGCCAGCATGACCTTGACCAGGCGGTGCGGCCATGTCTGCGGCCCAAAGGCCATTGTTTCGGGACATGCTGTCTTGACGGCCTCACCATAACCGGCCGCCCCGCCAATCAGAAACCATAACCGGTCGGTGCCACGATCCCTGAGCTTTTCGATTTTCGTTGCAAACCCGACCGAGGTGAAAGACTTACCGCTTTCATCAAGCCGTATCGCCACGGCACTGGCCGGAATTTTTGCCAGCAAACGCGTTGCCTCGGCGTCTTTGTCAGGGCCGCTATCGACCGATGCGAGGGTCAGGCTGCGCAGTCCGATATGTCGACCGGTTTTCTGAAACCGGTCGACATAGACTTGGATCATGTCATATTCGGGCGTCTTTTTATTAAGGGCCCCGACGGATAAGATCGTGATGTGCATATCAGTTGATATTGCAGCTACTTATTTAAGATCATTACTGATGTGACCGGCATTGTCGTCAGCCCAGATTTTCTCAAGATTATAGAAGTCGCGAACTTCTGGGCGAAACAGATGAATAATAATATCGCCGAGATCGATTAGCACCCAATCCGCATTAGGCAGACCTTCGACCTTGGGGGACTGGCCGGAGGTTTCCTTAACCCGTTTGGAAATGCCATCTGCAAGCGAGCTGACATGTCGTGTCGATCGCCCCGACGCCAGAATCATAACATCGGCAAGCGATGATTTTCCGGTCAGATCAATAACCGTAAGATCTTCTGCCTTGTCATCTTCGAGGCAAGCTACAAGCAGATCGGAGCGTGCGCGAACATCATCGATTGAAACAGCGCTGGCCAGTTTTGGCCCCGTATTTTGTTCAGGCAGGGTATTGCTCCGTCATCTGGTTCCGATTGTATCGTATCATGCGCGCTTCAATCACACTAGAAGAGATTTTACCAGCGCGAACCGCGCGAAATTACCAGCCGGGCCCAATTCCCCGGGGGATGGAAGAGGCAGCATGGGCGCCGGCTATCACGACCCGTCAGACGCGTTGCGCTTCTGCGTCGAGGTTTCATAATTCAATCGATTGCTGATGACCGTCCAGGCAGGTGGTTTGAGGCTAGGCAACCGGACAGCCTGATTCTGGGGGATTCGAGCAGATTTGAACTTATTCGCAAGTGGTGTGCGACGCCCGCCGATCAGGTGTCCCGGCCGGGCGATAATTGCAATTGGCAGTAAGTTGACGATCTCGGCCCAGTCCTTCCAGCGATCAAGCGTTTGGAGATTGTCTGATCCCATAATCCAGACCAGATCCGTTTGCCGGCAATATTGTTTCGCCATCCGGACAAGATCAATCGTGTATCGTATCTGTGACCGGCGTTCGACGCGGCTGGCCACCATGGACGGGTGATTGGCGATTAGCCTGCTGACGGCAGCGAACCGCTGCTCATAGGCGCCCGGTGCTTTTTTTAGCGGATTGCCCGGGCTCGGAAGCCACCAGACCTGGTCGAGTTTTAATTGTTTCAACGCTGTTTTTGCGACGTGCATATGACCAGAGTGAACCGGGTCGAAGCTTCCACCATAAAGGCCGATACGCTGCTTTCTGGTTGGTGACGGCAAGTCAGCTCTGGAACTGATGCGCGGCATGTCGGATCGGGTCAATTTCGGGTCTGACCATTGCCGCGCACAACATATTTGAACACGGTTAACTGGTCGGCACCGACGGGCCCGCGAGCGTGAATACGGCCGGTGGCGATGCCGATTTCTGCGCCCATGCCGAATTCGCCGCCATCTGCGAACTGGGTGGACGCATTATGCATGACAATTGCGGCATCGACCGCTTGCAGGAAGCGATCAGCGGTTGCGGTATTCTCGGTTATGATCGCCTCTGTGTGTCCGGTGCCGTAGGAAGCGATATGATCGATCGCGCCAGTCAGACCATCAACGACCGCAATTGTTATGATGGCGTCGAGATATTCGGTACGCCAGTCTTCCGGCATTGCCGGCAGAATATCTGGCACGATCTTCTGGGCGTCTGTATCGCCCCTTAGCTCGCATCCAGCGTCTTGGAGCGCCACGGCGATGGCGGGCAGCATCGTCTGTGCGCTTGCCCGATCAACCAGCAGGGTTTCGGCCGCGCCGCAAATGCCAGTACGTCGCATTTTTGCATTTACGCAGATATCGATCGCTTTTTGCAGATCGGCGTCTTTGTCGACATAGACATGACAGAGCCCCTCGAGGTGTCCGATGACGGGTATTCTCGCTTCGGCCTGCACCCGTTCGACCAGGCTTTTGCCGCCGCGAGGGACAATCACGTCGATCTGGCCTGCGAGCCCGGTTAACATCTCGCCAACAGCCGCCCGATCCGGCGTGTTGACCAGTTGCAGAATATCGGGATCCAGTCCGGTGTCGGCAAGCCCCTGCCGGAGCGCGTCGGCGATCGCTTTGGCGGATTTCAGACTTTCACTGCCGGCTCTTAAAATGACGGCATTTCCCGAGCGCAGACACAAGGCGGCGGCGTCAGCGGTGACATTGGGCCGGGCTTCATAAATGATCCCGATAACCCCGAGCGGAGTGAGAACGCGGGCAATGTCCAGCCCCGACGGCACCGTCCAGCTCGCTGTCTGCTGTCCGACCGGGTCGGCGAGTTTTGCAATATCAGTGACCGATTTGCAGATCGCCTCGACACGCTCAGGGCTTAACCTCAGACGATCAATCAATGCGGCAGACAGGCCTTTGGCCTGCGCGACCTCAAGATCTTTTGCGTTTTCAACCAGGACATCCTGCTGCGCGGCCAGCAGGCTGGCGGCCATAGCCGTCAGAGCCGCCGTTCGCGTTTCGGCTGTTGTGCCGGCCAGCTGTTTTGCCGCCGTGCGGGCGCGTCGGCCCATATCTGTCATCATATCGTGCACGTTGGTCTCGCTCATTCTGGCCAGGATCTCCATGCAGGCGATTTGCCAGAAAGCCGGGTCTGGATCAATCCCATTATCGCGCGAGTCTTGGCCCGGCGCCGGTCAAGCGGGCCGTGCTATCCGGCCCTGTCGCCATCATCTGTCTTCTTGCGCCGCGATCGCAAAAGCGCCAGGCTGTCCAACCGACGCGGATATCTGCGTATGATCTAGCCCCGCCAGAATCTTCGTGTGGCGAGTACAAAAACCGCCGTAAATTCCAGCCGGCCAAGCAGCATGGCGGTCGCACAGATCCATTTGGCAGGATCGCTGAGCGGTTGAAATGTTCCGCTTGGCCCGATGATTGGGCCAAGCCCCGGACCAACATTTGATACGCTGGTTGCGGCGCCGGAAATTGCCGTCATTGAATCAAGCCCGGTCAAGCTCAACAAGATTGCGGCGGCGATAAAGGTGGCGAGATACAAGAATACGAACACCATCACGGATTGCAGAGTGCTACTATTAACCCGTTTGCCGCCAAACCGGATACGGATGACCCGGTTCGGGCTAATCATTTTTTTTGAATAGGCGAGGATCGCTCGAAACGCGATTTCGAGCCGGAACATTTTGATCCCGCAGGCGGCAGATCCGGCACATCCACCGAGAAAGGTCAGGATCAGGAATAATATTGTTGTCGGATCCCCCCAGCCATCATAGGCGGTCGAGGCATAGCCGGTTCCGGTAAGAATCGAAATTACATTAAAAAGCGACAGGCTGAGCCCGTCCAGCCAGTTGTCAAAGGCCGGCTGGTCTGAGAAATTGAGCTGCCAGCCAACAATTAATAGCGCAAAACTCAACCAGATACCGATAAACAGACGGACTTGCGGGTCACTCGTCAGTAACTGCCAGCGGCCATGGAAAAGTATCAGTGTCATCAGGCTGAATGGCAGCCCGGCAATTATCATATAGAAAATCGCAGCGAAAATGGCAGGCGTATCACGAAAGGTTTCGAAGGATGCATCATGCGTCGAGTAGCCTCCGGCAGATACAGTCGTCATTGCATGCGCAACCGCATCGAAAGTCGTCATGCCGCACATCGCATAGGTTATAATGCAGGCGATAGAGACGAGCAGATATAATAGGCCCGTCTGGATCGCGATTTGCTCGATTCTCGGCATGAATTTTCCTGACATGTCGGAGCTTTCGAGTTTGAATAATTGCATCCCGCCAACCCGGAGCGCCGGCAGAATTGCAATTGCGGTCACAATAATACCGATGCCGCCAAACCATTGTAATATGGCTCGCCACAAAAGGAGGCCCCGGGACTGGCTGTCGAGATTGGTCAATACGGTTGCCCCGGTCGTCGTCAGCCCGGAGATGCTTTCGAACATAGCGTCGGTCATCGACATGCCGACCCCGAGAAATGGCAGCGCCGCAAAGGCCGGCAGCGCCACCCAGACAAGAACGGTAAGCAGGAAGGCTTCCCGGGCGCCGGTGCGGTCCGGCCGTAATCCGGTCAGGACAACTAGACCAATCCCGAACAGGAGCAGAATTGCGGCGCTCCCGGCAAAGATCTGCCATTCTGCGCGCGCATCGGCGATGTCGAGCGCAATACAGGGGAGCATCGCGCCGCCAAGCAATGCCGTCATGATGCCAAGAGCTGATGTCACGGTTCGCAGATGCATGCTGTCACGATTAACAGAAAAACATTTTCAAGGGATAAAAAAATCGCAGACCAAAAAGCAATACCGGATGCGATATGGGTGATTCGGTCGCGAGTTCGGCTTAAATCTTAATTTTTCGTTGAACGATTTTTGTCGATCATAGGGGTGATGTCCTGACCTGCGAGAGCGCAAGTAAGCCTGCTGCTAAGGTGCTGTAAATAAATATATATTTAGGTATTCGGTGTGCGTGATCGTAAAAAAATGTTCGCGAATGTTCATTTTATATTCGTGTTTTGTGCGCCAATGAAATGTTTGTGGACACCATATTATTCACTGAAAACCCATTTTATTACCTGTAATCCCATGCTATCCCATAAAAAGTTTAATCAGGCCCATATGGTCCTATTGCTGGTTCGAGGAGCGTTAAATGTTTGTCTCAACCCATGAGACATCGCTGGATTCAAAGGGGCGGGTATCGATACCGGCTTCGTTCCGGCATGCGCTCGGCGGGGGGCAACGTGTCTTTGTGTGGCCGGCATCTGATGGCTCCCCCTGCCTTGAGGGCGGTGGTGAGGCTTTAATGAAATTCTATCAGCAGACGCTGGCACGTATGAGTCCAAATGATCCGGCCCGGCGGGCTTTCATGCATGCCATTTTTACCCGTTCGGCCGATTTGAAAATGGATGATAATGGGCGCGTTTCGATCCCGAAGAACCTGCTTATGGCGGCGGGTATCGAGCGGGAGCTCGTATTTGCGGGTGCGCTCGACCGGTTCCATATCTGGTCGCCGGAACGCTTCTCCGCGTTCGACAGTACCATGTCTGCTCAGCTGCATAATAGCCAGGGCGCGCTTGAGGCGCCGTTCCAGGCGGCGTTGGCAGCGGGCGCGCTGGCTGGGCTTTCGACGCCGGAGGGCGATAAGTGAGCCATATCCCGGTCCTGCTCGATGAGGTTGTTGCGGCATTGGCGCCGGCCGAGAATGAGATCTATGTTGACGGCACTTTCGGGGGCGGTGGCTATACCAAGGCATTCTTGGAGGCGGCGAGCTGTCGGATTATCGCTTTGGATCGGGACCTTGAGGCGATTGAGCGCGGTCAGGAACTGGCCAGCCGCTATCGCGGGCTGACACTTTTGCCGGGTTGTTTTGGCGATATGGCGGACTTGCTTTCGGCAGACGCCGTTGGCCCGGTAGCCGGCGTGGTTCTGGATATTGGTGTGTCGTCATTTCAAATTGATCAGGATGAACGCGGATTCTCGTTCATGCGGGACGGGCCGCTGGACATGCGTATGGGTCAGGTCGGACCGAGCGCAGCAGATATTGTGAATCTGATGACCGAAGCGGATCTGGCGAATGTGATATTCCGGCTCGGTGAAGAGCGGCAGTCGCGGCGCATTGCGAGATTGATCGCCGAGCGCCGTCTTGAGCAGCCAATACAGACCACGCTTGAGCTGGCGGATATTGTCGAGGAGGCTGTCGGTGGGCGGCGTGGAAAGCGCACCCATCCCGCGACGCTGACATTTCAGGCGCTGCGGATGTTTGTCAATGATGAGCTTGGCGAGCTGGCCCGCGGGCTTGCGGCGGCGGAGCGCATTCTGGCGCCCGGCGGTCGTTTGGTCGTTGTTACATTTCATTCGCTTGAGGATCGCTTGGTGAAGCGGTTTTTCAGGGAGCGGTCAGGCGCCGATGCTGGCGGCTCACGGTATCGGCCTGAAAAAACCGTACAGTCGGCGCCGAGTTTTGAATTGATCAATCGTAAGGCGATCGAGCCAAGCGAGGCCGAATGCAAGGCCAATCCGCGGGCACGGTCAGCGCGTCTGCGTGGCGGTCGTCGGACAGCGGCGGCGCCTTGGCCGGGTGAGGTTGCAACGGGTGTCACGGTGCCGTCATTCGAGCTGGGAGCATTCGCAGCATGAGTCGGGTAAGCTTCATTTTTGCATTTACTGTTGTCGCCTTGCTGATCTTTAGCCTGTATCGCGCAAAGTATAATGCTCGCGAAACGGCGGAAGCGTTTGCTTCTATAGAGGCGGATATTGCGCGTGAGGAAAGGCGGCACCTAGAGTTGCTGGCCGAGTTTTCCCACCTGTCACGTCAGGAAAAGATCGAGGAATATGCCCGAGCCGAGCTTGGCATGGTGCCAGCACGCCCGGATCAATTTGTGCGTCTGGATCAGTTTCAGAGTGCGGTGACGCGTCTGGCAATGGACAGGGGGGTCGAGGATGGCGGTTGAAATCCCCTGGCTTAGTGTTGATGGCGCCGAAGATGGTAGCATGAATACACGTCTCGTTTCGATGGGTCTGCTGCTGGTTTTTTCCGTTCTGGCGATTTGTGGTGGGCGGCTGGCATTGGAGCCAAGCTCGGCATCAGTTTCTGTTCGGTCTGAGACCGGTATAGTTAACCGGCGGGCCGATATTGTCGATCGTAATGGCCGGTTACTGGCAACGTCGGTGACGCTCTATTCGCTAAGGGGTAACCCGCAGGATATGATGAATGGTGCGCTGGTCGCCGATGAGCTGGTCACAATATTTCCCGAGCTTGATCGCGACGCGCTCGTCCGCAGATTGTCCGACAAGTCCAAGAGAGATGTAAGTATAAAAGCCGGACTGACACCGCGGCAGAGGCAGCAGGTCTTCGAGCTGGGGCTTGAGGGGATCATGTTCGAAGAAGAGTTTGGCCGTGCCTATCCAAACAAAGAACTGGCAGGTCATGTTCTGGGCTTTGTCGGTAATGAAGGTAATGGGCTGGATGGGGTTGAATATAAATTCAATGACAGGCTGTTGGCGGGCGGTGCGCCTTTAGTCTTAAGTCTCGATGCGAATGTCCAGTACGTCCTTGAAACGGATTTGGCGGCGGCCGTTGGCGACTATAATGCCCAGGCCGGCGCGGGTGTCGTAATGGCAACTGATACGGGTGAGGTTCTTGCAATGGCGAGTTGGCCGCCAATTGACCCGAACCAGTATTCCGATATCGCTGCAGCGGATCCCCGGAAACTGAACCGGGTGGTCAGGGCCGTTTATGAGCTGGGATCGGTCTTTAAGCCTCTGACAATTGCGGCTGCCCTTGATGCCAGCATCATCCGTCCGGATGATGTTTTTGACGTTTCCGGTCCCTACCGCGTTAATGGCACGCTTATAAGCGATACACATGCATTTTCCGGCGCGATCACGGTGAGTGAAATTGTTTCGGCCAGCTCGAATATCGGGACGGCTAAGATTGCGAGTCAGTTGGGTCGGGCGGCCCTGGATCAATCTTTCTCTGCCTATGGATTATTTTCTCCTTCTGCGATCGAGTTGGGCGGTAGCGAGGCGCCGGTGCTGCCAAAGACGCCCAGCCAGATTTCGACCGCGACGATGAGTTACGGGCACGGAATTTCAGTAACGCCAATGGCATTTCTCGGGGCTTATGCCGCGCTGGCGAATGCGGGCGAAAGTGTCACGCCGACACTGCTGCATGAGCCTGAGCGTGAGGTTGGCGGTGACCGTGTGATGAGCTCTAGAACAGCCGAACTGGTGATGTCTATGTTGCGCAAAACGGTCACGAATGGCACGGCGACCCTTGCCGACGTTCCCGGTTATCTGGTGGCTGGCAAAACCGGTACGGCCGAGAAGCCGCTGCCAACGGGTGGCTATTCGGAGACCGAGAATATTTCGAGTTTTGCGGCCATCTTTCCATCTGACCGCCCTCAATATGCCGTATTGATATTGCTTGATTCACCTAATGCGCATTTGGAAACCGGACGCTCTGCAGCGGCAACGGCTGTTCCAACCACGGCAAAAATCATTTCCCGCATCGCGCCGATGCTGGGTGTCCAGCCACGGTTCGAGCCAAGACTGCAGGCGGGTGTTCCGGCCTCGGTCATATCCAGCGAGAGGAGCGAATTGTGAAGCTCTCAGAATTGTTTCCTGGCCGCGTGGATGCCGCAAATGACCATTTTGTGGCTGGAATAAGTGCAGATAGCCGGTCGATACGGCCCGGATTTGTATTTGCAGCGCTGCAGGGCGTTGCGACGGATGGCCGGCGATTTGTACCTGATGCTATTGAGGCGGGTGCTATTGCGGTCCTGGGCAGTGATTTGCCGGAACTGGATATCGCGGCGATTGATGTCGGCGAACCACGGCTGGAACTGGCCCGCGCAGCGGCGCGATTCTATCGGACCCAGCCTGAAAAAATAGTCGCTGTAACTGGCACAAATGGTAAAAGTTCAACGGTTGATTTTCTGCGTCAGATCTGGGCGATGGCAGGTTTTCGAGCGGCTTCGATGGGAACGCTCGGGGCGATTGGTCCATCGGGTCATATTGACCTTGGTCATACCACGCCGGACCCGGTCGCTATACATGCGACGCTTGCGCAGCTAGCCGATGAGAAGGTCAGTCATGTTGCGATGGAGGCGTCGTCGCATGGCCTGTCGCAGTACCGGCTCGACGCTGTCGCATTATCGGCCGTTGCATTTACCAATCTGACACAGGATCACCTCGATTATCACCAGACGATGGACGAGTATCGCCAGGCCAAGCTTCGTTTGTTTTCGGAGCTCGCCGGCGCAGGTGCGGACGCTGTTATAAATGCCGATAGCGACGAGAATGAGATTGTCACATCAGCCGCAAAACAGGCCGGGCTTAATCTCGTTTCAGTTGGCTGGCGGGGACATGATCTCAAAATTAATGAGTTGATGCCCCGACAGACCGGACAGCGTTTATTCTTTTCGTGGAAAGGTCAGTCCGGTCAAGTTGATTTGCCATTGATCGGAGAGTTCCAGGCTCTGAATGCGTTAATGGCAGCAGCGCTGGCGCTTGCCTCAGGCCTTGATCTGGCGGCGACAATTGACGGCCTGTCGGCGCTTGAGCCGGTCAAGGGCCGCCTCGAATATGTTGGGCGTTCGGGCGCCGGGGGCGCAGTCTTCGTCGATTATGCCCATACCGCTGCGGGACTTGACGTCCTGATCCGGGCGGCACGCCCGCATACGGCGGGTCGGCTTATTGTAATTATCGGGTGTGGTGGTGACCGTGACAAAGGAAAACGGTCTCAGATGGGCGCGGTTGCGGCCAAACATGCCGATCTGGTAATTGTGACGGATGACAATCCGAGGACGGAAGATCCGGCGGATATACGCCGGCAAATTCTGGCGGCGGTGCCCGATGGTGTGGAAATAGCTGATCGGGGCGAGGCCATCACATCGGCTATTCACGGTCTTGGCGCCGGTGATACGTTACTGATTGCCGGCAAAGGCCATGAAACCGGTCAGATTATTGGTGATCAAATCATCCCGTTTAGCGATCAGGATACCGCACTTGCGGCGTTGCGCGGAGGTGATCATGCCTGATGCGCTATGGACGTCAGCAGAAATTGTCGATGCGACCGGCGGGCGAGCCACTGCCGCATTTTCGATTTCGGGGATATCGATCGATTCCAGAAGCCTTCAGCCGGGCGATTTGTTTATTGCCTTGCAGGATGTCAGGGATGGCCATGATTTTGTTGCCGCCGCTTTCGCCGCAGGCGCCAGTGCTGCACTTGTGTCACGTCCGATCGCGGGCGGCGCCAATATAATAGTTCCTGATGTTTTGGAGGCGCTTTGTGATCTAGCGCGTGCAGCGCGGGAGCGGGCGACTAGCTGCTATCGGGTCGCCGTTACCGGTTCGGTCGGAAAAACCAGTGTTAAGGATATGATTGCCACCATCTTCCGGATGCAGGGGCATGCGCATTGGTCGGAGAAGAGTTTTAACAATCAATGGGGCGTTCCATTAACGCTGGCACGGATGCCACGCGACACTGAATATGCCGTATTCGAGGTCGGGATGTCGACGCCGGGCGAGATTGCGCCGCGATCTGACCTGATTGCGCCGCATACTGCATTGGTGACTAAAATCGCACCAGCGCATCTTGAGGGGCTGGGAAGCCTGCAAGCCGTCGCGGAAGAAAAGGCGCAGATTTTCGCCGGTCTGGTGTCATCCGGCGCGGCCGTGCTGCCCGCTAATGATACATTTGCCGATCTGCTTGAGGCGCGGGCGCTTGCGCATCAGCCGGGCGCCACAATGTTGAAATTCGGTCATGGCCCGGATTGTGATAGCGAAGTGCTGGCCTATGAGACGGATGGCGCGAAAAGTGCAATCACGCTTCGTTTGCATGATCAGACGCTCAATGTCGATTTGCCGGCTGTTGGCGAGCATTGGGCTGATAATGTAGCGGCTGCATTGCTTGCCTGTGCGGCCGGGCCAGCAATCGATCCGGTGCAGGCTGCAGAGTCGTTGACGCACTACCGTTTACCGACAGGACGCGGAACCACCGAAGCACTTGCATTGGCGGGCGGCGGTCGTGTGACACTGATAGATGATGCCTATAATGCTAATCCGGAAAGCATGCGTGCGGCGCTTGCAGCGTTTTCGATGCGGCCGACTACGGGGCGTCGAATTCTGGCGCTGGGCGAGATGCTGGAAGTTGGCGAGCGCGCGGCGGCTGAGCATCTTGCGCTGGCCGGGCCGATTGCGGCATCCGGCGCTAATCTGGTTTTTCTGACAGGGCAGGGGTTTGCGTCTGTTAAAGATCGACTGCCTGACAGCATTGAAACGGTATTTGCCGAGCGCGCGTCTGATCTTGATGATGCCATAAAATCCGTCCTGCGAGACGGCGATCTTATTATGCTTAAGGGCTCGAATGCTTCAGGAATGGCGCGTCTCGCGGGCCGGCTGATCGATTGGGGGCAATCGAAACGCGATCAAACGATAAAGGGCAGCGGACTTCCGGCTGTGGGTGATTTGAATGCTTTATGAGTGGCTAGCCGCGGATGACGGTTTTTTCCGATTATTCAATTTCTTAACGTTCCGGTTTGGCCTGGCTCTGATCACCGCGTTTCTGTTTACGGTCCTGGCCGGCGGTCGGCTGATAAAGATACTGTCGGTGCGTCAGGGCAAAGGACAGCCTATTCGGGATTTATCTCTGGAGGCGCAGCTGTCCAAGCAGGGGACCCCGACAATGGGCGGCCTGATGATATGGATCGGGGTCCTGCTCGGCACCATTTTGTTTGCTGACCTGAAAAATCCGTATGTCTGGGTCGTGCTTGCTGTGGCGCTATCCTATGCATTTATTGGGTTTCTGGATGATTATGCAAAGGTTGCAAAACAGAGCGCCGATGGTGTTTCGGCCCGCGTCAGACTGGGGGCCGAATTTGTGATTGCCGCGATTGCGGGTGCCTTTATTATGGGGCTGCATGGTGCGCATACCCCGATGGGCCATGCCGACTGGGGTGACTTCAACTATATCGCCCAAGCCATTGCGAGCCTGGCTGCAGAAACGTCTGTTCCGCCGAACGAGCCGAGTTTCTCTGGCGGCGTCGCGGTACCTTTCGTCAATGATTATTTCATCCCCCTTGGTGGATTATTCGTTGTATTCGCGATGATCGTCGTGGTTGGTTCGGCCAATGCTGTGAATTTTACCGATGGCCTTGATGGGCTTGCCATCGTGCCGATGATTCTTGCGGCCAGTGCTTACGCTGTAATCGCTTATCTAACGGGTAATTTCGTCTTCGCCGAGTATCTCGGCATCCAGTTCAGTCCGGGTACCGGCGAGCTCGCTGTTCTTCTTGGCGCGATGATTGGCGCCGGTCTTGGGTTTCTCTGGTATAATGCCTACCCAGCGCGGGTGTTTATGGGCGATACGGGTTCGCTCGGACTGGGCGGAATGATCGGGGTTGTCGCTGTCGCCGTTAAACACGAATTTGCGCTAGCGATTATTGGCGGTCTTTTTGTTCTGGAGGCCTTATCGGTCATGCTGCAGGTGAGCTGGTTCAAGCTGACCAAACGGTTCACCGGAACCGGCCAGCGGATCTTTCTTATGGCCCCGCTGCACCATCATTTTCAGAAAAAAAACTGGCCCGAGACGCATATTGTGACGCGGTTCTGGATCCTTTCAATCTTGTTTGCCCTGCTGGGCTTGTCGACGCTGAAACTGAGGTAGAGAGAGTATGATCACTGTAACAGAATACTCTGGACGTAATATCGCCGTTTACGGGCTTGGCCGAAGTGGTTTGGCGGCAGCTCGCGCATTAATGGCTGGCGGTGCAAAAGTTTTTGCCTGGGATGATGGTGCCGCTGCGCGCAGCAAGGCTGCCTCGCTTGGTATTAATGTCGTCAATCTGGATGAACGGGATTGGAGTATCTTTGCGGCGCTGGTCCTGTCGCCGGGAATACCGTTCAAATACCCCGAACCGCACCGGATGGTCCGGCGCGCCGAACAGGCTGGCGTCCCGGTTATTGGCGATATGGAATTGTTTGCCTCGGCATTGCGAGACATTCCTGCTTCCGACCGCCCTAAAATTATCGGGATTACCGGAACCAATGGGAAATCGACAACAACCAGCCTGATTGGTCACATTCTGGCCGAGGCTGGTCTGGACGTACGGATTGGCGGCAATATCGGTACTGGTGTTCTTGAGCTCGCCCCGCCTGAGCCGAAGGCGGTTTATGTTATCGAGGTGTCGTCCTATCAACTCGATCTTTGTCAGAATTTGCATTGCGATGTGTCGGTGCTGTTGAATATTTCGCCTGACCATCTCTCCCGGCATGGCGGTATGAGCGGGTATATTGAAGCCAAGCTGAAGATATTTGCCAATCAGACCGCCAGGGATGTTGCGATTGTCGGAATTGACGATCCTGTGACGCAAAGTATCGCCATGGGGAATTCCCGACCTGGTCAGGCGCATGTGATCCCCGTGTCGGCGGAGTTCGGCCTGGCCGGCGGGGTCAGCGCGGTGAGTGGTCATCTGTATGACAGTACCGGGGTCAGTGCGATGAAAGTTGGCAATCTCGCATCGGCAAAAGCTTTGCCCGGCCGGCATAATTTCCAAAACGCTTCAGCGGCCTATGCCGCCTGTCGGGCGCTTGGCGTATCGGCGGCCCGGATTATGGCCGGTCTTCAAAGTTTCCCGGGGCTCGCCCACAGGCTCGAGCGTGTTGATGTGATCGATGATGTTGTGTTCATAAACGATTCAAAGGCTACAAATGCGCAGGCGACCGAACAGGCTTTGCGCACCTGGCCGCGCGTTCACTGGATCGTTGGAGGGGTTGCCAAAGCCGAAGGTATCGCACCGCTTGATGCCTATCTCGAGCGGGTCGAGCGGGCCTATCTGATCGGCGAGAGCAGTCAGGCCTTCAAGAAGCATCTGACCGGAAAAGTTCCGTTGACCGAATGCGAAACGCTCGATGTTGCCGTTCGGGCCGCTTTTTCGGCAGCCCGGCAGTCCGGCGAGAAGGATCCAATTGTGTTATTGTCGCCGGCTTGTGCAAGTTTCGACCAGTTCAAGGATTTTGAGGCGCGAGGTGATGTCTTCAAAAACGAGGTCGCTAACCTGACCGAGAAGACAGATATCACACCTGTTGCCGCGCTCTAGGGACTTAGAGATGTCGGACCTCGCCAGCAGACTCCGCGATCTCGGTGCGATACTGAATGATTGGCGCCGGGAGCTTGACTGGCCGCTCCTAATTGCCTGTGTCGGCTTGCTTGTGATTGGCCTGATTATGAGCCTTGCTGCGGGCCCGTCGGCCGCCGAACGTCTGGACTATGCGAACCAGTACTTTTTTGTCGAGCGGCAAGCGGTATTTGCGTGTCTTGGACTGATCGTCGTTCTGACGGTTTCTATCCTGCCGCATGTCTGGATCCGCCGGCTTGCAATTCTGGTGTTTTTCGTCGCGCTTGTCTTGCTGGCACTGATCCCGCTGATCGGGCATGAAGTGAAAGGCGCTCAGAGATGGATCCGCATCTTCGGATTTTCGCTGCAGCCGACGGAATTCGTCAAGCCGGCGCTGATTGTGACGGCGGCCTGGCTGCTGGAACAAAGACGTCGATATCCGGATGCGCCTTGGACATCGATGGCCGTCGGTATGCTGGTGATCACACTGACATTCTTGCTAACACAGCCGGATGTCGGCCAGTCGGCCTTATTAACCGCTGCCTTCACGATCATGTTCTTTGTATCCGGAATATCCTGGCGCTGGGCGGCAGGTTTGTTCGGTAGCGGATTGATATTGTCGGTCATGCTGTATTCAAGCCTGGGATATGTCCGAAACCGTGTTCACCGTTTCTTTTTCGCCGATGAAGACGGAACCAATCAGATTGGGCAGGCACTTGAGGCCATTAAACGCGGTGGGCTGTTCGGTGTTGGCCCCGGTGAGGGCGAGGTCAAAAGGACGCTGCCCGAGGCGCATAATGATTTCATCTATGCGGTTCTGAGCGAAGAGTTCGGTTTTGTTTCGGCCTTTGCCCTGATTGCAATATATGGCTTCATTGTGTGGCGCGGCCTGCGGCTCGCCGCCCGGCTTAACGCGATCGATGCAAAAGCGGCGTCGGCGGGCCTATTTGCCTTGTTTGGTCTGCAGGCGGCGATCAATATTGCCGTCAATATTAGTTTAATACCGCCAAAGGGTATGACTTTACCTTTTGTGTCCTATGGCGGTACGTCGATACTGGCGACGGCGCTGACACTGGGCTTTGCCCTGGCGCTGCTGCGGCGAAGTCCGTCGGCCTGGAAGGGATTAGGATAATGGCAAAACCGCTGATGATAATCGCGGCCGGCGGCACTGGCGGACATATGTTTCCGGCCTCGGCTTTTGCGACTGAAATGAAATCACGTGGCTGGAATGTCGGCCTGATCAGTGATGTGAGAGGCCTGGGCTATGCAGATCGTTTTCCGGCCGACTGGAAGCTTGAGGTTGAAGCCGCCAGCCCGAATTTGCGGCGACCCTGGACGCTGTTATCGACTTTTATGAAATTGCGGGCTGGGCAAGTAATGGCATTACGGCGGTTCAAGCAGCAGCGACCTGCTTTTGTAGCCGGGTTTGGCGGCTATCCCGCTTATCCGGCGCTGGGTGCGGCCAAGCAGCTGGGTATTCCGATTGTTGTGCATGAACAGAATGCGGTTTTAGGCCGCGTCAATCGGGTCTTTGCGCGTGCCGCCAGCATTGTTGCATCAGGCTTTGCGCGGCTTGATTTGCTGCCGTCCGGCCTGGACCATCTGACGGTTGGCAATCCGGTTAGGCCGCGTGTGGTTGAAGTATCGCAGACAGCCTATCCTGACCCTGACGGACCGATCCGTATTTTCATCACCGGTGGTAGCCAGGGCGCGCGTATCCTCGGGGACGTTATTCCCGAAGCGATATCCACCGGCCTTGCCCCGTCGCTAAGATCACGCCTGATGGTGATCCAGCAAGTTCGACCAGAGCAGATCGAGCATGTGCGATCGGTCTATGAGCGCGCTGGTCTTCAGGCTGATTTGCGACCCTTTTTCGATGATATGCCGGAACAGATTGCCAGGTCTCACCTTGTGATTGCCCGGTCCGGCGCCGGCACCGTCAGCGAGATAGCAGCGATCGGCCGCCCTTCGATTTTGATACCGCTAAAAATTGCCATGAATGACCATCAGACCGCCAATGCCGAGGGGCTCCGTGACCTCGGCGCGGCAGAGATTATCGATGAAGACAGTTTGAGAGCGGATACGCTCGGGCCGCGGCTTTCGAAACTATTGTCAAATTCAGCGCAATTGCAGGCAATGGCGGTGGCGGCTGGCGAGGCGGGACGTCTTAATGCGGCCTCAGTTTTGGCCGATGCAGTTGAAAATATGTTAAAAGCAGTCACGGACTGACGTTGTTGTCACGAGTCAGATATTAAAGGATGTGTTCTTAATGCGATACAACATCCCGTTTAACTTCCACCTTTGAGCTATATGTCACGATGAAAACTTCCCCTACTCCCTTCCCCCTCGGTCCGGCACATCTCGTAGGCATTGGCGGGATCGGTATGTCAGGTATCGCCGAAATCATGATCAATCTTGGCTATCAGGTTCAGGGTAGCGACATGAATGAGAGCGCCAATGTCAAAAGGCTGCGGGAAAAAGGCGCGACTGTTCATATTGGCCATACGGCCGAAAACCTTGACGGGGCCGGAGCCGTAATCATTTCCTCGGCCATAAAAGATTCGAATGTCGAAGTTGATGCGGCCAGGCGAGCCGGGATTCCAGTGGTTCGCCGCGCCGACATGCTGGCAGAGATTATCCGCTTGAAGTGGACGGTCGCGGTTGCTGGAACCCATGGTAAAACTACAACGACGAGCATGGTAGCGGCTTTGCTTGATGGTGCAGGGATTGACCCGACCGTGATTAATGGCGGCATTGTCAACGCCTATGGATCAAATGCAAAAGCCGGCACGGGCGACTGGATCGTTCTCGAGGCGGACGAAAGCGACGGGACGTTTACGAAAATCAGGCCGACCATCGCGATTGTAACCAATATGGATCCTGAGCATATGGAGCATTATGGGTCGATGGAGGCGCTACGGGCGGCATTCGATACCTATGTTGGGAATATTCCATTTTACGGGTTTGGCGTGCTGTGTACCGACCACCCTGAAGTTGGCGCAATGGTCAGCCGCGTGTCCGACCGTCGGATTGTGACCTATGGTTTCAATCGTCAGGCAGATATTCGCGCGATCGATTTGCGGCCCGACTCAGCCGGGGTCGAGTTTGATGTTCTGGTGCGCCGGCGGGGCCAGGCGCAGGCGTCGAAAATTCGCGACATCTATTTGCCGATGGCTGGCGAACATAATGTGTCGAATGCGCTGGCTGCGATCACGGTTGCGCTCGAACTGGGCGCAAGCGAGGGTGATGTCCGCGCGGCATTGAAGGCATTCGGAGGCGTTAAGCGGCGTTTTACGCCGGTTGGCACTTATACACCGATTGCCGGTGCGGCGCCCGTTCGCTTGATTGATGATTATGCGCATCATCCGGTCGAGATTACAGCGGTCTTGAAGGCGGCCCGCGCGATGCAGGGTGCAAACCGGATTATCGCGGTATCACAACCGCACCGGTTTTCGCGGTTGAAGGATTTATATGATGATTTTGCTGAATGCTTTCGCGAAGCCGATATTGCCGTGATCACACCGGTTTTTGCCGCGGGTGAGGTGCCAGTTGAAGGGGTTGATGGGGCTGCACTTGCCCAGAGTATCGCTGGTCACGGCCACAAGCACGCGCTTTATGTCGACCAACTCGACGCGTTACCGGCACAGTTAAAAAACCTGGTACAGCCCGGCGATATGATTGTCTGCATGGGAGCTGGAAACATTAGTGCTGTGGCCAACGACCTGGCTGAACAACTGGCTGCAGTCTGACGTTGTAACAAGGACAAACCAGGTCGCTGGTTAAGAGGGTCGGAAGGCAAGGGAGAAACGCGAATGCTGGATGTCATGAAATCTCTTCCGCGCGTTCGGGGAAAGTTAGTCGCCGATGCGGACCTGGCCCCTTATACCTGGTTTCGGGTCGGTGGGGCCGCTGATCTATTGTTCATTCCTGCAGATATTGACGATCTGGCCGAATTTCTGGCGCACCTGCCATCTGATGTGCCGGTCACGGTGCTGGGGGTCGGGTCGAATACAATTGTTCGTGATGGCGGTATTGAGGGGGTCGTAATCCGACTGGTTGGCCGGTATTGGGCCGATACTGTCATTGCTGAAGCGCAATCTGGCAAACCGGTTGTGACCGTGCGGGCTGGTGCGCTGGATTTGAATGTCGCAAAAACGGCGGCGAAGGCCGGTATTGAAGGGCTGTCATTCTTGTCCGGTATACCGGGCTCGATAGGGGGCGCCGTTAGAACCAATGCCGGGTGCTATGGGCGTGAGTTGAAAGATTGCGTGCTGCAGATTGACGGTCTCACCCGATCCGGAAAACAGGTCACATTCTTCGGGCCGCAAGCGTCTGGCAAGACGCCCCAGATTAACTTCTCCTACCGCCATACAGACTTTCCCGAGGATGTGATTGTGACCGGTTTGTCGCTAATCGGCACTGGCTGGTCAGACCCGGACGTGTTGCTGGCTCAAATCGTGACACATCAGAATACCCGTGCAGAGACACAGCCGATCCGTGAAAAAACCGGTGGGTCGACATTTGCAAACCCGGACCCGCCGGGGACACCGGCCGCCCGGTCAAGCTGGAAATTGATTGATGCTGCAGGGTGTCGAGGGTTACGGGTTGGCGGCGCCCAGGTCAGCGAGAAGCATTGTAATTTTCTGATCAATACCGGCACTGCCAGCGCGTCCGATATCGAAGCCCTTGGCGAGCTGGTCCGTGCCCGAGTGCATGCCGCTTCAGGGGTCGATTTGAGATGGGAAGTCAGGCGTATCGGGCGGTTGCAAGGCATGAAAGCGGTGTCGCGCCCGATTTTGGATTAACCTGTCATCAACTGGTCAGGGTGATGATATCAAATGGCGTTTGACGCGATAGGAACCAGAGTATGAAACGGGTGGCAATTATATATGGCGGCTGGTCATCGGAGCGTGCCGTTTCTTTGATTTCCGGCGCCAAAATGGCCGAGGCGGCCCGCGAGATCGGTTATGATGTCGTCGAGATTGATGCAACCAGGGCGCTGGCCGGACAATTGGTCGAGGCGGATCCCGATATTATACTTAACGGGTTACATGGCCCTTGGGGCGAGGATGGCTGTGTGCAGGGCCTGTTTGAAGTGCTTGATATTCCCTATTCACATTCCGGCGTATTGGCGTCTGCATTGGCTATGGACAAGATCAAGTCAAAGCTCGTTTTTGCCGAGGCCGGTCTCGATGTCGCCAAGGATGTTGCGGTAACGCGGGAGCAGGTGGCGACCGGGCATCCGCTTAAACCGCCTTATGTGGTCAAGCCGGTAAATGAAGGGTCCAGTTTTGGCGTGCTGTTTGTCCGTGAAGGAAGCAATGGACCGGCGCGGGAGGTGTTAAATCCGGACTGGCATTATGGCGACCACCTGATGGCTGAGGAGTTTATTCCCGGTCGCGAGCTAACGGTTGCGGTGCTCGGGGATCGTGCGCTCGCCGTCACCGAGATAACGACATTAAGGGAGTTTTACGATTTTAATGCAAAATATACAGATGGCGGATCCCGGCATGTCATTCCCGCCGACATACCTGACGCGATAGCCGCAGCGGCAAAGGCTGCCGCTCTTACGGCGCATCAGGCGCTTGGATGTCGTGGTGTGACGCGTTCGGATTTTCGTTATGACCCGGATAAGGACAGATTGGTGATACTAGAGACTAACACGCAGCCTGGCATGACGCCCTTATCACTTGTTCCCGAGCAAGCTGCGTATTGCGGCATGTCCTATGCTGCCCTGGTCGCTTGGATGATCGAGGATGCATCATGCCAAAGGTGAAATCAAAACCGCCCGCCAGCGGCCGCAAGAAAGCGGCACCGGTTGAAATTGTCGAGCCGGCAGAAAGCAATCTGTCGTCGGTGCTGCTTGGCTTGGCGATCGTGCTTGGCCTGTTAATCACATTGACGGCGCTTCTCGGTGGATCGATTTTCAAGCTTGAGCAACGCTGGTCAAATACCGTCGACAGCGTGTCACGACATCTTGGCGTTTCGGTTCAGACAGTTGAGGTAAGAGGGCTGGGGGATAATGCTGATTTAAGCCGTCGGGTGCGGGATGCGGCGATGATCGTGTCGGGCGAGAACATGTTCCGCGCCGACCCCTATCGCATTCGTCAACGGGTGGAGGCCACCCAGCTCGTGACGAATGTAAGAGTATACCGGTTATGGCCTGATGCGGTTGTGATCCACGCGGATGCGGCCATGCCGAGCGCCTTATGGTTCGACGGTGAAAGCTGGCAGGTCGTTGACCGGTTCGGTGAGATTATGCCGGATCGACCACCCCGCCTGTATTCTGATCTGATCCGGATTGCCGGCGCCGGGGCACCGGACGCTTTACGCTATCTGAAGGAACAGCTTTTAGAAGATCCGGATTTGGCGGCCCGGATTGATGTTGGCTACCGGATTTCCAGTCAGCGATGGAATCTCAAGCTGACCGATGGGAAAATATTGAAGCTGCCGCATGACAGGGATTTGGCGACTGGGTTGGAAAAGCTACGCCGGCAAGACGTCAGGGACCTTTTAGGGCGGTCGAATCTGGCTAGTATAGACCTCAGGCTTATCGACAGAGTTGTTGTGAGTCCGGAGCAAGAGACGTCGTAATGTCGAATAATGCGCAAAGGTTTCGGGTGAAAAACGCCATTAAGTCCGGCGCCGTGGTTGCGGCGCTCGATATCGGGTGCTCGAAGATTGCGTGTCTAATTGGCCGGGTTGATCCGGAAACCCGCGCCGGTTTCGTGTTTTTGGGTGGCGGGCGCCAGCAAAGTCGCGGTTTTAATGGTGGCGCGATCACTGACATGGAAGCCCTTGAACGCTCGATCAGACTTGCTGTCGAGGATGCCGAACGGGAAGCCGGGCAACGCATCGATCGGGTTATACTCGGTATTACTGGCCCGAAAGTGCAGTCCGAACTGGTTGAAGCTGAAATTGAAATCGGTCAGCGGCCGGTTTCGCAGCGTGATATCAAGAAAGTAAACACGCAGGCGCTGGGCGAAGCGCAATCGAAAGACCGGGACATACTCGGCGCCTATCCAATCATGTACGGTGTCGATGACCAGGACGATATTCGCGAACCTTTGGGCATGTTCGGGTCGCGGTTGCGGGTTATTCTGAATGTCGTGATGGCGCCGAAATCGCTGGTTAGCAATCTGAGTGAGTGCGTTCACCGCGCCCATTTGGAGATTGATAGAATGTTTCCATCGGCAATTGCGAGTGGTGCCGGGTGCCTGATCGAGGACGAGTTGGAAAATGGCGCTCTTTGCATTGATTTCGGTGGCGGCGTTACCACGGTTTGTGCGTTTCTGAACGGGGTGCCGGCCTGGCTTGATCTAATTCGCGTTGGTGGCACTTTGATCACGTCCGATATTGCCCAGGCAATCGGGACAACCATCGCGGCGGCCGAACGCATCAAGACAGTGTATGGAACTGCCGATCTGCGAAGTCCCGGGCTGGCGGAACGTTTTGAGGCGCCGCGCCTGGGAAGTGATGGCAGACTTTGTGCCGGAAAGATGAGCCGGAATGATCTGGCAGAAATTATTAGTCCGCGAACGCAAGAAGTTTTCGAACTTATAAGAGTGTCGCTATCGCGCAGCCCGCTGCGTCCGATTATGCCGCGGCGAACGGTATTAACCGGGGGTACCAGTCAATTGCCCGGAAGCCGTGAGGTTGCCGGTCAGGTGCTGGCCCAGCCGGTCCGGCTTGGCGGGCCTGTGGCGGTAGATCTGCTGGGCGATAATTATGGCAGTCCGGCCTTCTCGACCGCGGCGGGTCTGATCAGTTGTAGCTTAATCGGATTTCCGGACGCCGCATGGACCGGGAATCAGCCCTCTTCACTGGATAAAAACGCCGGAAAACGCCTCATTTCAAGGATTATGGGATGGGTTCGTGAAAATTTTTAAGGCGCGAGTTGAGTTTAACAGTCTTTTAGCTTCATAGTGTTAACGTTTTTGAGATTGAATTTTGTTGATGAAAAACAATGGATCGGAACAGATCAATGGCGAATGAACTTAAACCACGTATTCTGGTCATCGGCGTCGGCGGTGCGGGTGGCAATGCCGTAGACAATATGATCGAAGCCAGTTTGCAGGGCGTCGATTTTTACGTCGCAAACACGGATGCTCAGGCCCTGTCCCGGTCTAAAACGAATAATCGTATCCAGCTTGGCCCAGATACGACTGATGGTCTTGGTGCCGGTGCCCGCCCGGAAGTGGGTGCCGCCGCGGCGGAAGAATCGTCTGAGGAAATAGCAGCCGTTCTGGATGGCGCCCATATGGTTTTCATCGCCGCTGGCATGGGCGGCGGCACCGGGACCGGCGCGGCGCCGGTGATCGCAAGAGCGGCTCATAAGCGCGGCATTCTGACAGTCGGCGTTATCACCAAGCCATTCTCTTTCGAGGGAACGCACCGGATGCAATTTGCCGAGGATGGCGTCGATAAGATGCAGGATGTGGTCGATACGCTGATCGTGGTGCCAAATCAGAATTTGTTCCGGGTCGCCAATCAGAAGACGACCATTACCGAAGCTTTCCGTATGGCTGATGATGTCCTGTATTGCGGGGTCAAAGGTATAACGGATCTGATCACAAGCTCGGGCCTGATCAATCTTGATTTCGCGGATGTCCGGACCATCATCAAAGGTATGGGCTCGGCGATGATGGGTATGGGCGAAGCCGAAGGTGAAGGGCGGGCGCTTGAAGCCGCCAGATCGGCGATCGAAAATCCGCTGCTTGATGATGCCAGCATGAAAGGCGCCAGAGGGGTCTTGATCAATATTATTGGCGGACCGGATATGACCTTGTTTGAAGTTGATGAAGCGGCCGCCGAGGTCAAACGCGAAATCGATGCTGATGAAGATGCCAACATAATTATGGGGTCGACATTTGACCCGGATCTCGACGGCCGGATCAGGGTTTCAGTTGTCGCTGCGGGCATGCCGGAACGTACCACAAGAGAGTCGAAGCCGCGACCGGTAGAGGCTAAAGCGATTGCCGAGGATCAATATAGCCGGTCTTATCAGGACCCTGAGGTGACACCGTCGCGTCCGACAATTCGTCCATTACCAGCGGCAAACGCCATGCCGGCGCATATGGATGAAGTTGAGGTCAGCGCCAATAACAATATTATCGACGATGTCCCGGAAGAGCCAAGCGAGGTTCGGGTACGTGAGTTCGTTAATCGATCGAAGCCCGTTCAGCCAGAACCAGAGGCCGGGTCCGGTTTCTCAAACCTGTTCAGCTGGCGGCGGGACGACGTCAAGCCGGACGAGGTCGAGCGGCCAGCGCCATCACAAGCGGCGGTTTCCTCAAATGATGACGAGGTAAAGCAGTCGGGCTTTGACGACGCCGATTTAGAAATTCCTGCCTTTTTGCGCCGTTCTGCGAATAATTAACGCTTGGTTTTGGCTGTTTTGGTGGCCGTTGCGGCGGAATTTTGCAACAATACGCAACAAAGCTTGTATTGAGACTCGCGCTCGATAAGTCATGGATGATGGCTTATAGGAGTCAGGGTTTGGCAAGAATGGAATATCAGCACACTCTCAACCACGTCGTGGTTTGCGCCGGCGTCGGTGTCCATTCGGGTGCGCGGGCCAAAATGACTATTTGTCCAGCCGATTCAGGCACCGGGATTGTTTTTCGGCGGGTCGATATGGATCAGCCCGAATTCATTTATGCCCGGGGCGATAGAGTCCGTGGCGTCCAGCTTGGTACGACTTTGGTGAACGAGGCCGATCAAAGTGTCGCAACGGTTGAACACTTGCTGGCGGCATGTGCCGGCGTCGGCCTCGATAATGCGATTATCGATATCGATGGTCCTGAAGTTCCGATTATGGACGGATCGGCAGCTTTGTTCTGTGAATTGTTTTTGAAGGTCGGATTGAAGCAGCAGCATCGCCTCCGGCGCAAGATCCGGATAATCGATACGATTGAAGTCAGGCAGGGGCAGAAATGGGCCCGTCTATCTCCAAGCCATGACGATATTCTGACATTACACGCTCAAATTGAATTTGAGACTAAAGCGATCGGGACACAGGAAATGACCTTGCGGCTAGATCCCGGACTGTTTTCCCGTGACATTGCCTTTGCGCGCACATTTGGGTTTGCAGCAGATGTCGAGATGCTCAAAGCAAAGGGGCTGGCGCGCGGCGGCTCCTTGGAAAATGCCGTTGTTATTGATGGCGATGAGATCCTGAATCCCGAAGGCTTGCGTAGTGATGACGAGTTCGTCCGTCACAAATTACTGGATGCGGTTGGTGACTTGATGCTCGCGGGTGCCCCGATTGCCGGTTATTATGAAGCCTTCCAGCCCGGTCACGCGATGAACAATATGCTTGTTCGCGAGCTGTTGCAGCGACCGGATGCGTGGGTCTGGGAAACCGCTGCGGCAGACGTGTCAGCGCAGCCAGTCGCAGCACTTTAGGTCAGGTTGACCGCAGCCGCGCGGCTCCAGTTTTTTCGCAATGTGTCCTGTCCTAGGATCGTGTCTTCTTGCCGAGCAGGTCGAGAATAGCATCAGCTGCCCGGTCCGCTTCGGATAGAACCGGATAGGACCAGTCATGCAGCGTTCCATCGAACCATTGTGCACAGCCACGCTTGATGAAGCCATGATGCAGACGATCAAATTTAGGCGACTGGCCGCTTAACCGTACCATATGAATAGGCAGGCCGTGATAGGCGGCGTCTGACAGCATGTTGGTGCTGTCCTCGGTAACAATCGCCGCATCTGCCTGCAGCAGCCAGGTAAGATAGGGATTGGGACCGGTTTCGGGACCATCCCAGAAGGCGCCACCCGTCGACATGGCCACATCGCGCATCGTTCGGACAACACGATCGGGGGTTCGACGCGATGTTGTGATAAGGAGGTCCCAGCCTTGTGATGCGAGGGCCCGTAACTGCCCGGATAATCGATGCGCGGCCTCGTCTGTGAACCGGTGCGTTTTTGAATGGCCGCCCAATATAACGAGCGCTGCTTTGCGATCCGGATCCGTC
>CBFHPC010000005.1:0-33584 GCA_965657655.1 Henriciella sp.
TTGGTCAGTCGCCCCAGATCTTTGGTGACCCGCCATCTGATAACCCATAACAGTCCGGACAGTGCAATCACCAGAGACAGGGCCAGCAAGGCTTCATGCTGCCCCGACCCCAACCAGTTTAAAAACTCGGATGCAGCAACAGTAGCTGTTTCAGCAGTTTCGCTGAGTGCCTCAATGGGATCAGACGATCTCGGCGATGTGTCCGGCCGGGCCGGCAGCATGACAGGATCAGGCGGAACAGAAACAGTCTCGGGATCGGCCTGCCGGTCTGTCGGGGACTCGGACAAGACCGGCGCCGGCGGTTCGCTCTGTGCCACCGCAGACAGGGCTGCCCAAGCGGTAAAAAGCAAAGACACGCAGACTCTGATCATCGGACATTACCTTTCCTGGCCGCCGGACATCTCTCATCGCTTTTGACGTATCGAACGATTTCGACCAGGTGCACCTAAAGGGCGAAACGCCGTGTTTGATTCGAACACACAATAAAGGCGGTGCCTGTCTTATGCCACAAAACCGGTCAGCGGAAAACAACCCGATAACCAGAAATTCATCGGCGCAACGATCCGCTTGCGCCAGAAAAACGACACGCCTGTCCCAAACGGGACCGGCAAACCGCAATGTGCATAGGAATTGCGTCGCCTAATTATAATGTCGGGCAGATCGATACAGCTGCTTAGGCCTGTGACAGGAACCAGAATTTCGCGGCACCGCTCCTGCGGGTATCACGCACTGTCCAGCCTGGCAGCTCAAGCGCTTCATCGGCACCGGTCTCGACAACGCACAAGGCCTCCGGCTGTAACCAGCCACCTGTCTTCAATCCTGCAAGCGACCGCGGCACCAGCTGTTTAAAATAGGGCGGATCGATAAAGGCAATATCGAACCGCCTTTCGAGATCATCCGATATCGGACCTAATCGCATCACATCACGACGTTGAAACTGGGTTCTCTCGCTGATGCCGAAGACGTTGATATTCTCCAATATTGCAGCGCGCGCGGCCAGCCCCATCTCGACAAAAAGCGCAAAGTCCGCGCCGCGGGATATCGCCTCCAGCCCGAGCGCACCGGACCCGGCAAAAAGATCAATCACCCGCGCACCTGCCAGAGGCGGCGCCCATTCAGCATGGGATATAATGTTAAACACGGTTTCACGAGCCCGATCGGAGGTCGGCCGCGTCCCACTCGTTTTTGGCGCCGCTATCGGACGCCCTCGAAAATCACCTGCAACAATACGCATATTTTGCCTTTTGCCGTGCGCGTTAAGACCCCGAAATTATGTCATCACCTGTGTCAGCACCAAACGAGTCTGCCAGGCCTTGCTGTATTTTGTTACAAAACCTTTGGCTGCACGCGTATAGGCAGCGCGAATACTCGTATTGGCCAGCTCAGCTGGTAAAAGAGGATCGAGCGCAAGGCAACGGATTGCCTCTCCACCAAATATGAAAGATTCGCGCAGAATAACGGTTTCTTCCGCAGCATCTAAATACTTCGTCGATGTACACAATTGCTCAATACCATCATAGTAGACCTTTTCGGGCTGCTGCCTGTTCCATAATGACGAGGGGTCTTTGGATTCACCGACAGCATATACTTCCTCCAAAAGCGTTATACGAGGTCGTTATACCCTGCCATCGCTTCGAGCAATTCGTTAATCTCTTGAACAGCCATTGCGAAATTGTTGGAGCGGACCCGGAGGCCGTCAAAAAGCGTTCGGAAGCCTAAACGGTTGCAGGCCTTGTCCAGACGCCTGAAACTTTTAACGGGTAAGTTTTGGCGTGGTGTTACGCCAAGCCATCTACCGTCCCAATCAATAGCGCAACCCTCGCCCCTTGCCCCTCGACCAGTTATCGATCCCGTCGCGAACGGGATCATGACGCCGATTTCATCGATAATGACCTCTAAGGTCCTGCTCGACTAAATCATCAGATCTTAGTCGAGAGAGCGTTACACGGATTAAATTCTCGCTAATCCCAAACAATCGCCCAACTTCGATTAATATCCGAACTGGCAAACGCCTATCTGGGCTTGTCCGAAGTAATTTCAGCAACAGATCTTTTGCCTTAATGTTCACCGTCGCGTTGAGTTGACGCATCGGAGCTACCGGATGTTCGTCCATATCGTAATGCGCCAATCATATCGTGACGTTTCGTAAAGCCTACGCTCGGAACTATATTCAGCTAAGATTGATGTTTGAACGAAAAGACGACGCAATTTCGCATGTCGCCATAAGTGGGGGCTATTATCTGATATCCGCCCCGCCATATCAGACATATGGCGGGGCGTATTCAAGGTCTCAGAAAACTTTGCGGACCGTTATCCCGTACGTTCTCGGTTGGTTTGGGTATCCGGAAATCGAGCCGGCCTGAGCGACCGATGGAAACGCCGTTGTGATGAACTGGTCATCGAAAATATTGCGTCCCCAGATACTCACACCCAGTCCAGATTCTGTTACGATTCCGAGTGAGCCGTTGACAAGGTCAGCGCCACGGGAATATCCGCCCGGAGCGAGTAACGCATTGTTTGCTGGATCGTCGAAAAACTCTGTATCCGCCTCATGTTGCCAGTCGGCGCGGGCATAGAAGTCCCAGCCATTGGCGAGCGTTTTCTCATAGGTCCCAGCCAGAGATGTGCTTCTCTCCGGAATACCGGATGGTGTCGTGCCAGAAATATCCCCGGCAACGGAACCGACAAAACTGTCATAAACTGGATCCAGGAAAGTCCCTGCACCAGACAATGTGAATGAGTCTGTAATTGACCATGTGAAGTCAAGTTCCAAACCTTGTGCTGACTGTTCCCCAGCATTCACGAAGGCAAATCCTGTGCCTGTGAAAAAATTAGACTGGAAGCCTTCGATTGTCTGGTCAAAGAGTGTCATATTAAACGCAAGTCTGTCGAAACTTGCTTTGAGGCCAATTTCAAAAACCTCTGACTCTTCGGGTCCGGCCAGCCGCGTACCCGCTGTCAAATTGTTGACGGCCAGTCCAGCGTCACGGATTGGCGACGGCGCCGGTGCAGGATCGCTTGCTCTTGATCCCGGGATGAAGATCGATGCCGGTGGACGACTGTCTCTCGACAGATTCCACGACGTCGCCTTGAAACCTGTTGCATAGGACCCGTAGACATTTAGATTGTCGGAAATGTCGTAGCTCAGCCGCAATGTATACGTCGTATCGCTGTCTTCCGAGTGACCGTCCTCAACCGCATTGGGAAAGTCGAGGAAGGGTGGCAGGAATTGCAAGGAGGACAGTGCTAGAAAAGGATTGACCGTCGGATCATTCGCAACTGTGGCAGGCACCCCGGCCGCCACACCTAATGCAACAAGATCAAGCGCCGAGAATACATCCGTATTAACAGAACGGAAATAGGCATCTTTCTCATCGTTTGTGTAGTTTAGCCCAATCGTTGCCGTCAGCTTTTCCGTCGCATGGAAGTCTAACGTCCCGAAAATCGAATAGGCTGTGTTGTCTTGACCAAATGACTCAACCGGACCCTGACCAGGCTGACCAAACAGCGTTCCAGCTGCTGTTGGGCCGGCTATGATCTGTTCGATGCCTCCGAGAGCACCTGCTGTAAGAATATCTACATATCCACGAAAAGCTGATCCATATTCGAACTCGGTCTCGGTTTCCACAGATTCATCAAAATAGAATCCGCCGACCATCCAGTCGAATCGGCCTTCAGTGTCATTAGACGTCAGGCGAAATTCTTGGGTGAACGTATCGATATTGGTTTCATTATAATTTCGTTGAACCAAATCTGCGCTGGTAAAATCAGAATCCTGATCGGTCTCGGAAGACGTGTTCCGTGATGCTGTAACACTGGTCAGTGTCGCGAAGCCCATATCATAGTCGGCTTGAAGCGAGAGACCTGAATTCTCGATATCGTTTTTCGAGTCGAAATTATTGTAGACATCGTAAGAGAATGGATTGCCACCATCGATTTGGCCGCCAACTAATTCTATCGCGGCACCTGTCGGGCCGTTTATCAAATTCCCGGCAGCGCAACAGATTTCATCGATCTTATCAAGATCCCCGATCATGCGGACTTCGAGATCGTCATTGGGAACAAACAGCAACTGTCCGCGCACACCCCACCGGTCCCGCTGATTGAAGCGTGTCCCAGTGATAAGGTCATTCGCATAACCGTCACGCTGATTGATGTTGCCGGAGATGCTGAAGGCAACAGTTTCGGACAATGGTCCGGTTAGATCGCCTTTGACCCGAACTGAATCATAGTTGCCCAGGCTCGCCTCTACAGACCCGCCTGTTTCAAATTGCGGCTTACCTGTAACAATGGAAATGACGCCGGCAGACGCATTCTTACCGAAAAGTGTGGATTGTGGTCCCCGCAATACCTCAACGCGTTGTAAGTTTGGAAGATCGGAGATCTGCGCGGCTGAGCGCGATCTGTATACGCCATCAATGAAAACCCCAACAGACGGTTCGATCCCAACATTGTTGGCGCCGTTACCAAAGCCCCGGATGATGAAGTTTGTATTGGCCGAAGATTGCAATTGACCGACCCTTAGGGAGGGCACGACCGATTGCAGATCGCCAAGATCCTGTATCTCTGAACGTTGAATATCGACTTGGTCGACAACTGACACGGCAACCGGAACATCTTGAAGTGTTGCTTCGCGCTTTGTCGCAGTTACCATAATAGTGCTGAGCGTGCGCGCATTATCTTCCGTCTCTACGTCTTGTGCCAAAGCTGAATAGCCTGATGCCATGGACATTATCCCAGCGCTTAAAAGAAGCCCTAATTTAAACGTTCTTGGTTTACTCGTTGAGATTGTTTTTGCTGACACGTTTCCCTCCTTGGCATCGATTATCTTTTCTTCGCAATGCTTAGGTGATCATTCAAATTGATACAGGAACCCGCATCGCAAAGATTGTAATCGTCCCGCCTAACCATCGCAGATTTAAGACTAAGTCTGCTGTCAGTGCTGTCAATTTTTGTGATTTTCTGATCAAGCATTCTTTAGCAAGATGTTTTTTTCAGCGTGATTTATTCAGGGCACAAAGCAGGGAATGGAAAGCCGTGACTGATAAAGTACGAAAATAGCGCTGGCCGGGTCAAAACGGGCGCTGCCGCTATGGATGATAAAAAAACGCCACAAGGCTTACCCGCCTAGCAGTGCAGGTTAACCCGAACGCGCCGGGGGTCCCCTCACACCGATGATAGAAGATGCCTATGAAGATGAAAAAACAGGCCTCACCGATAAGAGTTCTGTATCAATTACGCCATGGGACATGGCGAGAGGCGACGATGGATCAATTCGCAACGGTAAAGAGATTCATGCTTCGTGATGCCTCCAGTGTTCTTTGTGGCGCAGTGATTTTCGCCGATGGCGGTCCTGCTGCCAAGCTCCATCAAAATCTGGTATGACACAGCAACGAGCATGTATGATGGTATAAACGGGTCTCGACCTGATCGTCTGTATTTTGGCAAGTCGAGCCTGTTTTAATAGCGGCTCATGCCGCCCGACCGATTGCTACACCGCAAAGCCAACATATTTCCGGCGTCTGACTTTAAGGAGATCGGACAGGATAGCGCACATTCCGTGCAACCGCGCCTTTGCCGATTGGTGGGTGCTGGCGAGGCAAGTGCGTCTCGTCAGCCTGCGCGGTGTTGACACATTTCACTTTCACTCAAGCCGCCGAAGTCTCAGCGGCCCCCTTGGATTGGGTCCGACGGCCTCGACCGTCATCAGGTTTTGGGCGTGATTATAAGTCTTTCTGGCATTCCCCACGACTAAATGCCGATAGACTGGGATTGCAGGGTAAAGATAGTGCACAAGGTGATAGTTCTGATAAATAAACAGGGGAATTAGCGGCCACTCCATAACGACACGGATTGAAGTGCTTTGACATGGCGCGTTATTCGCGCGGGCGGCAAAGGAAAAGATATGACTGACGTTTTCACACCCATGCAAACTGCTCTCGATCTGGCGAGGGAGGCTGCGCTGGCTGGCGAAGTTCCGGTCGGTGCGGTTATTGCCGACCCGGCATCACAGGAGATCATCGGCATCGGCGCCAACCAGCCAATTACCGTCAACGACCCAACCCAGCATGCCGAAATCGTCGCGATCCGCGCCGCCGCAGCAAAACTTGGAAATTACCGCATGCCGGGCTTGCATATCTATGTAACGCTCGAACCCTGCGCGATGTGTGCCGGCGCGATCAGTCTCGCCCGGCTCGGCAAGGTAATTTTCGCCGCCTCCGACCCGAAAGGTGGGGCAATCCTGCACGGACCGAAACTATTCAGTCAGCCGACTATTCACTGGCGCCCGGAACTCTGTCAGGACAATGATGCTGCGCCGGTCGCTGCAAAAATGCTCAAAGACTTTTTCCGGGCGCGCCGCTGAATTTGCAATATCACTTGCTGAGACCCGCCAAAGAGGTTTTATGTTGTTCGATCGGGAGGAACCAGCATGAGCGTCACACTTTCAATCGAGTCAAAAGTCGCCACAATCACGATGGATGATGGCAAGGCAAATGCGGTTGGGTTTACGCTGATTGACGCACTCAACAGCGCCCTTGATGAAGCAGAAGCCAAAGCCAATGCCATTGTGCTAACCGGCCGGGAGGGTAAATTTTCGGCCGGCTTCGACCTCAATGTGCTGCGTGAAGGAAGCCCGGCAGACGCCGCCCGCCTGGTCAATCAAGGCGGCGCACTGGCGCTGCGCCTGTTCCAGACACCTTTGCCTGTCATCACCGGCTGCAACGGGCATGCGATCGCCATGGGCTGCTTTTTAATGCTCGCAACCGACATTCGGATCGGCACGCTCGGCGCCTTCAAAATCGGCGCCAATGAGACCGCTATCGGTATGACGCTGCCGGTTTTTGCAGCGGAATTGCTAAAAGCACGGATACAGCCGCATCAGCTCACTGAAGTCGCCATCACCGGACAGCTTTTTGGCCCGACCGACGCTGTAAGCCGCGGTTTCCTCGACCAGGCCGTTGCCCCCGAACAGATGCTGCCGCTCGCGCTAGCGGAAGCCGAACGCCTGGGAGCACTCCCGCGAGCCGCCTATGCCGGAAATAAAATGCTGATCCGGAAACCATTTATCGATGCGATCGCGCCAACCATCTCCACTCAGTAGAGCCCGGCGGCGCGCAACAAAAAAATCGATCCAACAATGGTAACCAGCCCTCGTATCCAGCGCCTGAACCCCTGATCTGTCATCCGCTGCAGAACCAGTCCGCCAAGTTGGGTACCAAACATCGACACCGGAAGCGCAATAATAAACAGCCAGAGAGGCGGCATTGCGCCCCAGCCGGCCTGAGTAATGACAGGCAGGCTCCAAAAGCTCGCCTTGACCAGATGGCTTAGGGATTGGGCCACCGATTTCGTCGCAACAATCTGGTGTCGCCCCATACTGGATCGGACAAAGAAAATATCCAGTAGCGGCCCTGCCACCCCGACCAGCGTATTGAGCGCTTGAACACAGACCCCCGCCAGAATGCTCTGCGCCGGACGCTCGATATTCAGCTTCAAAAAATCTTTCGGCAACCATAGCAGTAGCGGGACCAAGCCGAGCATCAGATAAACCATGCGACGGTCCGGGGTCCAGCTGACAAAGATCAGCAAGCCGATGCCTGCCACCGCGCCAAGACAGTAAAAGCCGAAGACCGGCCAGATAATATAGGATCGCAATAGATAGGCCCGATAGCCATTGGCAAACATCTGGATGATGCCATGCACAATCATGGCCTGCGCGACGCCAACAAGGGCGACCAGAACGCCCATTAAGATCAGACCGCCAGCCATCCCGAAAATACCGGACACAAATGAGGTCAGAAAGACGGTTGTGATAATCAGGGCCGCAGAGATTAAGGGCATTTCTCAGCCACCCGATCGCGAGCCGTCACACCACGCCAGTTCACTGGCATCCAACCCGTCGGCCAAACTGGTCGCCGCTTACTGTCAAATTTGCCCCAAGGTAGACACGCAGCGCCCATCGACACGTCAAACCGGAGGGTAAGGAAAAACACTTGTCGTCGGGCCGAGATCCGTAAAGCTGCCCTCCATGGCTGAAAGGCCGTGCTCGATAAGGGTTTCCGGGGTCCAGCCCTCAAGTCGCGAGACCGATTTGACCGGACGCGGCTGACTGAACAGAACCACCTCATTACCGCGCACCGAAAAGATCTGACCATTAATGTGCTTGGCTTTATCCGCACACAGGGTGACCGCCAGCTGAGCGACCTGATCGGCCCGCATACCTGTTCGCATGCGTTCAACCCGTTCGGCACCAGCTTCATCCTTGACCGGAATTGATGCAATCATCCGGGTCCAGGCGAAAGGCGCGATAATATTCGACCTGACATTTTTGATCGCCCCCTCCATGGCAACAATCCGGGACAGGCCGGCAATACCCATTTTGGCCGCAGCATAATTGGCCTGCCCGATATTCCCGATCAGGCCTGATGTCGATGTGAACAAAACAAAGGCGCCATCCTGCTGCTCCCGGAACAGTTCAACGGCCGCCCGCGTGACATTAAAACTACCATGCAGGTGAACATCGATCACCGCTTTCCAGTCTGCCTCCGACATTTTGTGAAACATGCCGTCACGAAGTATCCCGGCCGGATTTATGATTGCATGCAGACCGCCAAATTCGTCCTTGGCCTGCTCGACCATATTCGCCACGGCATCATAGTCGGTAACGCTATCGGAGTTTGAGACCGCTTCACCGCCAGCATCCCTGATTTGCTGGGCAACAGTCTCTGCCGGCCCGGCATCACCAGTATCGGCACCTGTCAGCCCCCCGCCGAGATCATTCACGACGATTTTTGCCCCATGCGCCGCCGCCATAAGCGCGCACTCTTTACCAATGCCATTACCGCCACCAGTGACCAGTACGACACGACCATCCAGAATTCCCATTGCGCTCTCCCTGCGTTTTTATTCAACCTTTCCGCCTGAACAGCATGAAAACAGCGACCAAGCAAGCGCGCAACCGGCCCCGGAACCGGCTATCATTATCAAAAGCAAGGCTGGGAGAGCTAGCGCATGGAGTGCTTTTGGCGCGAGCCTAGATTGTCGCCAGCGCCTTAGTTAACGCAACGAAATCATCTGGCAGCGGCGACTCGGCCAGAACAGTCTCACCCGTCACAGGATGGACAAAACCGAGCCGATAGGCATGCAAAGCCTGCCGTTTGAAAGCCCGGAAAACAGTTCTGGCAGCGTCATGCGCGGGCGTTTTGCCCTCAAACTTCAGCCCTTGATGACGGCTATATAACGGATCGCCCAGAAGCGGGTTACCGATATGCGCCATATGCACCCTGATTTGATGGGTGCGACCGGTTTCCAGACGGCACTCGACCAGGGCGGCGACCGGGCTCGGATCCTTCCGGCTCATCACACCATATGTCTCCCGCACCTTATAATGGGTGATTGCATCCCGCCCGTCAGGGTGTTCGATTTCGCTGAAAGCCGCCATTTTCTTGCGGTCATGGCGAGACCGCGCAATCTTGGTTTCAATGCGTCCCGACCGAGGCCGTGGTACCCCCCGGCTAACCGCGAGATAGGCCCGGTCAATATCGTGCCGCGCGAATAGCTCGGACAGCCCGGTATGCGCTGGCTCGCTTTTTGCGACTGCCAGAACACCAGTCGTGTCCTTGTCGATCCGGTGCACAATGCCCGGCCGCTCTACCCCGCCAATCCCCGATAATTGGCCACGGCAATAATGTAAGAGCGCATTGACCAGGGTTCCGTTCGGATGACCGGGAGCGGGATGAACAGCCATGCCGGCGGGCTTATCGACTAGCAGCAGATGCTCATCCTCATACAGGACACTTAGCGGGATATCTTCAGCGACCAGCTCGGTCGATACGGGTTCGGGCAGCAGGATACGATAGACCCCGCCGGCAACGACACGGGCCCGCACCTCCCTAATAATTCTGGTTTCTTCCTGTGCCTGCAAACTGACCGCACCGGTTTCAATCAGGGTCTTGATTCTGGATCGCGACAGTTCGGTTATCTCGTCGGCGAGAAACCGGTCTAGTCGCGTACCAGCATGCTCTGACCTAGCCTGGGTAAATAATTCTGTCATTTAACCGGTATACAGTTAAAATAATACTTTCGTAGATCTAGAACTATAAAATCAAAAAGTTACGGGAGCTCAGCATGTCGAACTTCACACGTCGTGCATTATTGGGTGGTAGCGGAGCGATTGTTGGGCTGGCGGCATGCCAGGCCGAAACAATGCCGGGGACAGGCGAAACCACAGACACTATGACGGCACCAAGGCCTTATCCGGGTCGCGTCAGATTCGAACACGGGGTCGCGTCGGGCGACCCGCTAAGCGACAGGGTGATTATCTGGACACGCATCACCCCTGAAGCCCCCGTGCAGTCGACGCCAATACCGGTTAGAGCTCGACTCTATCATGATGCGGCGCTGGACTCGCCGGCGGGTGAATGGCAGGCGATCGCTAAATCTAGCACCGATTTCACAGTGAAGATCGATGCCGACGGGCTGATACCGGGACAGACCTATTATTACAGATTCGAAGCGCTCACCGAGACCGGCGCAATCGCATCACCTGTCGGCCGGACCAAAACCACCACAAAGACCGGCCATGATCCGGTGCGCCTTGCGGTTATATCCTGCTCGCATTTCGGATTCGGTCATTTTCACAGCTATCGCGACATCAGCAAGGACAAGACGCTCGATGCCGTCATACATCTCGGTGACTATATCTACGAGTATGGACTAGGGCCCGATGATGATCCCAGTTATGGCGCCGAGAGTGGCCGTGCTCTGGGGCGCACGCATGAACCGACACACGAAATCATCACGCTCAGCGACTACCGGACCCGGCACGCGCAGTATAAGCGTGACCGCGACCTGCAAAGCGCGCATGCTGCCGCGCCATGGATCTGCAACTGGGATGATCATGAAAGCGCAAATGATTCCTACCGGACCGGTGCCGACAATCACAATCCGGAGAATGGTGAAGGAAAGTGGAGCGAGCGCAAGCAAAACGCTGTTCAGGCCTATTTTGAATGGATGCCCATTCGGGAACCACAAGCCGGCGCTGTCCGCGACACGATTTACAGGCGCTTCGAGTTTGGCGATCTCGCAAGCCTGATCTGCCTTGAAACTCGCCTTACCGGTCGGTCCGAGGAAATTAGCTGGAGCAAAGAACTCGGCGACCTCGATGACGCGCAGGTCCCCTTCGCTGCAGTCTCGACAATGCTAAAGGTTCGCGACCCCGATCGGACCATGCTTGGGCCAGTTCAAGAACGCTGGCTAAGCGAACAGCTCGAACGCTCAACACGCACTGGCAAAATCTGGCAAGTCCTTGCCAATCAGGTCATCATGGCAAAGGTAAGAGCGCCCGATTTGAACCGGACCCTCACCCCCGGGCAGATTCGGGCACAGGATGGCTCCGAGGTCGCGCCATTAATCCCCTTTAGTCGCCTCGGACTGCCCTGGAATCTTGATGCCTGGGACGGGTTTCCGGCAGCACGCGACCGCCTTTATGCAGCCGCCAAAAACGCCAATGCCAAGCTTGTTACCCTCACCGGCGATACCCATACCGCCTGGGCAAACACCTTGCTGGACAATAATCGGCAGCAACGGGGCGTCGAGTTCGGTTGCACATCGGTCACATCACCCGGCATGGGCGAGTATTTCCGGAACGTTGACAATCTCGGACAGCAATTCGCCGATGCGATTGAGGAGGTTGAATGGCACAAAACGACCGGGCAGGGGTGGACATTGATAACCCTGACCCGCGACGCTGTCAGAGCTGATTTCTGGCAGGTCAGTGATGTCAGGCAACCCGATTATTCAAGCGCGAAGATCAAGAGCTTCGAGGTCCGTCTCACAGACGGCAAGATCGGCCCGCTTGCCGAATTATAATAAACTCAACCGGGCCGCTACTAACAGATTAATTCTCAATCCGCTCAAAAATGGCCGCTAGCCCCTGACCGCCGCCAATGCACATTGTTTCAAGCCCGTAACGGGCATCGCGGCGCTGCATCTCCATCAGCAGGGTCGTAAGTATCCGAACACCGGTCGCCCCCACCGGATGACCCAATGAAATACCCGACCCATTCACATTTATCCGGTCATGGTCGGCATCGCCGAGCCCCATCGCCTTGGTACAGGCGAGAACTTGTGCGGCGAACGCTTCATTCAATTCGATCAAATCCATGTCCTTTAGCTCCAGCCCGGCCCGGTCCAGTGCTTTCAGGGTCGAGCCAACCGGCCCGATACCCATTATATTCGGTGCGACACCCGCCAGTCCCCAGGATACCATGCGGGCAACCGGCTCGAGACCATAACGCTCTGCCGCCTCGGCCGACGCTACAATACAGGCCGCAGCGCCATCATTCTGCCCCGAGGCATTGTCAGCCGTCACGGTCGCGTCGCGATCAACGCCCAGCCGAATAGGTTTTAGCTTGGCAAGCGCGTCCACGCTTGTATCCGGCCGGACATGCTCGTCACGGTCGACGGTAACATCTCCCTTGCGACTAGATACTGTCACCGGAACAATCTCCTCGGAAAATTTGCCCTCATTGATCGCAGCTGCTGCGCGTGTCTGTGAGCGCGCAGCGAGCTCATCCTGCGCCTGACGAGTGATCCCATATTCAAGCCGGAGATTTTCAGCCGTTTCGATCATCCCGCCAGCGACCGGATAATGCTGCCCGCCGGCGGTCATCCGGCCTTTGCTTAAACTATCATCGAGCATGATGCCCGGACCTTTAACCCCCCAACGTCCGTCAATCGTGAAATATGGCGCCCGACTCATCGACTCGGCGCCACCGGAAATAACAATATCGCTGCCGCCGGTCGCAACTTGCATCACGGCATAAATCACAGCCTGCAAACCAGATCCGCAGCGCCGGTCAATTTGCAAGCCACCTGCCGAGAAGGGCAATCCGGCATCGAGCGCAATCACCCGCCCGATGGCCGGGGCATCCATTGTCGGATAACAATTCGCGAAAATGACATCGTCCACCCGCGCGCCATCAAGACCGGTTCTAGCCAATATATCCCGAACAACAGCCGTCCCGAGATCATGAACCGGGACGGACCGAAAACCACCACCAAAAACCCCGATCGCCGTCCGGCGCGGCGCACATATTACGACATCCCGCATCAATCGCCTCTTTACCCTAGAATCCAAAACCCTGTTAAACACCAGCCATCATCAAATTGATCCTGCTGACCGTCAACCGGCAGGTGCGCGTCCGGTTCGGCTATATCGTTAAAAAACTGGTATGATCAGGTCATGCCGGATCGGCTGGTGCGGGAAATTTCCATGACCCACCAATACCTAACAAGGCGTCTATGCGATCGGGTAACGGGGCGAAAGCCGCGATCAGGACCGCCCCGAGATCGCCCCGACATGGACATTTGGCCGGAACGGGTTAGGCTTGCATCCCGGCTTATATATAGGAGACTACAATGAAATCCTTTATCAGTGCTCTATTGGCCAGCTTTCTTGTGCCTGCCGCACTCGCTTGCGATATTACAGTCGCCTTCGATCCCGAGACAGCCGAGGAATGGACCGAAACCTATGGCGAGCGGGAAGTCGACTATCTCTCAGAACGCGTCTCCGATGACCTGCATGATGCACTGGCTGCGGCGGGATTAAGCGTTGCACAGGTCAATGTCACGATTATCGATGCCCGCCCCAATCGTCCGACCTTCAAGCAAGCCTCAGATCGTCCCGGACTGGATCAGTTCAGGTCATTTTCTGTCGGCGGCATGTCGCTGCGGGCAGAAGCTTTTGATACAGACGGCACACAGCTCGGGGATTATGCCTATAAATGGTTCTCACATGATATCCGCTTTGCCTCGCATCGACCAACATGGAGCGACGCAAACCGAGCCTCCGACATTTTTTCCCGCCGTTTCATTGCTGAACTCACGGACCAGTAGCCAAAGCCACCGGCAAATCGGTTCGAACTCTATGTGATCTGGCCACGGTCTGAACAGGATCAGGCTACAACCCGCATGGGCCAGAATGTTGACAGCCGGTTTGCTGGGACGCCAAAGGGCTGACAATTAAGCCCGATCTACATGGCGGGCGCCGCTTGGGCGATTTTGGCAGACTAAAGCCTGTTACCGGATCGAACCCAGATTCATTGTGAGCGTCGGGAGGCGCGGCATAAGGGGCAAACACACATTCTACAGGCCTGCAAAGCGTGACATCGACGCTGCCCATCTCTTTAATTGAATGAGGTGTGGGAGACCCCCCACACCTCAAACACAAGACCAGATCCCGAAGCTGGGCGAACCCCGGGACCTGACTTCGTAACGCTTACTAGAAGCGTCCAGTTACCGTCAGACGCGCATTAAGTGGCGCGCCCACGGATGCCTGATGCGTACTATGGGAATTTGGGTAGTATCGCTGATCAGTCAGGTTTTCGATATTCAGCTGGACACGAAGGGTCTCTGAAACATCATAATAGGCTACCGCATCAATCCGCGTATAGCTAGGCAGGCTGGCGCTATTACTATTATTGATGAAGCTTTCATCCTGATATGTCAGACCGATACCCAGACCCAATTTGTCACTGGCTTTGAAATTGTTCCAGATCGAGAACATGTTTTCAGGCAGTTCCCGTGGACGCAAACCGGTTGGACCTGTGCGTGAAACCTGCTCACCATCGAGATTGCTATAGCCGGCCGAAACGAACCAGGCCTCCGTCAACTGGCCATGGATTTGCGCTTCGAAACCGGTAATTTCTGAATCAATCACATCAAGTGTGGAGGCATCATTATCGGCAACTTGGGGTGAGCTTTGTTCAATTTCAAACACTGCTGCTGTCAGGCTTAGCCCCTGATTTAGATCCCATTTAACGCCCGCTTCGAGGTTGGTGAATGTATTTGGGTCAAGCTGATTATTGTTACCATTGATGTTTGCGAACTGCTCGCCGCTTCGTGGCAGGAATGACTCGCTATAGCTGCCATAGAAGGAAATATTTTCCTGCGGTTTGTAGACGATACCAAGGCGCGGCGAAATCTCTTCATCTTTACGGCTGCGGGTTTCATCAGCCGGAACGTTGAAGACATTAATGTCAAAACTGTCGAACCGTGCGCCGAGCACAATATCAAGTTTTTCGGAGACCTCGATTTCGTCCTGGATATAAGCTGAGAACACTTCAATATCGACCCGCGTGTCATCATTGATGTCGGCACCAAAATCATTCGTTGTCGTAACACCATCGACATTGGTGCCGATACCACCGCGCAGAGACAGCGGACGGTTTATCGCAAACACTTCATTATCGTCGGATGTCGTATCCCAGAACGCATTAAAACGGTCCTGATCAGACGAGGTATCGATATATTCAACGCCGGCAATCACGATATGGCTTAAACGCCCCGCCGCAAATTCGCCGATCAAATTTCCAGACAGGCTCATATTCTGGCGTTTGGTCGTATCGACATAGCCGTCAAGCGTGACCTCGTCTGGCGTGCTCGCCTGATTGTAGCCAGACACATAGAAATTCTGGTACAGCTTGTCATAATCGCCATAAAAGGCACTGAAATTACCTTTGAGCGTCTCAGAGAAGTCATGCTGTATTGAGGCGCGCAACAGATGCGCTTCAAGCTGGGTCTTGTTCAGGTCCGGATCACCGAATACGATATCATCCAGCGCGTCGACAGGCCGGCCGTCGGTACCGGTTGGAATACCGCGATCAATAAACCGGTCATGGTCGACATACTCATAAGACAGATCCAGTATGGTTGCCGGGCTCAACTCGAACTTGGCAGTTGGGTTGATACCGATCCGGTCACCCTCGTAAAAGTCTCTGTGATTGTTCAGACTTTCATAAAACGCATTGATCCGGAAAGCCGATGTCTCACTGGTGGCGATGTTGCTGTCGATCTGCAGATCAAACTCGTTTTCAGTGTTCCAGCTAGCCTTATAACCGTTGAACGTCTCGCCAATCACACCCTTTTTTGTAACCCGGTTTAGAATTCCACCGGTGCCGCCACGTCCGAACAGAAGCGCGTTCGGACCGCGCAGGATTTCAACCTGTTCAAGATTATAAAGTGGCCGATAATATTGCACGTCGTCGCGAGCGCCATCGATAAAGAAATCGGCGGTTGAACGAACACCGCGGAAGACGATAGCATCACGGTGGCCTTCACCCTGTGACGAATTCACGCCCGGCGTATAATCAATAATATCACCAATGCTTGTGAAGCCCTGTTGGGTGATCTGATCCGCGGTCACGATCGAAAGGCTCTGCGGTACATCAATAACCGGCGTTGGCGTCTTGAGCGCATTAACCCTATCAGTATAGAGATATTTGCTAACTACGACAATCTCATCGAGCGTGTAGGTCTCAGAATCCTGAGCGAATGCCGCAGACGACAGAAGTGTTGCACATAACGCAGCGGCGCCAAGCAGGCGTGAGCGAAGACCGGTCATTTAATATATGCTCCAAAGGCAAGTATGAAATTGATATTCATTCTCAATAAGTATCAATGATAGCCGCCTAGCCTATTTGAGAATGAATATCAATATCATAATTGTTTTTGGCACATATTATTTTGACCGCATACGAGAAAAAACGTATAAAGTTCTGTTTTTATGTACTTTTTAAATTTAACGCTGAATGATGACAGCATTCTATTTTGGCGCCATTTGACCGATTCGTCCTGCATAACTCATATATGAGGTCCGTTTATTGGCGACAATGATATGTATTTTATATCAGGAATTTGTCCCGAAGCGCTTGCGTCTGATCTGCGCCTACGCCCAGTACATCATCGAGATAGGTCTCGACCGACCCCGAAATCTGATAAATCTGGTCCATAGCGGCAGTCAGGAAGCCCTCCGAAACACCAACAAATGGATGGTAAACTTCATCGGCATGCGATTTGCCGATATGGGCGTTAAACATCCGCGCCATTTCCGGCAACCGACCTGCCACATCAGCGGCTTGATTGGTTAGCTCGTAATCAGCAAAGATTGTTGCACGGTCAACGCCTAGAACATGATGTGTCAAGGCGCACAAAATACCGGTCCGGTCCTTGCCGGCGGCGCAATTGACCACTGCGGCCTGGTCGGGACCGAGCTCGGTTAGCGCCGAAAACCAGTCTCGGAACAGGTCGACATGCTGTTCCTTGAACGGCGCTTCCTGATAATACTCGACCATCCACTGATGAGCTTGCGTTGCGTTAACCGCGACTTCACTGAGAAACCTGACATGCGGGGCGTCTTTCGCCCGGCCTTTATCGCTGCTGAGAACATTAACGCCTGCAACCGGCCAGCGATGACCGTGCCGGTCACGCTCATCAGGTCGGCGAAGATCGGCCTGAACAGCAATATTTAGTCGGGCGAGCCCCTGCAGATCCGCTTCCGTTGCCTCGCCAAACTGTGCAGACCGAAACAGGACGCCGGTTCGAATGTGGCGTCCTTCTGCCCCCTGATAGCCGCCAAAATCCCGAAAATTACGAATGCCGTCGAATTTGTGTATGCGATCCATGGCCGTGGTCTCCACCATTTTATGTCTGTTTGCTAACCTCGCAAATGCCGCCCGTCTAGTTCCCCTAGCGGAATGGCGGCTCATCAAATGCCCGTAGCTTGCGAGAGTGCAGACTTGCCCCGCCCGACGCCAGCATTTCCAGCGTCACCACACCGATTTTCAGATGCTGGCCAATTGATTTCTCATAAAATGTATTGGCTGCCCCCGGCAGTTTGATCTCGCCATGCAAGGGCTTGTCAGACACACACAGCAACACGCCATATGGAACGCGTAAGCGGAAACCATTGGCTGCGATGGTCGCGCTTTCCATATCGATCGCGATTGCCCGGGACTGGTTAAACCGGCGCGCCATTGTGGTGAAACGCAGCTCCCAGTTCCGGTCATCAGTTGTCGCGACCGTGCCAGTACGAAGCCTATGCTTTAATGTCTCTCCACTTTCACCGGTCACATCTTCAGCCGCTTTCTGCAAGGCCATCTGAACCTCGGCAATTGGCGGTACCGGAATATCCGGCGGCAAAACCGTGTCGAGAACATGATCATCACGCAGATAAGCATGTCCGAGAACATAATCACCGATTGATTGTGAATGCCGTAACCCGCCGCAATGTCCGACCATGATCCAGCACTCCGGCCGTAACACTGCGAGATGATCTGTTATCGTTTTCGCATTCGACGGACCAACGCCAATATTGACCAGCGTAATCCCGGTCCCGTCAGCCGCCTTCAAATGATAGGCCGGCATTTGATAACTTCGCCACGGCGCCGCACTAATCGCATCCCGCCCCTGTGGTGTATCAGATGACACAACAAGGCCGCCGGCAACAGACAGTTCCGTATAACGTGAACCGGTCTGTATTTGCTGCAGACCCCAGTCACAGAAAGCATCGACATAGCGGTGATAATTGGTGAACAGAATATATCGCTGAAAATCCTCAACCGGGGTACCTGTATAATGCTGCAACCGCTTCAGCGAAAAATCAGTGCGCGCGGCATCAAACAGGGCCAGCGGGCGCTCGCCGCCGGGGCCGAACAATTCGCCATCAGCGACATGATCGCCAATATCGCTGAGCTGGGGCGACGGAAACCATTTTGCCAGCTCGGCCGGACTTATCTCCTGCAAGCCTTTTGCCGGCGCATTATCCCACACATAAGGATAGGGAATTTCCTGGCTCGACAGACGGACTTCGATATCAATTTCGTAATCAGCTAATAGCGGTTCTAGCTGCTCAAGGAGGTACCGCCGGAAAAAATCCGGGCGGGTAATCGTCGCCTTGTAGAGGCCCGGCTCCGACATTTTCCCGAAAGCACGAGAGATGGGCGGCGGCGGGCCGTCGGGATTATAATGGATGACCAGCTCAGGATAGCAGAACTGGCCGGCGTCTCGAGCATCGGCATCGGGGGTCTGGCCATCTTGGATGAACGCCTTAAGCGCGTCACTGAGCGACTGAACGGAGCGTTGATATACTGTTTCGAGTTGGTCAACGATATCATTGGAGTTTACAATTTTTTTCATATTACGCCCCGTCTTACCAGTTCGGCGTCATCCTCGCCACCCCCAATAAGACGGTTCTAAATCGCTGCATTCAATTTCACCCAATGCCCCATTTTCCGACCTCGCTTGGCATCACGTTTTCCGTAAAGAGTCAGGCTGGCCATTGCTGGCATGTCCTCGTCAAGACGATCGAGATCCTCACCGAGCACATTTTCCATCTCGACATCAAATATCCGATCAACAGCCCCTAATGGCCAGCCAGCAATGGCGCGAATATGCTGCTCAAACTGGCCGGTCAGGCAGGCCTCGACCGTCCAGTGACCGGAATTATGCACGCGGGGCGCGAACTCGTTGGCAATTAGGCGGCCATCCGCTAGTACGAAAAATTCGAGTGCGAGGACGCCGACATAATCAAGCGTCTCAACCAGTCGCGATGCCGCCCTGAACGCGTCCTGCATGACATCTGCGGGCAGCGTCGCCGGCACGGTCGAGCGCTTCAAGATGCCATCCTTATGAACGTTTTCGGGAATGTCATAGCAAAGGACGTTGCCCTGCAATCCGCGCGTTACAATCACCGAAACCTCACAGCGGAACGGCACAAGCCCTTCAAGAATACAAGGCCGGTTACCCAATGAATGAAATGCCGCAGCGTAGTCATCCCCGGCGGCAATGCGGCTTTGTCCTTTGCCGTCATAGCCATCCGAGCACGTCTTGAGCAGTCCGGATCCGCCAAGTTGCCGCAGCGCCGGTCCGATATCCTCAGCACGCTCTATCGGACAAAATTCAGCCGTTGGGATGGCGCATGACCGCAAAAATGTTTTCTCGCGGATACGGTCCTGTGACACCTCAAGCGCCTTGAGGCCCGGCCGTACGGTCTGGCCATTACGGATTAAATGATCGACTGTGCTGACCGGAACATTTTCAAATTCATAGGTAATGGCATCACAGGTCTGCGCCCATGCCAGAACCTTATCAAGCTCGTCATAATCAGCCTGTATGCTTTCGCCTGTGACCCGGCACGCCGGCGCGTCCGGCTCGGGGCAGTAAATCGAGACATCAAACCCCAGTTTCGCGGCGGCGCCCGCTAGCATACGTCCGAGTTGACCGCCACCGAGAATGCCGATTTTAGCACCAAATTCCAACTTGCTCATGTAGCAGGATGCTCCTGCACCGCGGCGCTTTGCTCGCGTCTGAACGCGTCAAGACGGGCGGCAACTGCAGGATCTGTCAACGCAATGATCGACGCTGCCAATATGCCCGCATTAGCCGCGCCGGCATCGCCGATTGCGAGCGTGCCAACCGGCACACCTTTCGGCATTTGTGCGATCGACAATAGGCTATCAACGCCATTTAGCGTCCGCGACTGTATCGGCACACCAAGAACCGGAAGCGGCGTCATCGCCGCCGCCATACCCGGCAGATGCGCAGCGCCACCGGCGCCGGCTATCAGGACATCCAGGCCGCGATCACGGGCCGAGCCGGCATATTCATACAGCCTGTCCGGCGTCCGGTGCGCCGACACGATCCGCTTTTCATAAAGAATTCCGAAACGGTCGAGCATCTCGCAGGCCAGACTCATCGTCGGCCAATCGGACTGACTTCCCATTATCACGCCAACACGCGGCGTTTCGCTTTTCGAAGCCTGAGCCATAAACTCGCCCTTCTGCAAATCCGGCACCATAAAAATGTCGGCCGACCCGTCAACTCGAAATCTACTGAACCGTCACCATTATTGCGCCGCCGGGCCATCTGGCCGCTAAATACCTACCTAAAAGGCCGCTCTGGCCGAAGGTGACAAAGCGGACATTATGTGATTTCTTTTTTACAGGGAAGGGGCCTCCCGGTCCCCTCGGAGGGAAGATATATGTCCTTGAAAGGTCGGCTCACAGAGCTCATACGGCGTCATAACCACCTCGATAAAAAGATTCTGGAAGAACAGAAACGACCATCAGCAGACCCGATAATGTTAAACACGCTCAAACGTCGGAAGCTTTTGATCAAAGAAGAAATTCGACATCTGGAAAACACATAAGCTGGCGGTTTGAGCGGGAAGTGTTTATGTCCCATCGTCAATAGGAGGGCATATGGATAAACCACTCACACTGATCATCGGACTCGGCCAGACGGTCGGGGAAGCGATTGCCAAGCGGGTGCTCGAGGATGGCCACCATGTTCTCGCCGTCGATCCGAACCAGACCAGTATTGATGAGCTCAAAAAGGCAACCAGTGGCAAAGCCGAATTATTCGTCGGCCAGACCCATAACCGGCTCGGCTTGCGCAATGCGCTCGCTGCCGCGATGGAACAGTTTGACAGGGTTGATCACATTATTTCGATACCGGAGCTGCCCGAGGCCGACACAATTCTTGATCTCGATATGGATGATTTTCAAGGTGCACTTGAAAGGACGAGCTGGGCGGCCGTCGAAACCATCAGGATTTTTTCACAAGCCATGCTGGAGCGCGAGCAGGAACAGGGCGCGACAATGGGCCAGAACCGACAAGTCGGAACCTTCACCTTCGTCCTGTCATTAAGCGCCGAGCTGTCCCGTGTGGGCAGTTTCACCGAAAGTGTGACGCAGAATGCGATTTTCGGCATCGTTAAGGCGGCCTCGATCGAGCTCGCCAATCAGGGTATTCGTGTAAACGCCGTTATTGCCCTGAGGCCGCGCGATGAACAGAATGACGAATGGTTGAAGAAGCGTACGCCGGTCGGGCGGGCGGCTCAGGCCGAAGAGATTGCCGAGGCGGCCGTCTTCCTGAGCCACCCCTCAAGTGCGATTATAACCGGGCAGTCAATTATTCTTGACGGTGGGCGCCAACGCCTGTCCGGCATCTTGGCCGATCCAGACGAAGACTAACGCCGCACTTTCTAGCGTTTCGGATGGCAGATGACCGGCATCCATGTATAGCCCTTCACAAACGGGCTAGCGGTCCGGGATGGCTCATCAAGCACTTCAATATGCTCAAAGCGCTCGAGAATTTCTTCCCACAGGATTTGAAGCTGTAATTCACCCAGCCTGTTACCGACGCAGCGGTGAATACCAAACCCGAAAGACAAGTGGTTGCGGGCCTGCTTGCGGTCAATAATGATTCGATTGGGATCTTCCTCCCAGAAACGCTCATCACGATTGCCGGAAACATACCACATTGCAAGCTGATCACCTTTTTTGATGGTCTGCCCATGCATTTCAACGTCTTCCAGCGCCGTCCGGCGCATAAAGGCCAGCGGCGTCTGCCAGCGAATGATTTCAGAAACCATATTCGGGACCAGCTCAGGATTGGCTTTCAGCTTTTCATACTCTTCGGGAAACTGATTGAGGCCAAACACCGAAGCCGTCATTGAGTTCCGTGTCGTGTCATTCCCGCCGACAATCAACAGGATTATATTCCCCAGTAATTCCTGGGGTTGCATGTCGCGGGTCTTTTCGCCATGCGCCAACAGGCTGATAAGATCATTGCGAATAGGTTGCTGCTTTTTTTCCTGAAACATCGTCATGAATGTCGACAGGCATTCCAGCAATTCAGCCCGCCACTGATCCTCACCCCCCGGGCAGATGTCCGGATTATCGCGACCGGTCGAAACATCCGACCAGCGGGTCAGCTTGCGGCGATCCTCGAACGGGAAATCGAACAAGGTGGCCAGCATCATCGTCGTCAGCTCGATTGAAACCGTATCGACCCAGTCAAACGGCTCATTCACCGGCACCCGGTCGAGCAGTTCTTGGGTTCTTTTACGGATGATCGGCTCGAATTCTTTCAGCATGTTTGGCGCGACTGCAGGCTGCACTGTTTTTCTCTGCTCCGAATGACGGGGCTCATCCATCGCGATGAACATTGGCAATTCGAAATCAGCGACCGGCTCGCCGAGCACGATACCACCATGCTCCCAACTCGACGAAAACCGCTTATGATCGATATCGATCTTCATAATGTCTTCATATCGAGTCACCGACCAAAACGGACCCGCAAAACTATCAGGCGTATAGTGCAACGGGGCTTCATCCCGCATCCGCTTGAAGCGCTCCCAATACTTGCCTTGTCGCCAGATTTCGCCATCAATAATGCCCAGATCATCAAGCGATACCGAATAGGCATCGGGGACATCTGCATCAAATGCGAGATAGGTTGGGTGCGCCGGCTGGCGCTTTGTCAGGGTTGGCCGCTCTAGACCATGCGCCACTTTTTGAGATGCATCTGCCATAATTTCCTCCTGATACGGTCTTGCCGTAAACATCTTTCGCCACTCTAGCACAGACGAGTTGATACAACCATGACGCCGGCGTCATTTTTTTCAAGTGCTATTCGTTATTATTGTATCGCTCCGCTCTGGCGCTTTGGATCGCCGAAGACAAAGCCTGCTTGAGCGACACCCGCTCAGATGGCGTTAAAAAACGACCAATCCGCCATGCCGAGCCGCCATAGCGGACGATCAATTCCGATGGGCGGCGTGCCGGGAAAGCGAGATCAACCTGAGTGAACGCGGTGGGCGCACTGACTTTCAAGGGCGGTTTCCCCTGCATCTTATGACACAGGTCGACATGATTTGCGGTGACCCGGATCCGCGTTGCCTGCCGGGAATATCTGGCATTAACCCGAAAGGCATACCAGATTGCGAGAAAATCCAGCCCAAAGAAACCAATCACCGGAAACGCCCCCATCGAGACAAAGGCAAGACCGGCGATGAAGCTGGCGCCGCCGACCGCGGCAATCAAAATTGTCAGGGTCAGGGGCCGTAGCGACCGGTTTGGCGTCAATGTCGCATCAAAATATACGGTTTCGTTTTGAGATAGCATGTTCAGCACATGTTATGAGTTTTGCAAAAAGCAAGGGGTCAAAGCCTTGTTCTATTATGCCATCACGATAAATACAGACATGACCAAACCACCCGCCAAGAAAAGACGGAAACGCGCCTTTAGCAAAGTTTCGGCCGGTCACCTGTTCGAACGCCTCGCCGAGGATCGCCCGGATCCGAAAACCGAGCTGAACTATACCGACCCCTATACACTTGTAGTCGCCGTGGCCTTATCGGCCCAAGCCACAGATATCGGTGTAAACAAGGCAACGGAGAAACTTTTCAAAGTGGCTGATACGCCGGACAAAATGCTGGCGTTGGGAGAAGCAGGCGTCGCCGACCTTATCAAAACAATCGGTCTATGGCGCAACAAGGCGAAGAATGTCATCGCCCTTAGCCAGATGCTGATCGATGATTTTGGCGGACAGGTGCCGCAAACACGCGACGAACTTGTCCAATTGCCGGGCGTCGGCCGGAAAACCGCCAATGTCGTTCTGAACGAAGCTTTCGGGCAACCAACCATAGCGGTTGATACCCACATTTTCAGAGTGTCCAATCGCACCGGCCTGGCACCGGGAAAGACGCCCGATGAGGTGGAAGCCCAGCTCGAGCGGGTGACGCCAGCAGACTATAAATTAGGGGCGCATCACTGGCTGATCCTACATGGTCGCTATACGTGTATCGCGCGCAAGCCGAAATGCTGGACCTGCACGATCAGTGACCTTTGCAAGTTCAAAGACAAGACGCCACTACCGCCCGAGACAAGCAAAGCAACATCCGCGCTTTTCCCGTCACAGTCAAAACGCTGATCGCTGCCCGATCCAGCCGGGCAAGCTGTCGGTCCGGCTAACGCGGCGCGCGTTTCGCCAGAATACGCTGCAGCGTCCGGCGATGCATGTTAAGCCGTCTCGCTGTCTCCGATACATTGTGACCGCACAATTCGTAGACACGTTGAATATGCTCCCACCGGACGCGATCAGCTGACATCGGATTCTCTGGCGGCTCTGGCAAGCCATCATGACTGCTCACCAGTGCGCGCACAATGTCTTCGACATCAGCCGGCTTCGCCAGATAGTCGACGGCCCCGGCCTTAACCGCGACAACAGCCGTTGCGATGGCACCATAGCCAGTTAAAACAACCGCCCGGGCATCCGGCCTGTATCGCTTGAGAACCTCAACCACATCGAGCCCCGTACCGTCTTCCAGGCGTAAATCGAAAACACCAAATGCCGGCGGGTTCAAACGCGCAATGTCACGTGCTTCAGATACTTTTGTGGTTGCAGAGACGAGAAAACCGCGTTGTGTCAGTGCGCGTGAAAGACGCTGTAAAAACGGACCGTCATCGTCCAATAGCAAACACGTACGATCCTCGATGTCTTTCAAGCTCTCGTGCACTTTCACTGTGACAGACGGTTCCATCCCTCACTCCTCTGCTGCAATCTGTACCATATGGTTCGATTCACTCAACATCCAAGGGCTGCAGCGCAGATCTTGGCCAGACCGCCTGTACAATCGCTCCGGTTAATGGCGGGGTTGCATTTCGGGTCGCGACGCGGCCACCCGATCGCTCAATCAGTGTTTTTGCAATAAAGAAACCCAGCCCCATATCGCCGCCAACCAGATAACCCTCATCACGTTCGGACACATAGGGTTCGCCAAGTTTCGGCAATACCGCCGGCGAAAAGCCCGGCCCGTCATCAAGAATTGTCACAACGATCTTGCGGTCGGTCCAGCTGACCTTCGCGGTGACCAGATTGTCGGCGAAGCTAACAGCATTCTCAATAAAAGCCCCGACGGCATGCAGAACTTCGGGACTTCTCCGGATCACGGGTGGCTTTTTATCTGTGCCATCGACCGGAACGCTGGCAACTTCAATTTCGACCCCCAGTCCACGATGAGGCGCCGCTGCGTCCTCAATCAACGCGCTCAATGGCATTTGTGCATGCACAATATCATTGGCCTCCCGGGCGCTGCCGAGTTGTCTCAGAATATCACGACAGCGCTCGGCCTGTTCAGCTAGAAGCGCAATATCCTCGCGTCGCGGATCCGCCTCATCCAGATCCCGATAAAGTTCTTTCGAGACGAGATGAATGGTTGCCAGCGGGGTTCCCAGCTCATGCGCGGTCATAGCCGCCATCGCGCCGAGTGCTGACAGGCGCTGCTCACGCGAAACAACGACACTGGCCGCATCAAGCGCCCGGACCATCTTCTCTTCATCTTCGCTCAGCCGTTGGACCGACCAGGCCGAGAACGCAATTGCAATGCACAAGGCTGCAAAATGTCCGGCCTCGAACAGACCCGGCAAAGCCAGTTGTTCGCCACTGCGCCAGGGTAGCTCAAACGCCACCAATGGCATTAGCGCGGCCAGACCAATTGCAAAAACGGCGATCATGACAACATGCTGTGTTCGCAAACTTAACGCTACGAATGTGACCGGAGCGATCAAAAACAGCAGGAACGGATTGGACAATCCGCCGGTTAACGCGATCAGAACGGCGAGTTGCAACACATCAAAACAGAGCTGGAAAAACGCCTCGGTCTCGTCGAGCAGTCGTCCACCGCGAGACAATAATGCCAGCACGACATTCAATCCAGCAGACGCCGCAATCGTCGCGAAACAGAGAAAGACCGGCAACTCAAAGCCAAGTCCGAAATAAACAAATAATACAGCCCCGGTCTGGCCGGCGACAGCCAGCCAGCGCAATGTCATCACTGTTGCCAGCCGCGTTCGCCCCCGTGTCGATCCGACGCCTGGCAAACCTTGCGGAAGCAGGCTAAAGAGGGGTGCTTCTATGGCGTCAGAATGAGTGTTACGTTGCATCTAATTTGTACCATTGCTGTCGGACTGCAGACACGAGCAAGACCGATTAAGAGGAACTGCAATATCATGATAAGGCTCCTATCCGTTTTGGCGAGCGTCAATATTCTGAGTGCTTGCGATATTGTCGAAGCACCCAAACCAAGTTCCGGCGGAGCGGTCGCAGGCTGCATGACCCGCGCATATGACGATATTGGTGGCCCGTTCGAGCTGATCGACCAGACCGGCCAGGTCCGCACCGAGGCCGACTTTATGGACAAGCCAACCCTGATCTATTTCGGCTTCACATACTGCCCTGACGTCTGTCCGAGCACTTTGGTTGCCGTCAATCAAGCCTATAACAGACTACCGGACGGGGTTTCGCCGCCAAATACACTTCTTATTTCAGTCGACCCCGAACGCGACACGCCTGAGGCCCTGGCCAGCTATGTTTCATCTGATGCTTTTCCGGACAATCTCGTCGGACTGACAGGATCACCGCAAGCCATTGCCGATGCCGCAGATAAATTTATTGTCGACTTTCAACGCATTGAAGTGCCAGAAAGCCTGGGCGCCTACACAATGGATCATACATCCCTGCTATATCTGATGGATGAAAACTGGCAGCTGCAAACCTTCTTCACCGAAACTGAAAGCAATCCCGGTCGGATGGCCGAGTGTTTGGCTAAACATCTTGATTAGCCGCCGGACTGCACCCTGTCGGCAAAAAATAATTTAGCCCTATCCAGCCCTGATGGCATCGGATATGCTGCACTGCAACATTAGCTGGGCCTGCAATGCTTTACTCTCTTTTTGACATCAGCCGGTCGGCGCTGGCGCCGGCAAATATGGCCGCCAATCACTGGCGAGCCATTCTGGAGGCGTCACAAAATGCGCGGACTTCAAAGCCCATACGCCAAGTCATGGCTGCCGCTACCCTCTTCGAACGCGCGACCCGCCATTATGGCAAACCCGCATGGCGGATCCACGAAACGCTGATCGAAGGTCAGCCATATCAGGTCGAGCCTGTCATAGCCCGCCGGTCGGACTGGTGTGAGCTTGTCAATTTCAAGCTTTCTGAAGATCTACCGGACCGCCCGAAACTACTGATCGCGGCGCCATTATCTGGGCATTTCGCGACCCTTCTGCGCGACACGGTCGAGGCATTTTTGCCGAGTCATGATGTTTACATCACCGCCTGGGCTGACGCCAAAATGCAACCGCTCTCGCATGGGCGGTTCGATCTTGATGACTATATCGATGAGATCATTGAGTCGCTTCGGCATATTGGCGGTGGCGCACATGTTGTCGCGGTATGTCAGCCCGGGCCGGCCGTGCTTGCGGCAATCGCCATGCTGGCCGAAGATGGCGATCCGGCACGACCGGCGAGCATGACCTTTATGGGGTCTCCGATCGATACTCGCCAGTCACCGACACTGCCCAATCTACTGGCTCAGAACAATCCGCTGGACTGGTTCGAAACAAACATGATTCACACCGTGCCCGACCAATGGCCGGGGTCCGGACGCAGAGTGTTCCCGGGTTTCATCCAGATTTCAAGTTTCATGCAAATGAATTGGACCCGTCATATCGACGCCCATCTGAACTTTTTCGCCCATCTTGTTGATCAGGATGAAACCAGCGCCGAGGCCCACCGGACATTTTACGACGAATATTTTTCGGTGCTTGATATGACCGAGGAATTTTATTTGCAAACGGTCGAACGTGTTTTCCAGGCGCACCATCTGCCGCGCGGTCGATTCCGACATCGCGACACCCGCCAGATCAACCTGAATGCGATTGAGACTATCGGTCTAATGACCGTGGAGGGCGAGCATGATGACATTTCCGGTCTTGGTCAGACCAGAGCCGCGCACGATCTTTGTCCCGGTATTCCCGATCAGATGAGGTGCGAATATGTACAGTCGAACGTCGGACATTTTGGCCTGTTTCATGGCGCCCGTTTCAACGATCATATCGCACCGAAAATCAAGGCGTTCCAGACCCGTATCGCCACTCAGTGTTCGTCGTGACCAAAGGGTTTTACAATCGCCTCGATCCGCAGACGGACCGGTCCGTCTGCCGTCTCGAAATCAGCAAAAAGCTCAACGGTTTCGCCCGGCTCCAGCGGCCCGGCAAAACCGAACATCATCAGATGATCACCGCCGCTCCGCATTTCGATATCCTGAGATTCGCTCAGCTCAAACCCGGCCACGGGACGCATTTGCATACGTCCATCCTGCATCGACATGGTGTGCATTTCGATAACGTCAAAAGACGGCGAGCTCACCCCACTCAACCACACAGGTTCCCCGCGCACAGAGAGGGTAACCCCGCCCGCCGTCATATCGCGGTCACCAATCGGCTGCATCACATAGGCGTCTGAATAAGACAGTCCAGCTATGTTGTTTGTCGCCGGCGTGGCGGCATCCTGACAGGCCGCGAGCAGCGATATTATACCGATGCACAAATACCCCCGCAGGCTAGGACTTCCAAAACCCGATAACATCGCGTACCTCCTCTATGATTGGTGCAGAAATCGCGTGCGCCTTCTCCGCGCCTTTTTGCAATGCCCGGTCAATTTCAGCGGGATCAGCCATATAGGCCCTCACCCGTTCGGTAATCGGCGCCAGATGCGAGATCGCTAAATCCGCCAGAGCGGGCTTGAATGTACCGAACCCGGCGCCGCCAAACTCGGACAGCACCGCTTCGACCGACTGACCTGAAAACGCGCTGTAGATTCCGACAAGATTTTCGACCTCGGGACGCCCTTTCAGGCCGTCCTCGGTTGCGGGCAGATCACCAAGCAAGTCGGTCTTCGCCTTTTTTATTTTGCGTGCAATCGTATCCTGATCGTCAACCAGATTAATTCTCGATAAATCCGACGGATCAGATTTTGACATTTTCTTGGACCCGTCTTTCAGACTCATAATACGGGCGCCAGGGCCTTCAATCAAAGCTTCCGGCTCGGGAAAGAAACCCGGCGCGTCATATTGCTGGTTAAACCGCGCCGCAATATTGCGCGACAGCTCCAGATGCTGCTGCTGATCCTCGCCAACCGGAACATGCGTTGCCCGGTAAGCCAGAATATCTGCGGCCTGCAGCACAGGATAGTCAAACAGACCGACCGAGACACGTTCGGAATTCTCGCCGCCCTTATCCTTGAACTGGGTCATTTTTTCGAGCCACCCCATACGGGCGACACAATTGAAAATCCAGGCAAGCTCGACATGGGCCGGCACCGACGATTGCACAAAAACAGTCGACTGGTCCGGGTCAAGCCCGCACGCCAGCATTGCCGCCGCAATCTGGCGGGTCTGCTCGGGCAAGAGGGCCGGGTCGTGCGGCTGCGTAATGGCATGCAGGTCAACGACACAATAGATCCCGGTCCAGCCAGCGGCCTGGAGATCCACGAATTTTTTCAATGCCCCGAGATAATTGCCAAGATGCAAATTGCCAGTCGGCTGAATACCGGAAAAAACGCGGTTTGGGCCGGAATATGAGGAGAGGTCTGTCATGGCGCTCGGTTTAACGGCTTTGATAAAATTTTAACAGCCTCAAATCGGGCTTATTCACCATAATGCGTCACTACTTCGTTTGTTGTCTCAGATCATTTATCCGAATGGCACCGCTCGCCACGGCCAGCATGAAATATGCCGCCATGCCAATGCCGACAAAGATTGCCACATGCGCGAAACCGCCGATTGATACCCATGGATCAAACCAATCCGGTGACATAAGCATGAAACGCAGGATCAGCCCCATTGCCAGACTGGCAAATAGCGTTGCCAAAAGTCGTTTAGCCAGAGTGATACCCGGCCGGTACCAGCCACGGGCGAGCAGACCATAAAACAGGGCGGCTGCATTCAGCCATCCAGCGAGGCTGGTTGCGATCGCAAGGCCGGGAAAACCGGGGCGACCGGTTGATTGCAACCAGAAAAACAGCGCCGCGCCAAGCAGGGTATTGATAATCACAGAGGCAATCGAATAGCGCATCGGCGTGACAGTATCCTCGCGGGCAAAGAATGCCGGCGCCAGGACTTTTATCAAAACGAAAGCCGGCACACCCCAGCCAAAATGGACAAGCGCCATGCCGGCCATCGTCGCATCATGCGAGGTGAATTGCCCGCGCTCGTAAAGACCTGAAATCAAAAACGAAGGCGCAATCATCAAGGCGATCGCCGCCGGCAATGTCAGCGCCATGGCCAGGCCTATTCCTTCATCGAGCAACCGATGTCCCGACCCGCTCTGGCCCGAACGCTGCAAGCGCGCCAGTCTTGGTAAAATCGCAACACCGACAGCGATGCCGACAATACCGAGGGGAAGCTGATAAAGCCGGTCTGCAAAAAACAGCCATGATTTCGCACCGACCTCAAAACTTGCCAGCGCCTGCGATACCAGAATATTGATCTGGGTTCCGCTGGCCGCAATCGTGCCGGGAACTGCTAGCACGACAATATGCTTCAGGGCCGGGGTCCATTGCGGCCAGCCCAGCGATAATGGAATTGCCTGTCGCGACACCCCAATCCACAACATCAACGCCTGGACAAGCCCGGAACCGCTAACTGCGACCGCGGCATAGACAGACGTCTCCGCCGCCGTTTCGCCAAAGGAAACGGCTATGATCAGAAAAATATTTAGCAGGATCGGAACCCCGGCGGATAAAGCAAACCGCCCTGCCGCATTCAGGACACCCGAAAACAGGGCCGATATGGCCATGCAGACAAGATAGGGCATGGTGAGTTGTGTCAGCAATACAGCCAAACGGAAACTCTCGCTGTCAGGCGCATAACCGGCATGCATCACCCGCATGATCAAGGGCATGGCCAATTGGGCGACAATTGCCAGAATAGTCGTAGCCAGAAGCAGACCACGCAATGTCTGCTGGGCAATATTGCGCGCCGCCTCGGCTCCCTCCGCCTCGAGCGTGCGGGCATAGGCTGGCACAAAGGCCTGCGCGAAAGCACCCTCGGCAAATACTCTGCGAAACAGATTAGGAAACATCAATGCCGTCACAAAGGCATCCCCAACCGGACCCGCACCAATCCGCGACGCAACGAGAATATCGCGAATAAATCCCAGGGCCCGGCTCGTCAGAGTCAATCCCGACTGGGTAACGGTGTTGCGAAGCAGGCTCATTGTATGTCGAACCTTGCTTTAGAAGCTGTCGGCCGCGCTGGCGCGGCGAAGCTTACCAACCGGCGTGCTTGGCGCATCCGGTTCTTGATCGGAGAGCGCTGCGAGGAGTTTTTCATTCAAATCAGCTCGCCACATCGCACTATACCCCTCTGGCAAACTGACATAGAAAGCATCAAACACCCGCTCGCCATAGCTGCCAACATGTGCCGAAAGCACCGAGACACCAGCGTCCGCAAGCACTTTACTGACATCCGCTAACAAGCCTGGCCGGTCGCGGCCGGCGACATCAAGAACAGTGTGTTGATCTGATTCATCTTCGTTAAAACAGACCGAAGGCTCGACCAGAAAAGCGGCCTGCCGCGAATTGGAACGGACCCTGGGCTCCGGGATGGCTGCATCGGTCTCAACCGCCATGTATATGGCTTTCTCCAACCGTTCGAGACGATAGGGATCATTCATCGCAAACGGCTCGCCGGTCTCATTTTGCAAGACAAATACATCGACAATCGCCCCTGATTTCCCGGTGAAGACCTGTGCCGAAATAATATTTGCCTCTTGGCCGTCAATCGCCGAAACCAGGCGTGCAAATAAGCCCTTACGGTCAGCCGCCGACACAAAAACCTCGGTGCCCCCGGCATCTTCACGCACCCGCACATTCACCGTCGGACTGCGGCCCGCCGCCAGCAGTTTCGCATGCAGGATAATCGTTTCGCTATCGAAGCCGGTCCAGTAAGGATCCTCCATCTCGGCCAGAATCGGCGGGATGATCTCAATCGCCTCGGCAACCTCCGCCCGATGGCTATTCGCCCGCCGGCTGATTTCATTCAATACCGTCTTCTCGTCAGTGCGCCCGCCACGCAGAACAGCCTCAGTCCCAAAATATAAATCAGCCAGCAACTGGCCTTTCCAGGCATTCCAGACATTGGGACCAACCGCGCGAATATCGGCGACGGTCAGAATGTAGAGAAGCCGCATGCGTTCAAGATTGCCGACCAGATCAGCAAACTTGCCAATGGTTCTGGGATCCGAAATGTCGCGCTTCTGGGCGCTTTCGCTCATTTCAAGATGATTGCCGACCAGCCAGGCGACGAGATCAGTCTCAGTATCTGACAGACCGAACCGCTGGCAGGCGGCGCGCGCTGTCACCATGCCCTCAATCTGCTGATCGCCCTTACCCTTGCCGGTGTCGTGCAGCAGCATAGCGAGATACAGCGCGCGGCGGTTCTTAACCAGGCCGATCAAACGTTGGGCCAGCTCGAAACCGGGCTCGCCGCTTTCCATATCGGCGATATGTGACACCGCCCGCAATGTGTGCTCGTCGACAGTGTAGTGATGGTACATATTAAACTGGGTTTGCGCGACGATCCCGCCAAACTCTGGAATGAACCGGCCGAGCACGCCGGTTTCATTCATGCGCGTCAGCGCGATACCGGGTGATTTCCCATCCAGCAAAATATCAAGAAAAGCCGTCACTGTATCGGGATCGCGTCTAGCTTGTGGTGTAATACGCCGGACATTACGGGCAACCAGCGACATGGCATTCGGATGGATGTCCATGCCGGTTTCGTCCGCCGTCTTAAACAGTCGTATTAAATTGGCCGGCCGCGTCAGGAACTGGTCATCTTCGCTGATACATATCCGCCCGCCGACAATGCTGAATTCCCCGCCTGGCAAAACCTGTTTCCCGTCCGCCCCCAAGAACCGGCGCAAACCTCTTGGCTTCGCCTTTTCCTGCGACTCCAGTTTTGCTGCGAGAATCCGTGTTAGGCCGCCAACATCCTTGGCTGCTATAAAATATCGCTTCATGAACCGTTCGACGCCCAGCTGTCCGGCGCGGTCGAAATATCCCATCCGGTTGGCGAGCTCGGGCTGGAGGTCAAAACTCAGACGTTCTTCCGG
>CBFHPC010000006.1:0-32978 GCA_965657655.1 Henriciella sp.
GGCCCCGAACAATGCCGCCGCCCCCGCTTTCAGCTCTTCGGCTCTGGAAATGAAAGCAAACAGGCTTGGCCGCGTTAATACCAGTGACCCTTTAGCCCCGAGGACACCGGGAGCGACAGGATCGACCGCCCCCGACGCATTGCCATAACTGATCCACCATCCCCGCGGCCGCAAGCTGTTTAGTGATGCTTCCGCCGATACTTTGCCAACACTGTCAAAACTGACATCGACCCCCTGCCCGCCGGTCAACGCCCGCACATTCGCAGCGAGCTGATCATCAAAAATCAGCGCCTCGCTCGCGCCGAGCGATAATGCCTTTTCCTGCTTTTGTACCGTTGAGGTAACGGCGATACATCTCACCCCCATCGACGTTGCCCATGGCAATAATAAGGACCCGACACCCCCAACCGGCGCCCAGACCAAAGCCGTTTCACCGGGGCTTGCACGACGGATCGCAAATAGCAGCATCCAGGCTGTCAGGCCCTTTAACAAAACTGCGGCAGCGGTCGCGTCGGATACATTATCGGGCAGTTTGAGCATGGTCGCGGCTGGCCCCGTATAATGCGTGGAATAGGTGCCAGATCCGAGATATGCGACACGGTTTCCCACCTGAATGTCAGTAACACCTTCGCCGGTGGCGAGTACCCGCCCGGCACCTTCCGACCCCGGCACAAAAGGCAGTGTCACAGGATACAGACCGGTCCGGAAATAGGTATCAATAAAATTTAGCCCGATTGCGGTCTGCTCAACCAACACCTCGCCCGGCCCGGGACGGCGCGGCGCTCTTGCGACCTTCTTCAATACATCGGTTCCGCCGGTTTCGGTGATTTCAATGACATATGGATCACGCATAGCTTTGCTCCCAGAATCAGCCTTAAAAAATATCGATGTCATCTCTTACACGAATCTGCGGAATCGACGAGGCTGGCCGCGGCCCGTGGGCCGGCCCCGTTACAGCCGCCGCGGTTGTCCTGGACCCGGCCCGACCGATCGCCGGGCTCACCGATTCCAAAAAGCTCAGTGAAAAGAAGCGTCACGCGCTAGAGATCGAAATCAAGGATAAAGCGCTGTTCTGGTCTGTCGCCTGTGCTGATGAAAAAGAGATTGACGCTGTAAACATTCGTGAAGCGACCTTTCTTGCTATGCTCAGAAGCATCGAGCCCCTGACCTTCGAGGTCGAGGAAGTTCTGATTGATGGCAATGCCGTCCCAACGGCGATGCCGGATAATGCCCGGGCAATCATCAAGGGAGACCTGAAAATACCGGCAATTTCGGCGGCTTCGATACTGGCCAAGACGTATAGGGATCGCGAAATGGTCCGGCTATGTTCACACTATCCTGACTATGGTTTCAGCCAGCATAAAGGCTATGGATCGGCCCAACACGCGGCAGCGCTAAACCGCCTTGGCCCCTGCGCCATCCATCGGCACAGCTTTGCCCCCGTCCGGAAAGCCCAGGCCAATGTCGCAGCGAAACCTGCAAACAGCGCCTAAAGACCTCTTGAAATCCGGAACAACGCGGGCGAAGAGGAATTATGCCAGATAGCGTCAATGACACACTTCCATCCTTACTCGCACAGATGCCCGATAGCGTCAGTTTCAAGAAACTGCGTAAACGACTGGTGCGTAACGCATTGCAAGTCATTGACGAGTTCCAGCTTGTGGACCGGACGGCATCGACCCGTCCGAAATGGATGGTTTGCCTGTCCGGCGGAAAAGATAGCTATGGCCTGCTAACAGTCCTGATCGATCTGAAATGGCAGGGCGCACTGCCGGTGGACCTTCTGGTCTGCAACCTCGATCAGGGACAGCCCGGTTTTCCAAAAGACGTTCTGCCCAACTGGCTTGGACAGCATGGTGTCGATTACCGGATTGTGACGGAAGACACCTACTCGATCGTTACCGAAAAAATATCGGCCGACCGGACATTCTGCGCGCTTTGCTCGCGGCTGCGACGGGGGATCCTGTATCGGGTTGCCCGTGAAGAAGGATGCAGCGCACTGGTACTTGGCCATCACCGCGATGACGCCCTCGAAACGTTCATGATGAACTTGCTAAATGGCGGGCGACTGGCGGCAATGCCTCCCAAACTCATAAATGATGAGGGAGACATCGAAGTGTTGAGACCCTTAATAACGTCGGCCGAAGCCGATCTTGAGAAATTTGCGGCTGCGCTCAACTTCCCGATTATTCCCTGCAATCTCTGCGGCTCGCAAGACGGCCTGCAGCGCGTCGCAATGAAGCGTATGCTCGACGAATGGGAAACCCGAAAGCCCGGGGTTCGCCGGATTATGGCGCGGGCGCTTCGAAATGTCCGTCCAAGTCATTTGCACGATCAGAAGATTTTTGACTTTGCCAATCTATTATCGGGCTCCGATTCGACCGCTGCCGGTGAGATTGATGATGGCGTTCCATTTTAGCTGCTAGGCACAAGGGCCTCATATCACAACAAGCCGATTAACCGGCAATACCGACCGACAATGTAAGGGCTCGGACGCGGACTCTTCTATCTCGGCACAGACGCACTGAACGCGCTGACTTCGGATGTCAGGAAATCCCTAAATGCTGCAATCCGTTTCGACCGCCTCAAATCACTCGGATAGACAAAGTACAATTCGAAACTTGGTCCCGAATAGCCTTCCAGCACACGAACCAGGTCCGGCATTGTGGCTAACATATAGTCCGGCAGGTCAGCAATGCCGAGACCGGATTCAACTGCGCGAGCCATGGCCGGCACATTATTGACCGTTAGAGCTGCCTTACGCGGCCGGTCATCATCGCGACCGATGCGCTGCGCATATGACATCGCATCGATTGGACTATCGGCATCGCCATAGGCGATGATCCGATGGTCATCGAGATCGGACGGGGTCTGCGGCACACCATGCTTTGCGAGATATTCGGCCGATCCGTACAAATTGGTTCCCAGCGTGGCGAGCTTGCGCTGGATCAAATCGGCTTTGTCTGCCGCCCATAATCGGATGGCACATTCAGCCTCCAGTTTGAGCAGATCATAATGTTCGCCATCATCGAGGCGTAAATCGATACATAAATCCGGGTTCTGTCTGGCAAACTCGCGCAGCCGCGGCACCAACCAGGTCGACCCAAATGCGACCGGCGCGGTGACAATAAGATCGCCCTGCGCCAACTCGCTCTGGTCTTGCAGGGCGGCCGCAGCCGATTTCGCAGCCACTTCCATGTCCATCGTCGACTGGTGTAGTGTTACACCTGAATCCGTCAGCACCAGACCCCGTGCATGACGCTGGAACAAAGAAATGCCCAGCTTTTCTTCCAGCGCTGCAATTTGTCGGGAAACAGCTGACTGGGAAATTCCCAGCCGCTCGCCAGCGCCGGTCAGACTGCCTGTTTCAGCAGCGGCATGAAAAGATTTTAGTTTATCCCAGTCCATATCGGTCCAAACATTTGCAGCGTTCAAAGGGGAACATGCGGAGACCGATATCAAAATTGGCGATCGCCGCCAATCAAAACCGAAAACTAAATCGCCGAACTGGCCTCTGCCCGATATGCGGCCAAATCCTATTGGGTCATAACAGCGCAAGGAACCGGACCCTCAACCCCACTGCCCCGCCCTAGCTTTCTGGCCCTGACCCACTGGCCCTGACCCACTGGCCCACCAACACCGCACCCAGGCTGAACCAGCCACTGTCAAACCGGCGCGCCATCATCAGACACCCAGTGTGCGTGTGCTTGAAACCAATAGGACATCGCGATAGTGCAAATAACCGGACGCCTATTGCGACCATTACCAATGCGAGACCAGAGCATGCAGACCAAGCAAACCCGGCATGTCTATAAAATACTGGATCAAGTCGCAGCGCAGCGGTCGGAGCGAGATGGGCGTGTCGAAACCGCGCTCGATGTCGCCGACGGATACGTCCATCTGTCGACGGCGGTCCAGCTTCAAGGAACACTTGAACGTTATTATACCGGCAGCATGGAGGTCTTGTTGCTCGAATATAGCATTAATGACATTGCCGACCGGCTGAAATGGGAACCGAGCCGGAACGGTGATCTCTTCCCTCATTATTATGGCACGCTGCAGTGGGCGCTTGCAACACGCAGATGGAGACTGGCCTGTAGCAGCAATACGCCGCCTCTATTGCCGGAAAGCATCAAGCCATGAATATCGCCGAGACTCTCACGCCGCTGCTGCGGATTTTGCCGGCAGAAGCTGCACACAGCCTCACAATCGCCGGACTGAAAACTGGGCTCGGCTTGCCGAAAATCGACCCGGCCCAGTGGGGAACCGGGACCCATCTGCCAAAATCGGGGCTTGTTTTTCCCAATGCCATTGGCCTCGCTGCCGGCTTCGACAAGAATGCCGAAGTTTGTCGTGCCATGAGCCGGCTTGGCTTCGGTTTTCTTGAATGCGGCACGGTAACGCCGCGCGCCCAGCCGGGAAACCCGAAGCCGCGATTGTTCCGGGCGCCGAAACAGCGCGCCATAATCAACCGGCTCGGCTTTAATAATAAGGGCGCGGACATCGCGCTCAGTAATATCGCCGCCCAGAAGGCACACTTAACCTGCCCGGTCGGAATTAATATCGGCGCAAACAAAACAAGCCCCGACTTCATTTCTGATTATGAATATGGCCTGTCGGCTGCAGCCGGTCTGGCCGACTATATCACGGTGAATGTATCTAGCCCAAACACTCCCGGCCTGCGTGATTTGCAATATCAGGACGCCCTCATAGACCTTTTGAACAGGTGCGAAACCGCCTGGCGCGAAAGCGCGTCGCCAACGCCCGTATTTCTAAAACTGTCACCCGACCTGACTGATGAAGACGTCGATTTGCTTATCGATGTTCTGAAGACACACGGGCAATGGCTCTGTGGTCTGATCATTTCAAACACGACCATCGCGAGACCGGATTATCTGCCTGCGACACTGCAGACCGAGCCCGGCGGGCTGTCCGGTCAGCCGCTTCTGGCTGCGTCGACGGCCCTTCTGCGAACTTTACGAACCGCGCTCGGGGATTGTTTCGATCTGATCGGATGCGGCGGTGTTGCATCGGGCGCTGATGCCTATGCGAAAATAAAAGCCGGCGCCCATGCTGTCCAACTCTATACGGCATTAACCTATCAAGGGCCGGGCGCCATTGCCGCGATCAATCGTCAGCTTCGCGATTGCCTTGCAGCCGACGGCTATAAATCCGTGTCCGACGCCGTCGCTGCTGATGTTTAGCTATTATCATAACCACCATCCTAGGCAAATTTACGATGAACCAATTGCTGCTCCGGCGCAAAACGAGCTTGCATGCCGGGGCTAAAGGCGGCACGACGAACAAAAACCAGAACAGCATTATTTCGGGAGGAAACACGCATGAACGGTTTGATATCCAGGACCCATTCGGGCCTGCAGAAAGCGCTCGTCCTGATCGCTCTCATATCCAGTTTGGCAATGCCGGCATTCGCCGATACGGTCGATACGGGTGACACGGCCTGGATTCTGGCCTCAACGGCACTTGTCTTGTTCATGACGCTACCAGGTCTTGCCCTATTTTATGGCGGACTGGTTCAGTCGAAGAACATCCTCTCTGTTCTGATGCAATGTCTTGCATTGGCGTGTTTAATGTCACTTGTCTGGGTCATTGCCGGATATTCGATTGCCTTCGGTGATGGCAATGGAGCCGCTGATGGCACCGGCGCCATATGGGGTGGACTGTCCAAAATGTTCCTCGGCACCGTCGAAAACGGCAGCGTTTCGGACACTATTCCCGAAAGCGTCTTCATCATGTTCCAGATGACGTTTGCAGTCATAACGCCCGCCTTGATTATCGGCGCATTTGCCGAACGCGTAAATTTCGCAGCCGTTCTGGTCTTCAGCACACTCTGGTTGCTGATTGTCTATGCACCCGTAACCCATTGGATTTGGGGTGGCGGTTGGCTGGCCGACCGCGGGGTGATTGACTTTGCCGGCGGTCTTGTTGTGCACGCAACGGCCGGGATCAGCGCCCTCGTCTTCGTCTTTTTCCTCGGCAAACGGGCCGGGTTCCCTGAAGACACGCGTCCACCACACAATGCCTCCTTTGTGATGCTCGGGGCAAGCATGCTCTGGGTTGGCTGGTTCGGTTTCAATGCCGGTTCTGCGCTTGGCGCCAATGCGGGCGCCGGACAGGCTATGCTTGTAACTCACATCTCGGCTGCCACGGCATCGCTCGTCTGGATGGCAATTGAGTGGGTGAAGTTCGGTAAACCAACGCTAGTTGGGACGGCCACCGGGACGATTGCAGGGCTTGCAACAATCACGCCCGCGGCCGGATCGGTCGGTCCGATGGCGGCCCTCATTATCGGCGCCCTTGCGGCAATGGTATGTTACTTTGCCGTTGTCCTGATCCGTTCACGCTTGAAAATCGACGATAGCCTGGACGTGTTCGCCGTGCATGGTGTTGGCGGCATTCTGGGTATTCTTCTAATACCGGCGCTGGCAGGCGTGGGGCCAATGGCTCCTGGCCTCGACGGCAACGGGATGCTTGAGCAATTTGGTATTCAGCTCACCGGCGTGGTGGTGGTCTGCGCATGGTCAGCCCTCGCAACTGCGGTGCTGCTGACTGTAGTTAAAGCTTTCATCCCGCTCCGCGTTAACAAGGGCGACGAGGAAGTCGGGCTCGATACAGCGAGCCATGGCGAGTCCGCCTATCATCTTTAGGCCTGCTTAAAGATATTCTGACGACGAACAAACAATCAGGCCCGGCAGATCTGCCGGGCCTTTTTACTGCCGCAGGCAATCCTGGCCCGGCGGCGGGAAGTTTCTACTTCGATTCGAGCTCAGGCCGGTTCAGAAGAAAATGGCCCTGCATCGCCGCGACAGCCTTTGATCTTTCCGCCTGCCAGGCTTCGACCCGGACACTCGACATCCGGCGTCCCATTTTTACGATATAGGCGCGGGCAAAAAGATCTTCAGCCCGACCCTGCCTGAGATAATCAACGGTTATATTGATCGTCCGTGGCAGTTTCTCGACATCGGATTCCAGAAATAATTGCGCCATCGCCGTTAGTTCCAGAAAGGTCCCGATCGCACCGCCATGCAAGGCCTTTAGACTGAAATTTCCGATCAGTTTATTATTGAACGGCAAAATCGCCGTCATATCATCGCCCTTGACGTCGCAGCGCATGCCGAGTGTCTGAACGATTGGAACTCTTGCCAACAAGTCCTGTAACACTTGATTCCGGGTCATGCGCCTGCCCCGAAACTGGAAACCGACCGCGGCTGGTTTATCGCAAACGCGCCTTGCGCTGTCGCGATCAGCTTTTCGCGGGTCTCATGATAAGCCCAGGCCCGGCAGAAGGCGACCGACCGGGTAAGGTGATAGCATTCTGCCTCGCCGATAATATCGCACTCGGTATCAGCCGGTCGCATATAATCAATACGCAGGTCCAAGGTGGCAACAAAGCGGAATTCACTCAGTGCCGAAGCGCACGCCATGCCGGAAAGATTATCCAGCAAAGTTGTAATCACACCGCCATGAATAACCCGGTCTTCAGGGTCACCAATCAAATGTTCTGAAAATGGCTGGCGTCCCCAGATATGACCCTTCTCAATCGCGGTGACCTGAAATCCGGTTTCCCGGGCCCACGGCACGATCTTGGTCATATTCTCCATATTTTCGCGCATGAGCGCGATACGCTTATCGGGATCTTGTAAACTATCTATATCCATCCCGCTCTTTTGACCGATGCGGGACGCTTCGACAATAGTCGCCCGGTATGCAGACTGAGATTAAAACGCTGAAAGACCACGTCCTTTGGTCGAATCAGCAAGCGTGCTGTATCGGCCGGCGCAACTCTATTTTTGGCCCGGTCAAGCCGATCCGTCACAGCCGCCGCCAGCATTGTTCACATTAAAATACATAAGCTGGCACAATGAAAGTTGACGCCTCGTCATCAATCTGCACAGCTGTTGGAGAAGGAGTTTTATATGTCCCTAGCCACCGCCACATCATCCGGCTCGAGCAAACGTGCTTTAACAAAAAAAGCTAACCGGCAGGCGATACTGGACGCCGCCAGCAAAGTGTTCGCGCGGGACGGATACGAAGCCGCCAGCATTCGGGATATAATCCGGGAAACCAGCCTCGCATCAGGCACGTTCTACAATTATTTCAAATCAAAAGAAGAGATCTTCGAGACGATCGCCGCGGAAAGCGCCAAACGATTCCAGCCAAGGCTTAAAATTGTCAGCAGCCAGGCCACCGACCTTGATTCCTATATCCGCACAGCCTTTGCCGCCTATTTTAATTTCCTCGTCGAAGAGAATGACGACACGATTACCAGTGGTGGGCCGCATCGTGCTATGATCGGGGTCAGGATCGATACGCCAGAGATTAAAACCATCTCCGATCAAATTCGGACCGATATCGAAAATGTCCTGCAAATCGCAGGTCCGAAACATCTCGATGCCGGTTATCTGACAGCCGCAGCGATCGGCATTGCGCGACAGATGGGCGATCTGATGTTATCGCGCCGGCCGCTTGAACCAGCGGCCGCGACCGATTTTGCATCCCGACTTATACTGTCGGGCATAAATGGCTTCTCGGAAAATATATGAGTTCGAGGTGTAAGCCGGACCTTTTTGATGAAGCTGGAGACGTAAAATGAACCTACGCATTCTAATTTTAAAGCTTATCATGCGCCTACCTGACCGCCTCAAAATCTGGATGTCTGGCGGAGAGCCGGTTATGATCGGTGGGCGGAAACTTAATACAAATTTCCAGCTACTCGCCTATCAGGCGGCAAAATCGCCGCCCATGTCATCGCTACCGGCCGACATTGCACGGGCCGGTTCGGCGGCCGGGCTCGCCATGCTTGCAGCCCCGGACGCAACAGATATTGCATGGCGGGACGACACGATTCCATCACGCGGATCACACACTATTCCGGTCCGGATCTACACCCCCCAACATCTCGATGCCAGTCTCCCGGTGATGGCTTATTTTCATTTTGGCGGCGGCGTTATTGGCGACCTCGACACATGTCACGCATTTTGCCAGATCCTCGCCAGGCAAATCGGGTGTCCGATCGTCTCGGTGGATTACCGTCTCGCGCCGGAACACAAATTTCCGGCCGGTCTCGAAGACGCAATCGATGCCTATGAATGGTGCCTGAAAAATGCGGAATCGCTCGGTGCGCGGCCAGGGCATGTCGCGGTTGGTGGCGATAGCATGGGCGGTAATTTGAGCGCCGTCATCGCGCAGGACATGCGCCGGCAGGACAAGCCAATGCCTGATCTGCAGCTTCTTATTTATCCGGCAACCGATCTAATTGCCGAGTTTCCGTCAAACACCCTTTATGGCGAAACCTACCCGCTATCATCGGACACGATGGACTGGTTCATGCAGCAATACGCCCCGGATAACGAGTTCGACCGTGCGCAAGTTTTATTATCACCAGGCTTGGAACCGCGGCTCGCCGGCCTGCCCAACGCCGTTATCGCCACTGCCGGTTTCGACCCGCTCGTCGATGATGGCGCAGCCTATGCCAAAAAACTAGAAGACGCAGGGGTGCCGGTCACTTTCAAGTGTTATGACGAGCTGGCTCACGCCTTCACCGCCTTCACAAATGTTGTTCCTGCCGCCAAACAGGCCTGTATCGAGATTGCTGATCTGGTGCGCGAAGAATTACATAAGATCAAATGAAGGCGCTTGTCTGTACGGCTCTGAGTGATGACCTCTCTGGTGTTGCTGTCCGGGATGTATCCCAACCCGAGCCCGGCCCGGGCGAGGTTCTAATCCGGGTCAGATCCGCCAGCGTAAATTTTCCCGACATCCTGCTCTGTCAGGGAAAGTATCAGCTCAAACTCGACCCGCCTTTTACTCCCGGTATGGATATGGCCGGTGACATTGTTGCTATGGCCGATGATGTCACCAATTTCAGGATCGGCGACGCAGTATGTGGCGGGGCCCGCTTCGGTGCCTTTGCAACCTATGCGACAGCGTCGGCTGACGGGCTACAACTCAAACCCGAGACATTATCCTATGACCAGGCCGCATCCTATTCTGCAGCTTATCTGACCGCCTATGTCGCGCTCGTTCGACGTGGCAATTTACAGGCCGGCGAAACACTCCTTGTCCATGGTGCGAGCGGCGGTGTTGGCATGGCAGCAATTGATGTCGGTCGCATTCTCGGTGCTAAAATCATCGCAACCGGCGGCAGCGACGCAAAACTTGCCGACGTGGCGGATTACGGTGCCGATCATGTCATAAACACCAAAGACGGCTTCCGGGAGCAGGTTAAGACGCTAACAGATGGGCGCGGCGCCGATGTGGTATTTGATCCGGTCGGCGGCGACATCTTTGACGAATCGGTCCGCTGTATTGCTTTTAATGGCCGGCTTCTGGTGATTGGCTTCACCTCAGGTCGAATTGCGACAGTGGCCAGCAATATGCCGCTAATCAAAGGGTTTTCGGTCGTCGGCGTGCGGGCAGGTGAATTCGGCCGTCAATTGCCAGAGCTTGGCCGGCAGAATGTTGAACAGATCTGGAAATGGGCGCGAGAGGGAAAAACACGCCCCCGGGTGCACACATGCCTTCCGCTAACCCAGGCGCTGGACGGGTTTCGCATGCTGCAAAACAGGGATGTCGTTGGCAAAGTGATCATCAACCCCTAATCGCGGTTCTGCGCTTTAATCTGGCCCGACTTTTGCCTCGGCCTGTATCGCCGTCAATCCTTCCCGATAGCTGGGATAGCGCGGCGTCCAGCCGGTTACCGCCTTCAATTTCGAATTTGAAACGCGTTTACACTCGGCATAAAAACTTCGTGCCATATCCGACAGCGATGCATCAGAAATTGGTATTTCCGGGCCGGCATCAACCCCCTGACAGGCTGCGGCGAAAGCAATGACATCCTGTGGCGGGGCCGCAACATCATCACAAATATGAAAGACACCACTTGCATCATGCTGGATCAGAGCCAGTAAAGCTGTTGCAAGATCTTCAACATGTATTCTGGAAAATACCTGTTGTGGTTTAATAATCCGCCTTGCCGCCCCCTGCGCGAGCCGGTCAAATGCCGAGCGCCCGGGGCCATATATACCGGGCAAACGCGCGATGCACACATCCGGTCTTATTGCCGCCCAGTCCTGCTCGGCGGCGAGCCGGCGCTGCGATCGCGCTTGCCCGGGCCGGGGCGGCGTCGTCTCGAACACCCAACCGCCGGCGCGATCACCATAAACCCCTGTTGTCGACAGATAGGTGACGCTGGCGGCCTGCCCGATAACCGGGTGGAGCATTCGAAGGGCCGGACAGCCATCCGAGTCAGGCGGTGTCGAGACCAGAACGTGCGCACCGCCGATAATGGCCGCGATGGCCTTGGCCGACAACGCGTCAACCGCGATCAGACCAAGCCGGTCAATCAAGGCCCGCGACGATTCCGACCGATATGATGCATAAACAGGCCCCTGCCATATTCTGGCAAGATATTGGCCAGAATACCCCGCGCCAAAAAGAAAAAGGGGGGCGGGAGATAAACGCATATTCACATGTCGGCCCTTTCGTTTACCAAAGTTACTGGCCTACAGAAAGTCAAATCGCATGTCACTCCTCGCCATTCTAGCGACCTCCCTGCACGTGTCCCAGTCAGCCTTGCAGCTCAATATACAAGACGAACAGCGCCGATTAGACGCCTGCCTCGAACGCAGCTCGATGGCGCCCAGCGAAGCCTATGAAGACAGCCTTGCCTGGCTGATGGCGGGCAACCGGCCGAAAGCCCGTTATTGTAATGCGATGGCGCTCATCGCAATGGGCCGGATACGCGAAGGTGCCACCCGGCTCGAGGCGCTCGCCAATGCGGCCGACCCGATCGCACTCAACCAGCGTATTCATTTTATGACACAGGCGGGTAATGCATGGCTGAGTGCAAACTATCCGGAGGCAGCATTAACTGCGTTTTCGACCGCGCTACGCTTACAATCTTCAGACCCTTTTATATATATCGACCGCGCGGCAGCCTATTTCACGATCGGCGACTGGGCTTTGGGCCTGAACGATCTTGACGCCGCCTTGTCACTCGCACCCGGTCTGACCGATGCGCGCCTATTGCGGGCACGGGCCTATCTCAAAACCGATGCGCTTGAAGCAGCGCAAACCGACCTGGACCGGCTTCTAATCACCGAACCGGACAATATCGACGTCCTGCTACTGCGCGGCGAACTCAACGAGGCATTCAGGATGCGTGACGCCGAACGCTAATCGCTTCCGGACAGGCAATCTGCCAGCCCGTCCTGCGACACCACCGTCATCCTCGCCCGCAAAGTCGCAGCACGCTCTTGCACATATTGTCCGGGTGGACGCATCTCCCAGCGGTTCGGACTTGGCAGAACCGCGGCCATTAGCGATGCCTCATATACAGTAAGGTCGAGCGCCGGCTTACCGAAAACCTCTCTCGCTGTAGCTTCGGCCCCAAATAATCCATCACCCCATTCGGCGACATTCAGATAGACCTCCATCACGCGCGGTTTGCCCCAATAGATATCTATCAGCAACGCTAGCCATGCCTCCGGGATTTTACGCCAGACACCGCCGCCATTCCAGAGGAACACGTTCTTTGCGGTCTGCTGCGTGATGGTTGACCCGCCCCGCAACCGCCCTGTCCCGCGATGTTCCGCCAGAACCGTTCTGATGGCATCCAGATCGATGCCGGAATGTTGGCAAAACCGTGTATCCTCAGCCGCAATGATTGCCGTGATCAAATGCTCTGACACTTGATCTATCCGAACCCAGTCACGCACGATACCGTCTGACTGCAGGCTTCGCTGAACCATAGTCGCAGTGAGTGGCACCGGCACCCATTTGGTCAATACCAGATAGAGATGCGCCATTAGCAGAACAGCCACGAGGAGTTTAAGCCCCCTACCGAGCAATTGTTTAAAACGGGCGAGCAAGTATCTCATTGGCCCGAACCAGTCTCACATCGCCATTCCGCTTCCACAACAGGGTCCGTTTCATGCGGCAAATGCCTGAGTTTTTCTAACTCAAAACGATTCTCATCGAGGCAGTGCAGAGCCCAGACTGCCGTTGCGCGGACCGTGGCATCAGGATCAGCCAGACACGCAAAGAATTTTTCGGTAAGGAAATTCCGATCACCGGAATTACCAATACCGATCAAAACATTCCGGATAAAACGGTTGCGCCCGATGCGCTTTATCGGGGAGCCCGCAAACAAGGTCCGGAAGGCCGCATCATCAAGCTCGATTAAATCGGCAAGCTTTAAATACTGCAATTCAAGACGGGCCCATAAGGCCTGTTCCCGCGACTGCACGGCAAACTTGTTCCATGGACACACAGCCAGACAATCATCACAACCATAAATCCGGTTTCCGATCTGACGCCTGAATTCATGCGGGATCGTCCCATGATGCTCAATGGTGAGATAGGCAATGCATCGACGGGCATCGAGCTGATAAGGCTGCGGAAATGCATCCGTCGGGCAGATATCAAGACAGGCCCGACACGACCCGCAATGATCGACCTCTTCAGCATCGCCCGGCAAGACCGCATCGGTGAGCATGACTCCAAGAAACAACCAGGATCCGAACCCCCTCGAAACGAGATTGGTATGCTTGCCCTGCCATCCGAGCCCGGCCTTGGCGGCGAGCGGTTTTTCCATCAAAGGCGCCGTATCGACAAAAACCTTAACCTGCTGGCCGGATCGCGCGACAAATCCTCTCGCCAGCTGCTTTAACCGCTTCTTCAAGACATCATGATAATCGCTGCCTTTTGCATAGACTGAGACACCGGCAAGATCAGGCCTCTCAAGCACGCCAAGCGGGTCGATATCCGGGCCGTAATTCATGCCCACGACGATTGCCGACCGCGCCTCCGGCCACATCGCTGTTGGCGTTTTCCGGCGTTCCAGCGTGTCCTGCATCCACGCCATAGAACCATGATATCCCGCCTCGACAAATGCCTCTAATCGCTCTGCGGCCGGCCACGCCTCATCTGCAGGCGCAATGCCAACAGCGTCAAAGCCAAGCCGTCGCGCTTCGGTGTTAAGCCAGCCCGTTAAATCATCAGCCATGATGAGACAGACGGTTAAAAATCGAGATCAGCATAATGCTCAACCGGCTTCACATTATCGAGGCGGTCTGAAAGAATCGCCCTGAAAGACGGCCGCGACTTCATTCGCGCATACCATGACTTCAAATCGGGGCAGGTATGCCATGGCACGTCACCAAAGTAATCATATGACGATAAATGTGCCGCGATTGACAAATCAGCCAGACTTAAATGCCGGCCGGCCAGATAGGGCCGGTCAGCTGACAAGGCGTCAAGAAATGTCAGGCGATTATTCAAGGCATGTGCGCCTTGCCGTAAGGCAGCGCTATTCGGTTCGCTCTCCCGTCTGATACGTTGCGATATCCGCTCCTCCAGCAAGGTGTTATTAATTCCGGCGAAATTTTCCTCCGACCATTGCCACAACCGGCGGGCTTCGGCCTTATCGACCGGATTGAAGGGCAACAGGCGCGGGCTAGGCTGCGCCTCTTCAGCATATTCACAAATCGCTAGACTACCAATCGCGGTCAGTCTGATATCGGCATTTATATCGGTCATAGCCGGCGCAGTCGCGCCGGGAGCGAGGGCCGCGAGCTCGAGATCGTGCGACCACGGTCTGACGACGATTGACTCAAACGACCAATTTTTTTCGCCCAGCACCAATCGCACAGTACGCGCGAGTGGATCAATGGGCCAATGCCACAGCCTTTTCATAGCACCAGTCATATCGACATTTATCCTGACAGAAAAGGACTGTCTTCTCAGGACCTGCCTAACGCAGGATTTTACAGGGAAAACGGGACCGCATTTCACCCGGCGCCCGCAACATCCAACACGATAGAAGGCCGCCTAAGAGGGCCGTTGGGGGATGTTGGGGGCCGTTGAGGAACCGTTGAGGAACCGTTGAGGAACCGTTAAATAAAACGGGCCCGCCTTGCGGGGACATGCTTGGCGGGCCCTACTGACAATTCCGCAGGCTGGGTGGGGGGGACGCACGCGGATGCCAGTTTCATGATGGAGATTATAATATTAGTGTATAAAACTACACTTTAAGACATGCGATTTGATGTATTTAAATCTCCAAATAGGTACATTCTATAAACCCTTACTAATATAAAGTTCGATTTTGTCAAACTCATTACATGTATTTATGATCTTTTGAGACAACTATACAATAATTGTGCAGATGCAACCACATCAGGCTGGAAAAGTTAGGATTTTATATATTTAGGTGGCAAAATCGAAAAACCAAAAAAACATTTTTACAAAATGGCTTTGTTTTGCCGCATGCAATGAAATCGTTGATTAAGAGTTTTGCCGGCCACAAACGGGCGGACGCCATACTTCGCTCTTCCTTTGTGATAATGATGTCATTTAATTCACATCCTTGTCGCTTGGTTTCTGCCTTGGGACGAATGCGGCCGGAAGCGGCGCGGCTGCAACGCCTTCTTCCTGCAAGGATTTTTGCTCGGCCATTGTGGCCTCGCCCCAAACAGGCCGGGCTTCAATTGTCCCGGCATGCATCGCGCGGGCCTCATCCGCAAATTTTCGGCCGACATAATCAAAATTTGTATCAATATGCTTGCGGGCCTTCGCAGCAAATTTTCTAAAGGCCTCCGCCGATTTACCGCTTTCAGTCTTCTTTGTGCCTGAAACCGCCGGTGCCATAATCTGCTTTCCGACATGACCGCCCGCGCATTCGGGGCACTCGAGCAATCCAGCCTCCGCCTGTTCGTCATAGGCATTTGACGATCCAAACCACGCCTCGAACTGGGCATCGCAATCATGACATATTAATGCGTAATGTATCATTTCAAAAAACGACGATTAGCCTTGCAGCATCTGATCCAGTTTTCCCGTCCGCTCCAGCAGCATCATATCATCGCAGCCACCAATATGCGTATCCCCCAGAAAAATTTGCGGGAATGTTCGCCCGCCCCCGGAGCGTTCCACCATCTCTTTTTTCTTTGCCGCATTCATGCCGGCATCGATTTCGAGAATTTCGACCCCCTTCGTCCCCAATAGGTCCAAAGCCATCGTACAAAAAGGACAAAACTGTCTCGTATATACGGTCACTTTCATCTCAATGCCCCCCGTTTCTGACTAGGCTTATATGGGATTATGCGTCCCGTTTACAACGCGCGCCAACACCAAAACATTGACTTTTTGAACGCCCGCATCTTTCAAGGCGACAGTACACGCAGCAACAGTCGACCCCGTCGTTAACACGTCATCAACAAGCGTTACAACCTTACCCTCAAGCCTCCGACGCCGCGCCGAGCGAACACAAAATGCACCGGCCACGTTCCGTCGCCTTTGATTGCCGGTTTTGCCGCCCTGACTTTCCGTCGCACGCGACCGCACCAGCCCATCAACACAAAGTTTAACACCAACATTTCTGGCTACAGGCTGGGCCAGCCAAACAGCCTGATTAAAGCCCCGCTTAACCAGCCTCCGATAATGAAGCGGGACCGGCATCAGCCAGTCTGTTTGAACCAACAGGTCGCGGGAGGCCCGAACCATCCAATTCGCCATGAAGGGCAAGGCGCCGCGATGTCCGGCATATTTCAACCCTAGAACCAGCGCGCGAGACGTCTGATCATAAACCACCGCCGCGCGTGCCTGATCCCATACCGGTGGCCTCGCCTGACACGATACGCACGCCGTTTCAGCACCATAAAAATCAGTTAAAGGACTGGCACAAAGACGACAGCTTCTGTCCAGAAACGCCAGACCCGAAAATTCGTCAGCACTTAATAGTCCGCCATTGACGCTTAACTCGCCTGTCAGCAAGGATCGGGCCGGCCAAAAGAATTCTGCGGCAAACGAGGCCCGGGCCTTTGCCAACCGCCCTACTCGGTGCATATCAATGCTCATGACCGATGCTTCCCAAACCAACCCCCAGTCTCTCGAAATATTTGACCGAGAGCGCGTGGCGCAGAACCGTAATCGCGCCGCGGCACAGCTCGATCAGCATGACTTTCTAATCGAACGTATTTCTAGCGATTTAATCAGTAGATTAGACGACATCTCGCGCAGTTTCCCGACCACCCTCGACCTCGGCAGCCATCATGGCCTGATGTCTGCCGCGTTGCGGCAATACGAGCGGATCGACGAGGTTATCGCACTTGAACGCGCTGCCTCCCTGGCCCGCCAGACCCAGTCCAGAGGCATCGCCACAGTTCAGGGCGACGAAGAAGCCATTCCTTTTAAAGACGGAAGTTTCGACTTGGTGAGCAGCGCACTCTCCCTGCATTGGGTGAATGATTTACCCGGCGCCTTAATCCAGATCCGCAAGGCGCTTAAACCTGATGGCCTTTTCCTTGGCTGCCTGTTTGCCGCCGGAACCCTGTCGGAGTTACGCACCAGCCTTATTGAAGCCGAAAGCAGCCTGACTGCCGGCATCAGCCCGCGCCTGTCGCCGCTCGCGGGACTGCAAGACCTTGCCGGTCTGCTACAGCGCTCCGGGTTCGCCCTGCCCGTCGCTGATATTGATCATATCACCGTTCGCTATCAGCATCCGATGAATTTGTTAGCCGACCTGAGAGGTAGCGGGGAACAGGCAGCATTCGTTGCAAAACCGGGGCAGGAAAGACGCCCCCTCTCGCGCCGGCTGCTGCAACGAACCTGTGAAGTTTATCAGGACCGGTTCAGTGATGCAGACGGAAAAGTCAGGGCAAGTTTTAACATTGCCTGGCTTTCGGGATGGGCGCCATCGGACAATCAGCCCAAGCCGTTAAAGCCGGGAAGCGGCAAAGTCAGTCTTGCGGCGGCAGTTCGCCAGAATTCGCGGCGCCCGGAATAACCAGCTTGCAGCGTTCATCAAGGCTGGGGCGAGACATCACAACACTTTGCAGGCCTTGAAAATCAACGAGGAGCTGATTGGCCACCCAAACACAAAGACGCTCGAGACTTGGCACACCGAGGCCTTCAATCTCGTTTAAAAGTTTGTGATCAAGCATTTTCGCGATCTCATTCAACTTGTCTGTAAACACAGAAAAATCTTCGACCCAGTCCTGACCATCATCGAGGCTACCGGCAATCGTTGCTTCCAGACAGAATGAGTGTCCGTGAATATTACGATAGGGGTGCCCTTCAGGCGAGCTCGACATGAAATGAGCAGCCTCGAAGCGAACTGACTTCGTGATCTCAAAAACCTGCCCAGACAAGCTCAAGGCAGGCCGATCAATTTGTGCGTTTGCAAGCTTAGTCGCCATTTTGGTTGCTTCATACAATAGGCCGCCGCGGCAGCGATGTTATCTCGCGTTGCCGTATCATCTTTAGGCTGAAGGAAAAAGTGCTGAAAATGTAAACTTTCGAAACGGGCCGGTTGCGCCGCCGCTTCGTCTTGCGGAAAGACCAGCTTCAGCTCGTTGCCACTGCGCTGTTTCAGGGCGGCTGTGCCTTTCGGACTGACACAGATCCAGTCCAGCCCGTCCGGCGCTGCGATCGTGCCATTTGTTTCGACACCGACCTCGAAGCCGGCCTTTTTCAGTGCTGCAATAGCCGCGCGATCAAGCTGCAATAGCGGCTCCCCTCCGGTACAGATCACATAGGGGCGCCCACCAGACCGCGGTGTGTCATGCCAAACCCGGCTAATATGGTCTGCGAGACTGTCGGCCCCCTGAAAACGTCCGCCATTCAGACCGTCAGTCCCAATGAAATCAGTATCGCAGAACTGGCAAACTGATTTTGACCGGTCCGCCTCGCGACCATTCCAGAGGTTACAACCGGAGAATCTCAGAAACACGGCGGCTCGTCCGGTCTGTGCGCCTTCACCCTGAAGTGTCACATAAGCCTCTTTGACGCTATAAATCTTCACGCGGCGAACTCACTTTTCCAAGCCTTGAAACCGGCAGCTCTCAATTCGCAAGCCGGGCAATGGCCACAGCCATAGCCCCAATCATGCAGCGTCTCGCGCGACCCAAGATAACATGTGTGCGTATCCCGAACGATAATCTCGACGAGCTTGCTGCCCCCCAAATCCTCGGCGAGCGCCCATGTTTGCGCTTTATCGAGCGCCATCAGCGGGGTTTCGATCTTAAAAGGTCGCTCTGTACCTCTTTGCAGCGCCACTTCTTGCGCGTCCAGTGTTGCCCGCCGGCAGTCGGGATAGCCGGAATAGTCGGTCTCGCACATACCACCAATCAGGCGATTGATCCCGCGACGCCACGACACGGCAGCGGCATAATTAAAAAAGACCAGATTTCGGCCGGGTACAAATGTCGATGGCAGCCCGGTCTGATCCATCTCAATCTCGGTCTCGCGCGTCAAACTCGTACTACTGACCGCGCCAAACCCACGCAGGTCGCACATATGGTCGTCACCAAGTTTCACCGACCAGTCCGGGAAATTATCCCGAATCGCCTGTAATACGTTCTGACGGCAGCTGATTTCAACGTCATGGCGCTGGCCATAGTCGAAACCGACGGTTTCGACACGCGCATAGCGATCCAGCGCATATGCCAGACATACCGTCGAATCCTGTCCGCCCGAAAACAGCACCAGCGCTGAATCACCTGTCATTCCAGTCTCCTCGCCCAGACGTCTGGTCACAGTCTAACGAAATTCGTCACAACCAGCCAGTTCATAGGTCAGCTTTCCTGATGCCGTGATATGTTGGCTAACAACAGCCGATATGAGCCGGGCCCGAAAGCGCATTAAAAATAAATATTGCATTGCAATCCCCGCCAATTCGCCATGCCGTAAATCGAAGATAGACGGTTTCCCCGGATCGCCAAAAATAAGCTCAGTCCAAGTCCGGAACAAAGTTAATCAGTGCACAATACTGGAAAAATCAGGACATCATCTTATCTACCAAAGACCACGTCAGAAGAATAAATAATAAAGTGACCCTTATTGTGAAAATCGTCATACCTTTCATTTTCGGACTGTTTGCACTTGGCGCATGCGCTGATGTAAACGGTAAAATCACAGTGGCGCCAGACGGCGCCATACTGTCTCAACAGGGTTACGAGCTGCATCCGATTGCCACCAATCTCGAATTCCCCTGGCAGATGCAGGCCCTCGATACGGGCACAATACTCGTGACGGAACGCGAAGGGCGCCTGCGACGGGTTGCCGACGGCCAGCTCGTGGCGCTTCCGCTGGCCGGTCTGCCGGACGATATTCTCGTGGATGGACAGGGCGGTTTACTTGGACTGGCAATCGACCCAGATTTCAAACAGAACCGTACGATATATCTGAGCTATGCGAAGAATCTCGATCCTCTGAGTGCCCTTGCTGTCTCAAGAGCAACCCTGTCTGAAGACGAAGACGCAATCAGCGATGTCACAGAAATATTTCTGGGCGAACCGCGCGACACCACCCATCATTTTGGCGGACGTCTCGGTTTCCTTCCAGACGGTTCTCTTATTATCACCCTCGGTGATGGTTTCCGCTACATGGATGCCGCCCAGGATATCACTTCACTGCATGGCAAAATTGTACGGATCAATACCGATGGCACCATCCCCGACGATAATCCGGTCATTGGCGAGGGTGGCCGGCCAGAAATATTCAGCTATGGACACCGAAATGTTCAGGGCCTTGTCTTCGATGCCGAACGCCAGATCCTGTTTGCGCATGAGCATGGCCCCAAGGGCGGCGACGAACTCAACATTGTCAATCCCGGCGAAAATTATGGATGGCCCGAAATCACCTATGGGATCAATTATGACGGCACCTTCGTCTCGCGCGAAACCCACGCGGACGGAATGCAACAGCCAATTTATAATTGGGTGCCGTCAATTGCCCCCTCGGGGATGACACTTGTTGATACAGCAGCATTCCCCGAATGGCGCGGCGACCTTCTGATCGGCGCTATGAATGGTCCCAAGGGACAGAAACTTGTGCGAATTGACCTTGATGATGCCGGTAACATTATCGCGACTGAAGACTTGCTCAGCGACCTTGGCCTGCCGTTCCGGGATGTCTTATCAACGCCAGAAAATATTTTTCTCGCTACCGCAGATCTTGATGGCGTCATTTATCGCCTCAAACATACCGACTAGGACGCGTGTAACTATTACAACTATAAGGTGCGCCGAGATCTGAGCGCCGTTGCCAGCGTCCCTTCGTCAAGATGATCAAGCTCGCCGCCAACCGGAACACCATGCGCCAGACGGGTGACATCGCTTCCGGCGTCCTGCAATTGTTCGGCGATATAGTGGGCTGTCGTCTGTCCGTCGATGGTTGCGTTCAGCGCCAAAATGACTTCACGCGGCTGCTGCTTGCGGACCCGCTCGACCAGCAAACCAATCGTCAGATCCTCCGGCCCGACGCCATCCAGAGCCGACAGAACACCGCCCAGAACATGATAGCGTCCACGAAAAACGCCGGCTCTCTCGAGCGCCCATAGATCCTGCACGTCTTCGACGACACAGATCAGCCCGTCATCCCGTCCATCCGCACGACAAACCGCACAGGGCTGCAACGTATCGTAATTGCCGCATTGTCCGCAGCGTTCAATTCGGTCAGCTGCATCCATCATGGCCTCTGACAGCGGACGCAGGAGCGTATCTTTACGTTTCAACAGAAAAAGCGCGACCCGGCGGGCTGATCGCGGACCAAGCCCTGGCAATCGGGCAATCAGATCGATAATTCCCTGAATTTCCGGACCAGCTGCGTGCTTGCTCATATCGTGAATCCAATTTTACAGAACTGCCGGAGCATGCCGGATTCGTTGCCTTAAACCAAGGCAACAGACCTTAAAACGGCATTTTAAATCCGGGCATCATGCCACCAAAGCCGGACGTGACCTCATTCATCGCCGTCGCAACGGCATCATCCAGTCGCCGCCGGGCATCAATGTGCGCTGCCTTGATAAGATCCTCGATTATTTCGACATCATCCTGCAACAGGCTGGGATCAATCTTAACCGACACGAGCTCTCCCTTCCCGCGCAACGTTACGCGAACCAACCCAGCGCCTGACACGCCTTCGGTTTCGGTCGCCTCGACCTTTGCCTGCGCATCCTGCATTTTTGCCTGCATTTCCTGCGCCTGCTGCATGATTTTTGAAATATCGGTCATGGTTCGAATTACATCCCCTGTGATGTTTATATTTATGGATTCTCTGAATCGCCGGCATGGATTGCCGCCTGACGTTCCTCGACTGAAACAATCTCCGCGCCGGGAAACTCCGCCAGCGCCGAGGCGATTTCAGGAATGTTTCCAGCAGCCTGAAACTTTTCTGATTGTTCCCGCTCGACAACTTCCCGTAATGTTTCAGCATCGGTCGCAGCGGTCCGAACGTCCCAGTCACGACCCGTTTCGCGCTCGAGAAAATCTGTCAGCCGACGCAGCAGATCAGACGGCGCGCCAGACGCCAGGGCACAAACCAGACGACCATCAGAGACATCAGAAACTCTAAGATACTGGCGGACCTCGCCCCATAATCTGATCTCTTTCGATGCATCGAGCCGGTCAACCAAATCTGCAAACGTCCAGGATGGCGCCGGCTCCGGCGCCATTTCCGGTTTATGTATCTCGGACTTTCCCGCGGCGCCCGAGGCCCCTCCCGCCTTGATCATCTCCAACGCTTCCTCCGGAGAGGGCAGACCGGCCGCCGTCACGAGCCGTAAAATCACCATTCGCAACGCTGTCTCTGCTTCCGGCGCCGTCTGCGTATCGCGATAACCTGCCAGCAAAATTTGCCAATAACGTTGGGCCTGCGCCGGTGAAATCTGTGCTGCCAATTTCGCGGTTTTGCTTGTCCAATCGGCCGGGCCAGGCAGGGTATAGTCCGGTCCTGCGGCCTGCAATGTCGCAATATCCGCTGCAATCTCGAGCATGTCTTTCAGGATAATCAACGGATCCGCACCATCCCGAACCTGTGCGGCCACTTCTTCAATCGCGATCTGTGCCTGACCGGTTACAGCCAGCTCGAATGCATCAAGCAAACGCAACCGATCGCCCAGTCCAAGCATGTCGCGGACATCGGCTGCCGAAACCTGCGCACCATCGATCGCCTGAACAATCGCCTGATCCAGTATCGACAGGCCATCACGCACCGATCCCTCGGCGGCGCGCGCAATCAGCGCCAGTCCTTCAGACGAAACATTTGCGCCTTCCGCATCGCAAATTTTGGCCAAATGCTCGCTCAGAAGCCCGCTATCCAGTCGTTTCAGATCGAAGCGCTGGCAACGCGACAGAACGGTGATCGGCACCTTCCTGATTTCGGTCGTCGCAAAAATAAACTTCACATGTTCCGGCGGTTCTTCCAAAGTCTTCAGAAGCGCATTGAATGACTGCGTCGACAACATGTGAACTTCGTCAATAATATAGACTTTGTAGCGCGCGGAATTCGGCGCATACCGAACGCCATCGAGCAAATCCCGCATATCGGCAACGCCGGTCCGGGAGGCTGCGTCAAGTTCCAGAACGTCGGGGTGCTGGCCCGCCATAATGGCCGCACAAAAATCACCTGCCGGCAGCAAATCGACGCTCGGTTTGTTGTGGTCAGGCCTTGTATAGTTCAAGGCACGCGCCAGTAGCCGGGCGGTTGTTGTCTTGCCGACACCGCGAACACCAGTGAGCATAAAGGCATGTGCAACGCGACCGGTCTCAAAAGCATTTCGTAGCGTCCGTAGCATCGCTTCTTGCCCGATCAGGTCGACAAACAGACGCGGCCGGTACTTGCGCGCTAGAACTTCATAATTCTGTGGCGCCGAATCACCCATCTCTGTCTCTTCGAACATTGAAAAGGTCTGGTCGTCTTTCGGATGGTCTTCGGTTTCGTCGTGCATATATTCAGGTGTCTGACAGAAAGTTGAACATGGCCGCAAGGACCGGCTGGCTGAAATTAAAATTGTGCGTTCGGCGTGATCGGACCCGACAACTTATCAAACCAAATTGAGCCGATGTACACCACATATCTGGGTGATGCCCGGATGATTGCCCGCGTATCGCGACGCTTCGCGGCGGAGACTGGACGGCGACCCGTTCCAAAATCGTTAGGGCTGCTTCGTTCCCGACCTGACCCGGTTGGCGATCGGTCCGTCCGCCGCCAGCCTCCTGTCCCCTATATCGTGAATGAAAAGCCTCGTGACAAGGGGGACAACACTGCTATTGATCGATTGATGGCAAACTCTAATAATCTTCCGCTCGCATCTCGTCCAATTAATCGCGCTGCTCACCATCGGGTCGATACTGCCTGGATTTCTAATGCCCTGAAATCTCGAGATGTTTTGATATTTTTACTCCTAGACGGCGAACTTTTTGTCGAACATGACGGATCCGCCCTAGTTTGGCTCGGGCCTGAAGCCCTTGATCTAAAAACAGCCGGCGCCAGCATTTTCATGGGGTTGGATAAAGCCGGCACACCGGTTTTTGCCTTAAACCTGAGTGGCGGGCTGACACAGGCCGATCACTTAATCGCCGGATTGGGCACATTTTTAGATATGCGAACCGCCGCCAGCCAGTTGCCGGCCATGCAAGCAAATCTCGCCGCAACAGCCCGTAGTCTATTCGAATGGCATCGTAATCATGGCTTTTGCGCCAAATGCGGTCATGAGAGCATTGTCGTTGAGGCCGGCTGGAAACGGGCATGCGAAAATTGCGGCGCCGAACATTTCCCGCGGACGGACCCGGTTGCGATAATGCTCGCCGTCAAGGATGATCAATGTCTGCTAGGGCGCGGCCATGGCTGGCCAGCCGGCTTCTGGTCAGCACTGGCAGGATTTGTTGAACCGGGAGAAACGGTCGAACAGGCAGCATCCCGCGAACTGGAAGAAGAAGCGGGGATAAAATCCAGTCCGGAAAGCGCTGAATACTTGTTCTGCCAGCCCTGGCCATTTCCGTCATCCTTAATGATCGGCATCATTATTGAGGCCGAAACAACCGATATTTCAGTCAGTCAGGACGAACTCGAAGCCGCCCAGTGGGTGAGCCGCGACGCGGCGCGTCAAATTCTTGCCGGTACGCATCCTGACATCTACTGCCCACCGCCTATGGCCGTTGCCCATCATATTCTGAAAGCCTGGGCCGAGCGCAGCCCGCTTTAATCGCAATAGCTCAAGCCGGATCAGCCATAGCGCGATCTAATCATCGCCCATGACGCTCGTAACCCGCAGGCCGCCGCCCCCTCCGGTCGGCCATATTTCGAAGGTCGCCAGGACCATGTATCGAAATGCGCCCATGCCGGGACCGAAACAAACTGTTTCAAGAACATTGCGGCAGTGATTGCGCCGGCCATCCCGCCGGCCGCGCTGTTGACCAGATCCGCAATCGGGCTTTTGAGTAATTTCAGGTATGGCTGCCAAAGCGGCATCCGCCAGACAGGGTCGCCACTGACATCTCCACCACCACTTATCGCATCCGACAGGGCGTCATCATCGGTGAAATAAGGGACCAGTTCAGGTCCCAGCGCCACCCTGGCCGCACCGGTCAATGTCGCAAAATCAAGCAGAAGCTCGGGGTTGGTTTCACTCGCCCATGTTAGCGCATCAGCGAGAATAAGGCGTCCTTCGGCATCGGTATTATCAATTTCGACACTCAAACCTTGACGGCTTTCAAGAATATCACCCGGCCGGAACGCCTCTCCCGATACCGCATTTTCAACCGCCGGGATATAGAGGCATAATTTCACCGGCAGACCGGCCCCCATAACCAATTCGGCCAGAGCAATCGCGTGCGCTGCGCCGCCCATATCCTTTTTCATCAGCCGCATATAATTGCCGGTCTTCAGGTTCAGACCACCAGTGTCGAAACTGACGCCCTTTCCCACGATTGCCAGTTCCGGATCGGACGGGTTACCCCATATCAGCCGGACGATCCGGGGGGGCTCGAAGCCGGCCCGCCCGACCGCATGCACCATTGGAAAACCCTGGCTCAACAGATCATCACCGATAATCGCTTCAACCTCGGCGCCATACCGGCCGGCCAGTTCCGAGATCCGGTCGTGTATGGCTTGTGGCCCCATATCTTGCGCCGGGGTATTTACCATGTCCCGCAAGCCCGCAATGGCGGTCGCCTCCCGCAGCAGGGCGTCGCCTGCAGCGCCCGGGGGGACAAATAATTGTGGTGGCGAGGCCTTTTGCGACAGATAGGCATCAAACCGGTAGGCGCCATCGACCCAACCCGCCACAATATGCTCAAACATCAGTCCGCCACTATGGTTAATCTGATACGTGCCAGCAGGCAATTTGGCTGACAAGGCGGCAACGATCAGGGCATCCTCACCGCTGCCAATCCCGAACAATACCGATCCAAGCCCGTCTTCAGAGCTGGCCGCATAGACCAGTTCACCCGCCGATCCGGAAAAGTTCTGGGCCGCCGCTGCGACTAAAACATCAGCCGGAAAATCCGGACCGTCTTCCCACTGACTGGCGCCACAGAGAAAAATTTGAACCGGCGACTGCGCGGCCCTGGTGAGTGCGATATAAGAAAGCATGAGTGTCCCGAACATATATTACTGAATGCAAACAGTTTCGGAACCTGGCAATCAACCACTGCCAACGCCGCCAAAGCCGTCAATATAAACTCTGCGAAAGATAGCATTCAATGAGCGTAAAAGCCAACTGCCCAAATCGTCACTGACTGGATGTGCCGATATTCTCAGCAACGGATACGTTCGACGATAATTCTGCCCGGCCTCGAGCTGCAGCATCATCGATACTAATGCCATACTTTGTCATTCCATCAGCCCCGAGGACCCCAAAGCTGCGTCCATCAAGCTGCCACTCGAACGCGCCGGCATCATGGGTTGTGATCGTCCACCCCGCCTGCATCCGCGGGAAATAGACTTCACCGGCAACCATCTGCTTGTTGCGAAAGACAGTACCATCCGACCCTCTGACCTCGATCCAGGCCGGCCTCACCGCCCGAATTGAAATCTCGGAAACATCCGAAGGCGTCATGCGCGATATGAATGCGCTCTGATCATAGGTCCGGATGACCTTGCTGGCGACTGACGCAGATTCTATCTCACGGCCATCGCCCGGTATCATGAGAAAAATAATGCCAGATACCGACAGGGCAGCGGCCGCTGCGACGGCCCCCTTAAGGAACATCTGGCTGGGCACCTTTCCGAGGATCGCCATCATTTCGGTGTGACGATCATTGCGCGACGGCTTGCCGTCCAGAAACGCCCGCTCGATCTTATCCGGAGATACACCGACCGCCCGCGCATAATTGCGCAGATGCATGTAGATAACCGTCGAATTTGGCAACTCGCCAGCGGCCCAGTTTTCAATTGAGTCAATGAAATCCGGCGACTGGTGAACTTTCTGTGCGGCTATTTCTACCGACCAGCCGAGCGCTTCGCGCGCCCGGCGCAACTGTTCGCCAGGTGTAACTGATGTCGGGTCAACAGTGTCAGTAGCCATCCGCCAGTAATTCCAATCGCCAAGCCCAAAGTCCCTAATCGTCTGATAGCTTTATCCGGTGGCGCCGCGCAAGCTCTAACAGACCTTGATGAAGTGATGGCGATGAGTTGTTTAACAAATCGTCAAAATCCGACTGAAAATCACGTAAATTTAAGCTTCGCAGCATTCTTTTGACCGGACCGATACCACCGGCAGGCATCGACAAGCCGCGATAGCCGATTGCAATCAGGCAAAGTGCTTTTAACGGGTCCCCTGCCCCCTCGCCGCAAATCGAAACCGGTATCTCCAGATTTTCGCAGGTTTCCCGAACCTGTTTCAAAAATCTGACAAATGGACGACTGATGAAATTATAACGATCCGAAATCATAGGGGTCATGCGATCCGCTGCATGGAAAAATTGCAGCATGTCATTCGTCCCGACCGATATGAAATCAACTTCTCCTTTGAGCGCGTCAAGACCATATGCAAATGCGGGGGTCTCAAGCATGGCACCGACCTTAACTTCCGATGGCGGCGTATACCCCCTGGCAAGATTCCAGCTAAGTTCCTTTTCGAGCAAACGCTTGGCTTCCCGAAATTCAGATGCATGCGTTACCATCGGAAACATGACCGCCAGAGATCGGCCCTCGGCGGCCCGCACCAATGCCCGCAGTTGCCGCCGGAACAGACCCGGACGGTCCAATGCGAACCGGATCGAGCGCCATCCCAAAGCAGGATTTTCTTCCCTTGTAGCATTCAAATTCGGCAATAATTTATCACCACCAAGGTCAAGTGTCCGGAAATAGACCTGACGGCCATCGCACCGGTCGAGCACCGTCTGGTACAGCGCGACCTGCTCCGACATTGTCGGCAACGTATCCGACATTAGAAACTGGAATTCCGTCCGGAATAGGCCCAACCCTTCCGCGCCGGTACTTTCAAGATGATCGAGATCCAAGCCAAGGCCGGCATTCAGGAAGAGTTTAACCGGCACATGGTCGAGCGTTTCACTCGGTTCACTCCGCAACGCCAGAAATGTCGCCTGACGCTCGCTCAATAGCTTTTTCCGTTCGCCAAACGCCTCGATCAAAGCCTCATCCGGGCGAATATGAACCGACCCGTCTTCGCCATCAACGACCACCATGTCACCCCGCGCAACATGGTTCAGCAGACCCTTAATACCGCCAACCGTCGGAATACCAGCACCGCGCGCCACGATTGCCGCATGGCTCGACGTCGATACCTCTTCCAGCACGATGGCCGCTAGATTCAACCGGCCATACTCCAGCAATTCCGCCGGCCCGAGCCGACGTGCAACCAGAACTTCGGGTACGTCGCTCTCCGGGCTGGAAGCCGAATAGTCATCATCGGTACCTGCCAGAATACGAAGCAATCGATTATCGAGATCTTCAAGATCGTGCAGCCGCTCTCTAAGATACGAATCCTTTACCTTTTCGAACCGCGCGCGATGCTCCCGTCTCAGACGGTCAATCGCCGCTTCTGCTGATAATCCGTTGCGAATGCCCTCACGCAAGCGTTCCGCCCAGGCGGGGTCGGAGGCGAGCAATTTATAAGCCTCGATCACTTCCCGCGGCTCGTCCCACAACCCCCCGATTTCAGCCGCCAAAAGCCGGTCAATCGACAGATTCAGTTCTTCGAAAGCGACATCGAGCCGACGTTCTTCGACCTCGCTATCCTCTGCGAAAAATTTCGCCGCACTAATTACCGGATCGTGCAAACGGATACGTCCCATCCCGATGCCATCGCACAGGATCCGTCCCTTCAAATTGACAGCGCGCTGCGACCGCGCTGACTCGATCGCATCTTGATCATATTCGGCGCTGCTCAGTATTTCCGCCAGAACCATGGCAATTGTCTGCAGGCTGTCGATTTCATCATCCTGATATCGCCGGTCGGACTGGTTTTGCACGGTCAGAACACCAATGACCTGACCCGCACGCAAGATCGGAACCCCGAGAAAAGCGTGATAGGGATCCTCGCCAGTTTCCGGTCGATATGAAAAATTCGGATGGCGCGGTGCATCTTGAATCGACAGAAATTCGGCATTCTTTGCGATTTGACCGACCAGGCCTTCACCCTCGGCCAGATAAGTCCGGTGAACCGCATCCTGCCGCAAACCCTCTGTCGCCAGCAATTCCAGCCGTCCGTCATCGACCCGGCGATAGATCGAACAGACATCGGCGACCATGGTATTCGCGATTAACTGGACAACGCTTCGCAGTCTGGTTTCCGGATCAACATCCTCAGCCATCACCGTTCGCAGGCGATTCATCAGAAGCCGGGGAATGGAAAAACTATCTGGCATAATAAATTATCAGCTGACGAGCCTTCAGGTTACATCGAGTTCAAAGGCCGTATGCAAGGCGCGGACAGCCAATTCCGTATAATCGGCATCGATCAATACCGAAATCTTTATTTCGGAGGTCGCAATGACATCAATGTTAATATTTTTCTGGAATAGCGCGTCAAACATTGTTTCAGCAACCCCGGCATGACTCTTCATCCCGACCCCGATGACCGACACTTTCGCAACGTCGCTTGTAACATCAATGTCTTCATAGAGGCCTTCGTCGCGGTGTTTCTCGAGCACGCCGCGTGCCTTCATCGCGTCAGCACTGGTGCAGGTAAACACCATATTCGCGCGGCCTTCACCCCGGGCATTGGCCTGAACGATCATATCAACATTGACCCCTTCCCGTGCCATCAGCGAGAAGAGACGGGCAGACATGCCCGGCTTGTCTTCCATACCAAGCAAAGTGACTTTTGCTTCATCTCGTGAATAGGTGACGCCGTTAACTACTTGCTTTTCCACGATTTCCTCCTCGCTACAGACCCATGTTCCGGGATTTTCATCTCCGGGCGCGGCAAAACTTGATAACACGCGGACGGGAACCTTATGATTCATTGCCAATTCTACCGACCGGGTCTGCAGAACTTTGGCGCCTAAAGAGGCCATTTCGAGCATTTCCTCATAGGACACTTTCTCAAGCCTTTTGGCATTCGGCACGATGCGAGGATCAGTCGTATAAACACCGTCAACATCCGTATAAATATCACAACAATCGGCCGCTAGCGCGGCAGCCACAGCGACGGCCGTCGTATCTGAACCGCCACGTCCGAGCGTTGCGACCCGGCCATTTTCGCTAATGCCCTGAAAGCCCGCGATAACCGCAACTTCGCCGCTATCAATCGCTTCTGCCAATCCACTATCATCATCGAAGCTGTCGATCCGAGCCGCGCCATGTCCCTCGCGGGTCATCATTTTCATCTGCCAACCGAGCCAGCTGCGTGCCCGGACCCCGCGTCGCCGGAGCGATAGCGCCAACAGGCCACTGGTCACCTGTTCGCCGGATGCGACAACGACATCATACTCATCGTTAAAATCACCATCCTGCAATTCGTCACCCGCTGCGCCCCGGCTGAGAGACACAAGCTTGTTGGTTTCGCCTGACATCGCCGACACAATGACAGCTATTTTTTCGCCAGCGCATGCACGCGCCGACACAATGTCGGCGACATGCGAAATACGCTCAAGATCGGCGACCGAGGTTCCGCCAAATTTTAAAACACTGCGCGCCATTGCCGCCTCGCTCCTAAAGCCCAATATCAGCTAAGAAAAGTTCAAACGCGTCTTTATAGCTCAAGATCGTAAACCGCAATCAAAAGGGACCATTTATGGCAGACAAACCATCAGCTTCGAAACGTCAGCCTGAAACTGTCAGCATCGATCCCGACGAGGTTGCCAAATTTTCAGCAATCGCCGCCGAATGGTGGGACCCTCACGGTAAATTCAAGCCCCTGCACCGGTTCAACCCGACGCGTCTGGCTTATATTCGGGACATGATCGATCAGCATTTCGATACCACAAACGGCACCCGCAAACCTTTTGAAGGCCTGCGCCTGCTTGATATTGGCTGCGGTGGCGGCCTCGTTAGCGAACCAATGACCCGGCTAGGCGCAAGCGTCACCGGCATTGATGCCAGTACGGCAAACATCAAAACGGCAATGACGCACGCCAAACAGCACGGGCTCACTATTGATTATCGCGCCGGCACGATTGAAGAGCTGATCGAAAATGACGAGCCGCCATTCGATATTGTCCTGAACCTCGAAGTGGTCGAACATGTTGCCAATCCCGAGCGCTTTCTCAGTGATTGCGCCAGCCTCGTAAAGCCGGGCGGTTTGACCATTGTCGCCACACTCAATCGGACGGTGCGCGCATTCGCCCTCGCCATTGTCGGAGCCGAGTATGTTCTGGGCTGGCTACCGCGCGGCACCCACGAGTTCGAGAAATTCCTCAGACCCTCCGAGGTTGCAGCCCCGCTTTCGAAATCAGGGTTACAGGTGAACCCACCCCAGGGGGTCAGCTATAATCCAATCCTGGCCGAATGGCGTCTATCGAATGATCATGCGGTCAATTATATGATGACGGCCTCCCGCCCCCCGATTAGCAGCAGCTGACGGGAACGCCGGACAAGCTCGCGCGCGAGACTGGCGCAAAGGCAGGACCAGACCGAGACCGGGTCTAGCTCGAAGGCCGTACGACATCCATCAGCTCGATTTCGAAATTCAGGGCCGCGTCGGCCGGAATATCGCCGTAGCCGGTGTCACCATAAGCAAGCTGTGCAGGTAAATGCACTAACCAGCGATCGCCCGGCCGCATGATCGCCAATGCCTCAACCCAGCCTGGAATGACACGGTCTGCCTGCAGCAAAGCCGCCTGCCCGCGCGAATATGCACTATCAAAGACAAGCCCTGTCGAATCCAGACGCCCCTCATAATACACGACGACTATGTCGCCGGGCTGAGGACTGGCCCCATCTTCGGGGCCGGCCTCAAGCTCGACATATTCGAGACCGGTGCCGGTAGACTGCACACCTTCGCGTGCCGAGTCCCATGGTGTGAACTGGTCCCAGGCCGCCGTATCGGTCTCGCGGGGCTTCGGCGCCTGAATGACCTGTTGCAGCTCGACACGAAAGACCAGATCATCGCCAGCTTTAATCACATCACCGCGTGCCTGATTTCCATAGGCCAGCTCATTCGGGATGTAGAAAATAAATTCATCACCCTCTGACATCAATTGCAGGCCTTCGGTCCATCCTGGAATAACTTGCGACACGCCAAACGAGGCGGGGCTGTTTCGTTCATAGGAACTGTCAAATACGGCGCCATCATTCAGGCGGCCATCATACATTACCTGAACCCGGTCTTGCGGGGTCGGTGACAGGCCGTCTTCCGGCCCTTCGGTCAGGATAAGATACTCAAGTCCACTATCGGTCACCTGAACACCTTCGCCGCTACTATCCCACGGCAGAAGCGAAGATAGTGGATCCGCCGTATCAATATTATCGCGATAAGAGGACGGGTTACATGCCGTCAGTCCCAGAATAGTGCTGGCAATCATAAAAGCTCGAAACAAGGTATAACTCCGGTTCAGTTCGTTAATGATTACAGATGCATCAGTCGGGCCGGTCTTGCAATGTCGAGAGCGGCCAGGCGACCTAATTGGTGCGCGGCGGATAGCCGGCTTTAACCAATGCATCGATGACATCCTGTGTATGCTGACGATCGCGTGTCTCGATAAGAATATCGAACTCCGCCCCCTTTGCCGGCACATCCAGAGCGATGCGGTTATGGGCGACTTCAA
>CBFHPC010000007.1:0-32384 GCA_965657655.1 Henriciella sp.
AACGCTCTCAATTATCGGCTGCGTTGTGAACGGCCCGGGCGAAGCCGCAATGACAGATCTCGGCTTCACCGGTGGCGGCAAGGAAAGCGGCATGATGTACGTCTCAGGACGGCCTGACCATAAATTGTCAAACGCCGACATGATTGATCATATTGTCGCCCAGGTCGAAGCCAAAGCAGACCGGCTCGCACAGCAGCGCAGCGGCAGCGAGGCGGCCAAGTAGATCTGCAAACGGAGTGCCGCCATGCTGCTAACTGACAGTCATCGCGAAGGGCTTACAATATGAGCGGTCGAGGCCACGTCCTTGGTCGCGCCTTGCAGCTTATAAGCCTGATCGGAATAACCGCGTTAATCCTTGGGGGCATGGCATCTTGTACCATGCTTGGTTTTAACTATGCCAGCCTGGAAACCGGAAACAAAGCCGCGCCGCAGCCGCCGCTCCGCACAAACCTCGACCGAGCCGGCATTAAAGCGACGCTTGCAACCGATCTGTACGGCCCATGGCCGACGGGTTTACCCGCAGCGATATCGCAACCAATAATTCTGAATGATGAATATTTATCTGGCCAGGCACGCCTAGAAGAAGTGCGCGTGACGATCGGCACCGGACCGACGGCACGGTCATTTCCCGTTATCCTCGTTTTGCCAGAATATGCGAAAGACCGGCCAGTCCCGCTCATCATCAGCCAGACCTTTCTTGATAATTGCGCCGTGCTGCCCGATCAGCCCGTGACCGGCGCAGATGGCGAAACCTGTGACGGTTCACCCCTTCACGGTGCGGTCGGATTTTTTGCGACCACCATTTTTGGCCCCTATATCGCCGAAGCCCCTCTCGAGACCTATATTCAGGCCGGGTTCGGCTATGCCAGCTTTTACGGCCCCGGCTTTGTACCGGATCGCAATGACGCGGCACAAGACACGATGGCCGCGATGCGCGGTTCTAGCGGCCTGTCGAGTGCGCTGATGGCATGGGCTTATGCCTACGCAGCTGTCGCAGAACAATTTGGCCGCGACCCGCGTATTGATGCCAACGCGATCACCGCATTGGGACATTCGAGATATGGCAAATCGGCATTGATTGCAGCAGCCTGGTCGGACTCGATCGCGGCCGCTATTGCGCATCAATCAGGCTTTGCCGGAGCCGCCTCGTCGCAGTCCGACACCGGAGAAACCCTTCTGCGAATGACTGCAACCTACCCGCACTGGCTACGCCCCGGTCTGGCAGACGAGTTACGCACCGGCTGGCGGCCGGCATTCGACCAGCATTACCTACTGGCATTGGCGGCGCCGAAGCCGGTTCTGCTCGGAAATGGCCGTCGGGATGTCTGGTCCGACCCGAATTCAAGCTTCCGGATCGCGCGGGCGGCCAGCCCAGCATATGACGCGCTCCGTGTGAACGGGTTGTTGGCCCAGAATATGCTTGATTTCAGGCCCGCCGACCGATTGTCATACTGGCTGCGACCGGGCGGCCATTCGATTGTCGCAAAAGATATCGACGCCTTCATTGCATTCTTGACCGCGCATTTCCATCCGCGACATGTTTCGGAAATCGAAAACCGGCCTATACTCCCCGAAAAATAGGGAGGTAATAATGACAAATATCGAATTTCTTACGCCGGTTCTGCTGCTGATAAGCTGGACGATGATTATTGTATTGTGGATGTATGCCACGCGTCTGCCGGCGATGACAGCCGCGAAAATCCATCCGAACGAGGCCCGTCATCCCGGCACCTATGGCGACCGTTTGCCCGCCAATGTCCGCGCCGTTGCCGACAATCACAATCATCTGCACGAACAGCCGACCCTGTTTTATGCCCTAATGGTTTTCAGCGTCCTGACGGGCGGCGCCTCCGGCATGCTTCTCAGCCTCGCCTATGCCTATGCCGGATTGCGCGTGGTCCACTCACTGGTTCAGATCCTGTCACCGAATGTTATGCCCCGCTTCCTTTTATTCATAATCGGGTCGGTGATCTTAATGGCAATGACTGTCAGCGAGCTAATTCGGGTCTTCCTGTAAAGACCAGAAACCGCTAGAGCCGGTGCATGGCACTTATTCCCCTACACCGGCTCGAGCAAGTTATTGAACGGTTTGACGAAATCGAAGCGCGCATGGGCGCGACGACCGACGGCGACGAAATCGTCGCCCTGTCGCGCGAGCATGCCGAGCTGAAACCAGTCGTCGAACAAGCCCAGATGCTTTTACGAACGCGGGAGGATCTGGTCGAGGCAGAAGCCATGCTTGATAGCGGCGATGCAGACATGATCGAACTGGCACAGGAAGAACTAAACGAACTCAGGCAAAAACTGCCTGATATCGAACGCGACATGCAATTACTACTATTGCCCAAGGATGCCGACGATACAGCAAATGTCGTACTCGAATTACGGGCCGGCACCGGCGGAGACGAGGCCGCGCTTTTCGCGGGAGACCTGTTTCGTATGTATTCCCGATATGCGCAATTACAGGGCTGGCGGGTTGATCTCGTTAGTGCCTCTGAAGGCGATGTCGGCGGATATAAGGAAATCATTGCCAATCTTGAGGGCGATGGCGTGTTCGGTCGGTTAAAATGGGAAAGTGGCGTGCACCGCGTTCAGCGCGTCCCGGCGACTGAAACACAAGGTCGGGTGCACACGTCAGCCGCGACAGTGGCTGTGCTACCCGCCCCGGAAAATGTCGAGATCGAAATCCGCCAGGAAGATATCCGGATCGATACGATGCGCGCTTCCGGCGCTGGTGGCCAACATGTTAACACGACCGATTCAGCCGTCCGGATCACCCATATTCCAACCGGCCTGGTTGCGACCAGCTCGGAAAAATCCCAGCACGTAAACCGCGAAAAAGCGATGCAGCAATTAAAGATCCGGCTGTATGAGCAAGAAAGATCCCAAAAAGATGCCGAGCGCGCTGAAGCCCGCGCCGAACAGATCGGATCCGGTGATCGCAGCCAGAAAGTCAGAACCTATAATTTTCCAGAAAACCGCATGACCGATCACCGGGTCGGACTTACACTCTATGCGCTCGATAAAGTCATTGCCGGCGATAAACTCGATGATGTCGTAACCGTCCTAATGGCTGAAGATCAGGCGCGACGGCTAGCCGCCATGGAGGCGGATGCCTAATGCCGCTCAGCCATGCTCAGGCCATGCAGCAGGCCGCGCAAAGGCTAAAGGCAGCTGGCATAGAAAGCCCGTTATCAGTGGCCAGGAACCTGTTGCAATGGGCGACCGGGTTGCCGGCAATAGACCTGATTCAACACGAGCCGAATACCATGTCGGCGCAAGATGCGCAGCAATATGAAACCGCCATCCGGCACGTTGCAGCGCGCCGGCCGGTCGCTCACCTGACCGGCACCAGCAATTTTTACGGTCTATCGATAAAAAGTGATCACCGCGCCCTGATCCCCAGAACGGACAGCGAGATCGTGGTTGATCTGGCGCTCGAGAAACTGTCTGAGACGAAGCCGGTCAGTATCCTTGATCTTGGGACTGGGAGCGGCTGTTTACTGCTTGCACTGCTGTCCCAGCGCCCCCTGAGCCGGGGCGTCGGGATCGATGCCAGCGCAGACGCCCTGAGCTTGGCGCGCGAAAATGCCGATGCGCTCGGCATGGCGGACCGGGCGCGGTTCGATATTGGGGACTGGTCGAGCCCCGATGTCTGGCAAACCGCCGATCTGGTTATTTCAAATCCGCCCTATATCGCGACCGCGGAAATAGCGTCGCTGGCACCCGAAGTTCGCGATCACGATCCGCTATCCGCGCTCGATGGTGGCCGCGACGGGCTCGATGCTTATCGCGAGATCATATCTCTGGCCGCCAGCCGTCTTAAACCAGGTGCATCGCTAGTTCTCGAAATAGGTTTTGACCAGAGAACCAGCGTTTCGAGCCTGCTGGAAACGGCCGGTTTTGCCAATGTCGAGCATCGCGCCGACCTTGGCAAAAATGATCGGGCAATCGCCGTCATTAGGAGCTGACAGAAATGGCTTGGCGAATCCGAACCAACAGGCTAGGAAGTGCAGAAAGTCGGAGACATGACACTTTGCACGGCAAGGTTGACGGCCCGCTTTGAACTAGCGCTACAGCAGCAGAGAAAATGGCCATAGCGCGTAAACCGTCCGGATCATCCGGGCCTTGAAGATTAGGAAGATTGCCAATGGCAATTCAACGCAAGCGCCGTCGCAGGTCGAGTGGAAGCAGTAATACAAATAACAATAATAATCCCAATCGGCATTATGAGAGTAACGGGCCGGAGGTCCGGATAAGAGGATCTGCCCAGCAGATCCTCGAGAAATATATGCAATATGCCAGGGACGCCCAAACATCAGGCGACCGCGTCAAAGCCGAGGCCTTGTTCCAGCATGCGGAGCATTATGCGCGGATTGTAACGGTTTTCGAACGTCATAAGGAAGAAGAGCGCCGCGAACGCGAAGAACGCGAGCTACGCCGGGCTGAAGAGCGCGCAGCCCGACAGGCCGACCAGCAGGACGCCAGAGCCGCAGGCGACAGCGAGCCGTCGCTGGGCGGAGATGATGTTGATACCCCCTCTGCGACAGGCGAAGCCAGCGTCGAGACCATGTCGGACACTGCAACAGCAGACGAAGATACGCGTGCGTCGGATGACGATATGGCGGATACAAATATTGCAGCGGCACCCGAGAAAAGAAGACGCCGGAGAGCCCCACGCAAAACAGACACAAATGCGGCCGTTGAAAACGTATCAGATGCCGCACCAAGCGATCTCGCCGATATCGAAAATGCAGCCGAAGACAGCTAGACCATCGCTGCATCCGTTGGCAGATCGAATAAAAGACGACCGGTCAACTCCCATGTCGCCGGCGCCGTAACAATATGCTGGGTCATGGCATGACTGTCGCGGAACCGTCTTTGTAACGGGCTGGAACTGAACAGGGCTGCCCCGCCGCCCATATCATAAACCGAGCGACATAGATCAGCACTGCCCCGAACCATATGGGTACATGCCATGCGCAGGGCGGCACGCCGCTCAACGGGGATGTCGCCCTCGGCCTGCGCCACGCGCCACGTCGCGGCGACCTCATTTTCTAAATACGCTTTGGCGGCGCGATGCTGCGCCGTCAATCGCGCTATTTCTGCTTGTATATTAGCCCGCTCTGAAAGCGTTTTGCTCGACCCTTGCGATTTCTTGGCACATGCCAGATCAAAAAAATCACTGAGGGCGCCGGCTGCATTGCCCATCGCCACAGCCGCCACACCGAGCGATAATAAACCAAAAGCCGGAAACGCATACAAACCGCCAGGCTGATTTGGGCGGTCGGTGACAAGCGACACAGTGCGTGCCTTTGGCACCCTTATACCATCAAGCCGCATATCACCCGATCCGGTGCCCTGAAGACCCATCACATGCCAGCTATCAATTAAGTCAGCCTGTGAGCGCGGGAAGATCATCATGCGTGTATCCGGTCGCCCTGACGGGAGAAGGCGCATCTCGTCGCCATCATAAATTATTGCACCCGCACACAGCCAATCACAATTTTCCGAGCCCGAAGCCCACTGCCACTGGCCATTCACAATATAATCGTCGCCATCACTGACCGCCTTGCCCATCGGCGCGAAAACACCGCCTGTAATCACGTGCGGATCGCCGTAAATGTCCTCGGCAATCTCTGCAGGGAGATAAGCTGCATTCATCGCCGTTGTGGCGCCGATCATTACACACCAGCCGGCACTGGCATTCGCCGCGGATATCGCCGCTACGATCTCGACAATTTCGGCCGGTGTCGCCTCATAGCCCCCGAACGCCGCCGGAACGACCAGCCGGAACAACCCGGCCTGCGCCATTGTGCGTGCCATATCGGCCGGCAGTCTGCGAACCGCTTCCATTTCCACAGCCCGACGTTTCAATTCGGGAAGCAATTCCTGTGCCGCGCTATAAACCGGATGCCGATCTTGACTTGCCATGCGTTAACTTCCTCCTGATAACAGAAGGCCATGCCATAAGAGCAATGTCCATAACCCCTTTTCGCGAGAGCAATCCTTCCTACATCTTCTAGTGTATTCCGGAGACACATATGACCTATATCCTGCTTCATAATCCTGGTTGCGGAACCTCGAAGAAAGGCCTGGCCCTGCTACAGGAAAAAGGCATTGAGCCGAATATCCGGAAATATATGAATGTTTCGGAACGACTATCCGTCGACGAGCTGAAAGATATCGCCGCCATGCTCGGGACCGATACGCCGAGAACCTTCCTGCGCAAACAGAATGCCGAGCGGGCCGGAATTCCAGACGATGCAAGTGATCATGACATCTATATCGCAATGGCGGCTGATCCGGGCCTCATCCAGCGACCAATCGGGATTCACAACAAGACTGCGGCACTCGGTCGACCGGCGGAAAATCTGCTCCAAATAATCTGATAACAGCCCGAGGGTCCGCGATACCACTGCCTGAAAGCCAATATCGCAATAATCAAAACCCATGCATGCTACAGGTCCGCACTCTGACTATCACTTCACACGAAAGAGGCTTCGCGCCACGATGACCAAATCCTTTGTCGGAAACTATTTTGAAGACTTCTCAGTCGGTATGGACATTCACCATGCCACCCCGCTCACACTCAGCACCGGTGATGTCAGCCTGTACCGGGCCCTGACCGGCAGCCGCTTTTCCGTTTATAGCGCCGCCACAATAGCCAGATCGGTCGGGCTCGACGGGCTCGCGGTCGACCCCCTGCTGGCCTTTCATGTCGTGTTTGGCAAAACCGTCCCCGACATTTCGCTGAATGCAGTCGCCAATCTTGGCTATGCTGATGGCCGGTTCCTGCACCCTGTCTATCCCGGTGATACACTACGAGCTGTCTCGAAAGTGATCGGTGTCAAAGAAAACTCGAACGGAAAAACCGGTGTCGTCTATGTCCGGACCAGCGGTTTTAATCAGAATAATGTTGAAGTTCTGTCCTATGTTCGCTGGGTGATGGTGCATAAGAAAGATCCGGCAACACCCTGTCCGACGGTCGTGGTCCCGTCACTACCGGACTCGGTCGACCCGACGCAGCTAAGCTTTGACCGTCAGTATGAAGATTGGGACGATACGCTGTCGGGCTCGCCCGATCGGTTCGACGATTACGCGATCGGAGAACGAATCAATCATGTCGACGGAATGACGGTTGAGGAAGCTGAGCATCAGACAGCTACCCGGTTATATCAGAACACCGCCAAGGTGCACTTTGACGGCCATAGCCAGCAACAGAGCCGGTTCGGGAAACGTCTCATTTATGGTGGCGTCGTGATCTCGATTGCCCGGGCGCTATCGTTTAACGGATTAGCCAATGCCCAGGAAATATTGGCGATCAATGGCGGCACGCATGCCGGCCCGTTATTTGCCGGTGACACGGTCTATGCCTGGAGCGAAGTCCTCGACAAGGTGGAATTATCAGCCACTATTGGCGCGCTGAGATTGCGGCTGGTCGCTGTCAAAGACCAGGATCCCGGTCTTTTCGCCCTGAAAGACGCGGCAGGGAAATATCAGGACGGGGTGTGTCTCGACTTCGATATCTGGGTCGCTATTCCTCGATAGGCCTGCAATTTACTAATTTTATATTCATTAATGCAGGAGCATTATAGACAGCCTATGTTGTCCGCACTCTCCCTTCTGACCATTGCGCTATCTGTCATTCTGTCGGCATTTATACGGCTGATACAGACCATGCAGCTCAAGCAGAATGTAACCAATGGCTTTACCAGCGTGCGGGAATTATCCGAACTGTCGGGTATTCTTGACCCGCGCGACCTGCAGGACGTCTTCGGACCCCCCAATATGAATCGAATCTGGAACCATGTCGGTCTTAACACGATTGAACAAAAGAGACGGCTACCTGGCTATCTGATGACCCATACGAAACTGCATTGGTGCTGTATTGCAGTAGCCATCTTGGCCGTGTTGTTTCATCATTGGACCAGTGAGGCATTTCTAATTATAGCCGCCCTAGCCCAGTTGGGTGCTTGGACCAGTGCAGCGAGGCTACCGAAATGAAATTATGGAAGATGAATGGCGCGGGCAATGCCTTTGCAGTCTATGATGCAAGGGAACAATATTTTGACCCGTCTGTCCGGCATCTCAGGACAACCGCCAAGAAAATGAAGGTCGACCAGATCATGGCCATACAGGCCGACTTGCGCGCGAATGCTTTTCTGCGGATCTGGAATGCTGACGGTAGCGAGGTCAAAGCTTGCGGCAATGGCACCAGAGCGGTGGCACATTTGCTGCTGAACGAAATTGAGGACAATCAGGTTCTGATCCGGACCGATGCCGGCTTGCTAAAAGGTTACAGAGCCGAAGACGGTCTGGTCGCTATCGATATGGGATCGCCCCTGACCGGCTGGGAGGACGTCCCGCTATCGGCAAAGATGGAGGTCGATGATGTTGATCTCGGATTCAGTACTGGTGCCATCCAAGAATTGCCGAATCCATCAGTCGTCTCAATGGGAAATCCGCACGCCGTCTTCTTTGTCGAGAATCTTGACAATTGCGACATTGAAACCTTTGGACCCATTGTTGAAAATCATACGCTGTTCCCGGAAGGGACGAATGTCGGCTTCGCCCAGATCATTGATCGCAAGACCATCCGCCTGAGGGTCTGGGAACGAGGCGTCGGGCTTACCAAAGCCTGCGGAACCGGCGCTTGCGCCGCGCTAGTCTGCGCAGCACGAACGGGTCGAACCCAACACAAGGCCCGGTTAATTCTTGACGGCGGCGACCTATATATAGAATGGCCAGAGGATACGGGCCGCGTTATGATGACGGGCCCGGTGGAATTAGAGGATACGCTTGACGTCTAATCCGGCCTGATATCCAGGCCGGGTCAGGCCGAAACATATTATCGGTCATTAAAAATCATGACGAACACCCGCCAATCTCCGCAATCGCCCAAAGTGATTACACTGGGCTGCCGGCTCAACAGCTACGAGTCGGAAGTGATGCGCAAACATGCCGAAACAGCAGGCTTGTCGGATGCCATCATTGTCAACACCTGCGCGGTAACCACCGAGGCGGTCAGACAAGCCCGCCAGACAATTCGACGGGCGGCCAGGGATGCGCCAGCAACCCCGATCATCGTGACCGGCTGCGCCGCCCAGATCGATGCGGAGATGTTTGCCGACATGCCGGAAGTCACCCGCGTTATCGGCAATCAGGAAAAAATGGATGCCAGCACATGGGCGCCTGCATCGCTACTGGAAGGCACCGAAAAAGTTCGCGTTAATGATATCATGACTGTTCGTGAAACCGCTGCCCATCTGATTGACGGCATGGACGGACGGGCGCGAGCATATATTCAGGTCCAGAATGGCTGCGATCATCGTTGCACATTCTGCATAATCCCTTTTGGCCGTGGCAATGCGAGATCGGTCCCGGCCGGCGAGGTTGTTACGATGGTCCAGAGACTTGTCGACACCGGCCATCATGAAGTGGTTCTGACCGGTGTTGACATGACCAGCTGGGGAACCGATCTGCCCGGACAACCCCCGCTCGGAAATCTCGTTCAGCGCATTCTCAAATTGGTGCCGGACCTGCAGCAATTAAGAATCTCTTCAATCGACGCGATAGAAATCGACGACGCGCTGGTCGATGCACTGCATGAGCCCCGTCTGGCGCCGTACATGCATCTATCTCTGCAGCATGGCGACAATCTTATTCTCAAACGGATGAAACGGCGGCATGGACGCGAGGCTGCAATAGAGCTTTGCGATCGGTTGCGCCAAGCCCGCAGCGATATCGCGCTTGGCGCGGATCTGATTGCCGGCTTTCCAACCGAAACCGATGCCGCGTTTCAGAACTCGCTTGATCTCATCGATGCGTGCGGACTCTCTTTCCTGCATGTGTTTCCATTCAGTCCGAGACCGGGCACACCGGCGGCCCGCATGCCCCAACTCGACCGGGCGCTCGTCAAACAGCGTGCCGCGAAATTGCGGCTGGCAGGTCAATTGGCGCTAACCCGCCATCTCGACAAACATGTTGGCCGGACCTGCAATGTTCTGGTCGAACGTCCGGGCCGGGGTCGACTGGCAGATTTTACGGAAATTCAATTTTCCGAGCCAGACTCCGGTACGCCCGGATACTTGTCCGGGGTCCAAATTACAGGACACAATGGAACCAGTCTGATAGGAAGCCTTCAATGATATTGTGGTTTGGAAAGAATAAGAAGAAAGCCAAGATGAAGGCAGAGGGCGCGGCAATGGCCAGCCCCGAACTGTCAGCAGACGAGCTCGGAAAGCCGGCGCAGGATGACACGCCGGCGCCAGATGCGGCAACACATGCGGCACCCGCAGATCAAGATGCTGATAATACGACAGCGGCCGTCACAATGGCGCTCACCCCGCAGACTGATACCGACCAACCGCTTGACACAAGCCTAGATATAGCCGCGCCGGACACCGCGACCCCAGATCGTGGAAGCCTGGACGAAGACGCCCGGGATATCAGCCCGATAGATCCTGCCGATCCACCTCAGCCAGACCCGTATAGCGAGATAAAAGCGCCGGGCTTCCTCAAAAAGCTTTCGACCGGACTCTCCAAATCATCTTCGAAACTGAGCCAGAGTATTTCCGGCGTTTTCAGCAAGCGAAAACTTGATCAGGACGCAGTCGAAGAGTTCGAGGACCTGCTACTAAGCTCCGATATGGGGGCTAAAGTGGCCCGCAAAATTGCGGAGAATTTGTCGAAATCCCGCTATAATAAAGATGTTAACGACAGCGAAATCAAACTGATTCTGGCGCGCGAAATCGAAGATATCATGCAGCCCCGCGAGCAACTCATCGATTTCGCAGAGGGTGCAAGACCCCGCATCATTTTGTTCGTCGGCGTCAATGGATCCGGCAAGACAACAACGATCGGCAAAATTGCGACCAAATTAAAGCAGCAGGGCGCCCGGGCAATGCTGGTTGGCGCTGATACGTTTCGAGCGGCTGCCATTGAACAACTTAAAGTGTGGGGCGATCGCGCCGGCATTCCGGTCATGTCGAAACCAACAGGCGCCGATCCGGCCGGGCTTGTCTATGAAGCCGTCGAGAAGGCACAGGCCGAAAACCTTGATCTGGTTCTTGTCGACACAGCGGGACGCCTGCAAAACAAGACAGAGCTCATGTCGGAGCTGTCCAAGATTATTCGGGTCATCCGCAAACTTGATCCGGACGCACCGCATGAGGTGTTCCTGGTTCTCGATGCCACTGTCGGCCAGAATGCGCTCAGCCAGGTCGAAGCGTTCAAAAGCAGCGCCGACATTACCGGCCTGATCATGACCAAGCTCGACGGCACCGCCAAAGGCGGCGTACTGGTTGCGATCGCAGAGGCTTATGCGCTGCCGATACATTTTGTTGGCGTCGGTGAGAAAGCCGAGGATTTACAGCCGTTTTCGGCCGAGGCCTATGCCAAGGCTCTGGTTGGCCTCGACACCTATAATTCGGCCGAGACATAGTCGGATCCAGCATGCCCGATCTGACAAAGCAGACATTACGCCGGGCGCTCAAAGCAAGACGTCTGGAATTGCAGGCCCGCCTGCCTGATGCTGGCGAAACGCTCGCCGAAAAATTTCCGCTTAAACTGCTGGACCGTTTCGGCCCTCACGTATCTGCCTACTGGCCGATCGGCTCGGAACTCGATCCGCGTCCGTTAATGCAGCGATTACACGCGCATGGCGCAACACTGGCACTGCCTTGGTCGCGACCGGACCAGACGATGCAATTTCGTGTCTGGCAACCCGGCGACCAGCTTGAAAGCGCCCAATTTGGTCTGAAACAGCCGCTAGCCTCTGCCGAACGCGTGACACCAAGCCTGATTCTGGCCCCTCTTCTGGGCGTCGATACATCAGGAACCCGGCTAGGCTACGGCCAGGGTCATTATGATCGGGCTGTCACCGGTATTCGCAAAACAGGCCGGGCATTCCTCTGCGGGCTGGCTTATGCCGGACAAGTGATCGAAACGATCCCCAGCGAATCACACGATATTCCGCTCGACTGGCTCGTGACGGAACAGGGGTCGACACCTTATTTTCTAACCCGGACCCTATCGGCGAATAGTAAGTAACCGGATTATATACTTGTTGAAAATACTGATTGCGTTGATCGCCGCGAGGTAAAGGATTGCCAAAGCGCTTTTCTTGGAAGACTTATCTTATCAGGAGGAAGTTTTCATGGGCTCAGCCCGTCTGCCACGCGCTGTTACGATCGAGGATGTCGCCGAACGCGCCGGCGTGTCGGCGAAAACCGTTTCGCGCGTGTTGAACAATGAGCCGAATGTGCGCCAGACTAAGCGGGAGATGGTCATGCAGGCCAGCCGCGATCTTGGCTACCGGCCGAACCCCGCAGCCCGCAGTCTTGCCGGTGCAAAATCCTTTCTGATTGCGCACCTGTATGACAATCCGGCACCGGAATATATTGCCGCGGCAAATGACGGTATCTATGCGGCCTGTCGCGCCAATGGCTATTTTCTGCTGCCGGAATATGTCGACCCGAAAGCAAGTGACCGACTTGATCGTCTGATGAACTTCCTGATGACGGCCCGGGCCGACGGTGTCATTCTGACACCGCCACTTTGTGATGATATCGCAGTCCTTAACATCCTGAACGAAACCGATACGCCATATGCCTCGCTATCGGCGACGCGTCCATATGTCGGCCGTCCGATCATCAACCATGATGAAAGAGCGGCGGCGCGTAATCTGGTTCTACACCTGATCGAGCTTGGCCATCGCGACATTGCCATGATTACGGGGCCGGCCGGACATAAAGCGGCAAGAGTTCGCGAACTCGGTTACATGGATGCACTCCAGCAGGCGGGCCTCTCATCGCGGCAAGACTTTATCGAGCCTGGCGACTATACGATGCGCTCTGGCATCGTATTCGGCCAGAAACTGCTTTGTCTGCCAGCACGGCCAACCGCGATTTTTGCCGCCAATGACGATATGGCCGTGGGCGTCCTGACCGCGGCTTTCTCGCTTGGCTACCAGATCCCCAATGATCTGTCCGTGGTTGGCTATGACGATAATCGCCTTGCATCTGCCGTCTGGCCCCCTTTAACAACTATCCGTCAACCCGTCGCGGAGATGGGACGCCGCGCGGCCGAGCGACTCATGTCGCCGGATCCGTGCAAACCCGATCGCGAGACGCTCGACTTTAAACTGATTATTCGGGCCTCAACCGGGCCGGTTCCACTGTATTTATAGACAATCGCCCGCCAGTATGCCTAACTTCAACAATGAGCAGATCGATTGATATCGAGCCTATATCAGGCGCACTGGGCGCAGAAATCAGTGGCATCGACCTGACACAGGACTTGACGGCGGATGCCTTTAAGGCGGTCAAACAGGCCTTTCTCGATTATCATGTCATTTTCTTTCGGGATCAGGACCGTCTGACGCCGAAGCAACAAAAAGCCTTCGGCCAATTGTTCGGTACGCTGAATATTCACCCCTATGTCGCGGGCATGGAGGCACATCCCGAAGTGATGGAGATCATCAAGGAGCCCGAAGACAAGCTGAATTTTGGCGGCGGCTGGCACTCGGATATGTCGTTTCAGGAATATCCGGCACTGGGTTCAATTCTCTACGCCGTCGAGGTCCCATCTTATGGCGGAGACACCTTATTTAGCAGTCAAATTGCCGCTTATGACGCCTTATCGGAGGGCATGAAGACACTGCTCGACGGCCTGAAAGCAGTGCACTCGGCTAGCCGGGAATATAGCGACCGCGGCGCCTCGGTACAGACCCGCAAATCAATGCAGGCGGTCACGGCCGAGAATGCGCCCGAATTCGAACACCCTGTTGTCCGGACACATCCTGAGAGCGGCCGCAAAGGCCTATATGTGAATCCGGCCTTCACCTTGCGTTTTTCTGGCATGACCCGTCGAGAAAGTAGACCACTACTAAATTTTCTATTTGATCACTCTCGCGATGAGCGGTTCACCTGTCGGTTTCGGTGGCGCGCCAATTCCGTCGCGTTCTGGGATAATCGCTGTTGCTGGCATTACGCCCTGAATGACTATCCCGGCCAACGCCGACATATGCGGCGCGTCACCGTAAATGGCGATCGGCCAGCCTAACTGACAACAACATTATTTCAATGGGTGGGTAAAAAGGAAGACGTCGAACTGGAGCGTATCATGGTAAAGAATATTTTTATTGCCGGCTTGATTATTATCGGTCTGCTGATGGCGGTGATTTTTGTGAGAACCGTCAATTATGGCCAGCAAACGGCCGGGGCAAATGTCATAATCGTCCCCGACGCTCCTGAAATCGACGCCGAACAAGCGGCAATCAACCTTGGCGAGGCGATACGATACCAGACGACGACATTAATTGCAGGCGACCCTCGCACCGGCCAGGAACAGCCATGGCTCGACTTTCAGGACTGGATGCAGGCGACGTACCCCGCCTTTCACGCTGCGGCGCGCAAGGAGACCGTACCCGGCGGACATACGCTTCTCTTCACCTGGCAGGGTCGCGACCCGGAATTGAAGCCGCTGCTGCTCATGGCCCATCAGGATGTTGTCCCAGTCAATATGGGTACGCTGAATGACTGGGATGCGCCGCCTTTCTCAGGCGATATTCAGAACGGCTATGTCTATGGCCGTGGCACGCTTGATAATAAGGGTGCGCTGGTCGGTTTGCTGGAGGCGTTAAACGCACTAGCGGTCGAAGACTTCCACCCCGAGCGGACCATTTTGTTGATGCTCGGACACGATGAGGAAGTCGGCGGGTCGGGCGCCGCTGCCGGCATACAGCTTCTGAAATTGCGCGGTGTAAGCCCGATAATGGCGCTCGACGAAGGATCAATGGTCCTTAAGGCGTCGCCATTAACGGGCCGGCCGATGGGCCTGATCGGCATTGCTGAAAAAGGTTATCTCACATTGAATCTGACGGTTTCGGCGGCGGGCGGCCATTCCTCCATGCCACGTCAGGACTCAGCCCCTGTTTTACTGGCGCGTGCCTTAATAGCACTCGATGAAAACCAGATGCCGCTTGACCTGTCCCGGGCACCGGTCTCAACCCTGTTAAGGGCGTCAGCCGGAGATATGTCGTTTTCGACCAGAATGGCTCTGGCAAATCCATGGCTATTCGGACCACTGATCGACGCCCAGATATCAAGCTCACCAACCGCAAATGCGATGGTCAGGACGACCACCGCGCCGACCATGCTTGTCGGGTCGCCGAAAGAAAATGTTCTGGCGCAGCGCGCTTCGGCGACAGTTAATTTCCGGATTCACCCCAATGATACGGAGGCCGATATTATCGCGCATGTCGAACATCTGACAAAGGATATACCGGGACTTTCGATCACGCGCGGGCGAAGCGGTATCCGAGGCTTCGGCGCCTCCCCGGTCAGCCCGACGGATAATGTACCTTATGGTGTGCTGTCATCAATCGCCGCGGAGATTGGCAATGGCGCGCCGGTCTCACCCTCACTGGTGCTCGGGGCCACTGATTCAAGATACGCCTCAGCAATCACTGATAATGTTTACCGATTCATGCCGGCAATGCTCGCCCCGGAAGATCTTGGCGGCTTTCATGGCACCAATGAGCGCCTGACCGTCGAGAATGTCGGCCAGCTGGCACGCGGTTATGCCCAGATCGTCCTGGCAATGGACCGGGAAACTTAAAGAGCGGCGATAATCGCATCACCCATGTCTGCTGTGCTCAGGTCGCCACCAACATCCTTCGTCCGGGCGCCGGCCTCGAGCGCTTTGCTAACCGCGGCGAACAAACGGTCAGCGAGGTCTGCCTGATCTAAAGACCATCGTAACGCCATCTCCAGAGACAGGATCGCCGCACAAGGATTTGCTACGCCCTGACCTGCAATATCGGGCGCCGACCCGTGCACCGGCTCGTACAGTCCCGGCGTGCCGTCAGCACCAAGACTGGCCGACGGCAGCATGCCGATCGATCCGGTCAGCATGGCCGCCGCATCGGACAAAATATCACCGAACAGATTGCCAGCCAGAATCACGTCAAACTGCTTGGGCAGGCGCACCAGCTCCATCGCACAGGCATCGGCATACATGTGACGCAGTTCAACGCCGTCACCCTCATGCTTGTGTAGCTCTGTCACGGTTTCCCGCCAGAACAGACCGGATTCCATCACATTCGCCTTTTCAGTCGAACACAGTTGGCCGCCGCGGCCCCGCGCAATATCCATTGCAACCCGCGCCACCCGCTTGATTTCACCCGCCGTATAACGCGAGGTCTCAAAGCCAAAACTATTATCGCCGAGGCCGCGCTCAATGCCTCTTGGCTCGCCGAAATAAACCCCCGAGGTCAGCTCTCTGACAATCATAATGTCGAGCCCCTCGACCACATCACGCTTCAAGCTCGAGGCGTCGAGCAGGGCTGGAAAACAGAAGGCGGGCCGGAGGTTGGCAAACACATCCATCCCCTTACGCAATTGCAATAGTCCCATTTCAGGTCGCAAATGACGCGCAACATCATTCCATTTTGGTCCGCCGACAGCCCCCAGCAGAACCGCGTCGCTCTGCTTGGCCAGGACCATCGTATCGACGGTTAGGGGTTCGCCATGCGCATCAATTGACGCACCACCGACCAGACCGGAATTAATGCTCAGATCGGGCATTAAATGTTCGGCCACACGGCGCGCCTGATGCGTAACCTCAGGCCCGATTCCGTCCCCTGGAAGCAATAATAGATTTCTAGATGTCACGTTCTTATCTCACTATTTGACGTATCAATGCGCGGGAAGTCCGGGTAAATCTTACCGGCCCGGTTCCAACCAGGGTGCAGCCAGTCTGCGTTTCGTTTCGAAGGCCTCGATCGCACCACTATCTTTCAAGCTCATCGCGATATCGTCCATGCCGGTAATAATTTTTTCCTTACTGCCGGCATCGATTTCGAAACGATGCTCCACCCCATCAGGGGCAATGATCAGCTGCTGCTCAAGATCAACCTCAAACACACAATTGCTACCGCCGGCCTGCATAGCCAGCTGGTCGCAGACCGCGGCCGGTAACACGACGGCCAGAATGCCGTTTTTGCTGCAATTGTTGAAAAAGATATCGGCGAAACTCGGCGCAATAACGCAACTTATGCCCTGATCAAGCAGCGCCCAGGGGGCATGTTCGCGTGACGAACCGCAGCCAAAATTATCGCCCGCGATAAGAATCCCGGCATCAGCATATTGCGGCTTGTTGAGCACAAAATCCGGCTTTGGGCTGCCGTCCGACATGGTTTTCAGCTCGTAAAACAGCCCCTCCGAAAGACCATCGCGTTCGGTGGTTTTTAAAAACTGTTTGGGGATGATCATGTCGGTATCGACATTCACCATCAGCTTACCGTGATCGGTCAGCGGTGCGGCCGTTCCCCGCAACCTTGTAAACGCTTTCATATTGCTCTCCTACGTCGATGACTGCTCAATGAATAGGGTCGGGATGTCAAGGTTATGATCACGTAGTGTGAAGACCCGTGTGCCGGGCTTGCGGCCTTGACGAATATCGCTGACCGACCGCCCTGCCGCTGCCAGTCGGTCCCGAACCGGTTGCAGCCGGTCCACCGCCCAGCTTAGACCCCATAGGGTATCGCTGGCCGACGGCGCGTTCGACCCTTTTAACTGTTGCACGATCTCGAGGCTCAATGTCCCGATCCGGAAGAAAAGAAACCGGGTACCAAATTTCGGATAGACGCGATCAAGTGCCAATCTAAGCCCGAGGCGGCCAGCATAATTGGCAACAGCCCGGTCAGGGTTCGAGGTTTGGATAACCAGATGATCTAACGCCGTCACACAGCCTTCTGATAAAGCCGGATGCGGAAAATCCCGGTCCGGCTGGCTGACAAAAACCCTGACGCCACCCATGAGCTCATCATCTAGTCGGAACCGCCGCCAATGACGCTCGAGCGCTGGCTGCTGACCCTCAACAATCTCATCCGGTCCCAGACCTTTGCGCCCTAATAGACGATGCGTTTCGTCGCAATTTTCGGTCGCAAACACAAGCGACGTCAATCGTGCACCGCCGCTATACAATTGCCGTATTCGGTCAGCACTGGCACTATCACCGACCGGTGCGAGAATTTCGATAGCGGTGTTACCAACAGGGAAGACCGCACTCGCAACACCGTCGGACGCACCACGAAAAATCGGATCCGTGCCGATAATCAAGCGATAATCGTCAATGGCTGCGTCAATATCGAGACTGAGTGCAACAAAATGATCGAGGGCTGTAATCATTGGGACATTTCTCCCAGACGCCGACGCTGGCGACCGGCGGCATCAAAATTCTCAGGCGCCAGCCAGGCTTTGTAATCCGGCTTCAGTCGCTGCCAGTCAGCATCTGTCATCGCAAACCACGCCGTATCTCTATTGGCGCCCTTAACCACCATATCATTCCGGAAAGTGCCTTCATACATAAACCCGAAGCGTTCGGCGGCGCGCTTCGAGGCAAGGTTTTTATCATGACACTTCCATTCATAGCGACGGTAGCCCAATGTATCGAACACATGCGTCGCCATCAGATACATCGCCTCAGTCGCTGCAGCGGTTTTCTTCAAACCAGCGCTAAAAGCGACGCTTCCAATTTCGACACTACCATGCGCGGGCCGTATGCGCATATAGCTCGACGTTCCGACAATGCGGTCACTCTCTTTCTGTCTGAAAACGAGCGTTTCCCAGCGACCGGCCCGGCGATCAGCTTCAAAGCTTTCTTCAAAATCGGTAATTTCATCATACGGACCATGGGGCATATAAGCCCAAATCGACGAATTTTCGCGGCCGGCAATCGCCGCAAACAGACCGTCTCGATGGCACGACCAGTCTAGCGGCTCCAAGACGATCCGCGACCCAACAAGCCTGATCTGACCGGGTCGCTCGCATGGTTGCCAGCCTGACAAATTCACCCAATCATCCCGGACAGCGCAGCACGTGCCGCCAGCGCCGGACTCATCAAATGCGTCCGGCCGCCCCGGCCCTGCCGGCCCTCGAAATTACGATTGGAGGTCGAGGCACAGCGCTCACCCGGCGCCAATATGTCGGGGTTCATACCCAGACACATCGAACACCCTGGCTGGCGCCATTCGAAACCGGCCTTGATAAATACGTCATCAAGCCCTTCCTCTTCGGCTTGCGCCCTAACCAGACCAGAGCCCGGCACCACCATGGCACGCACACCCTCGGCAACCTTGCCGCCAGCCGCAACATCCGCAGCAGAGCGCAGATCTTCAATGCGTGAATTCGTGCACGATCCGATAAAGACCCGTTGGACCGGCGTCCCTGAAATCGCCTGGCCGGGCGCAAGGCCCATATAGTCAAGCGCCCGCTCTATCGCCGTCCGTTTATTAATGTCTTTAATTTCGGCCGGATCAGGCACATTCGCCGAAATGGCAATCGCCTGCTCCGGACTCGTCCCCCATGTCACCGTCGGCTCAACATCGGCGGCATCAATGTCAATCACGGCATCCCAGACCGCATCAGAATCAGAATACAGGGTCCGCCAGTAACGCTCTGCTAATTCCCATGCCCCGCCCTTCGGTGCCGACGGACGGCCACGCATATAGGCAAATGTCGTTTCGTCCGGCGCAATCAGGCCAGCTCTCGCACCGCCTTCAATCGCCAGATTACACAGCGTCATACGGGCTTCCATTGACAGGGCCGAAATCGCTTCACCGCGATATTCGATGACGCTACCGGTTCCGCCGGCTGTTCCTGTCAAAGCAATCAGATGCAAAGCAAGATCCTTGGCAGTGACCCCGTCGCGAAGCCGGCCATGCACATTAACCGCCATGTTCTTCATCTTTCGCGTCCGCAGAGTCTGGGTCGCGAGAACATGCTCGACTTCACTGGTTCCAATTCCATGAGCTAAAGCGCCAAAAGCGCCGTGCGTGGAGGTATGACTGTCACCACAGACAATGGTCATACCAGGCTGGGTCCGGCCCTGCTCCGGACCGACAACATGTACAATACCGTTACGCAGGTCACCCATCGGGAAAAATTCGATCCCGAACTCGGCAACATTCCTCGTCAATGCCGTCAGCTGATTGCGGGCCGCCTCGTCAGCGACGCCGTCCAGTCCGAGCTGCTGGCCTTCAGTCGGTGTATTATGGTCGGCCACCGCCAGGGTAAGATCAGGTCGACGGACCGGGCGCGACTCAGCTCTCAGGCCCGCAAAGGCTTGTGGCGTTGTGACCTCATGTATCAAGTGCAGATCGATATAGACCAAGGAATCACCGGTCGCCTCGTCTGTGCTCACCAAATGGTTGTTCCAGATCTTATCGTAGAGTGTTTGCGCCGCCATGCCTAAACCTCACTGCTCCTATCAAAACCGATTGCAGGGATATATTACATAACGAACCCCGCCCATACAATGAGCGGGGTTCGCTATAAATCGTTGTTTATGCGCTAGGCTTCGTCGCCACCAGCATTTTCAGTGGCTTCTGCAGCCGCTGCAGCGGCCTCAGCAGCCTGTGCGGCCGCCTTCTCCTTAGCAGCCGCTTCTCTGGCAACCGCTGCTTCCTCGCGACGGGCAACCTTGGCAGCATCGCGCTGGCGACGCAGCTCTGTCTTGGACGCCACAACTTCATTGGCCTCCATGCCGTGTCCGGTTGTCCGCTCGGCAATCCGGGCCGACTTACCGCGACGGTCACGAAGATAATAAAGTTTCGCCCGACGGACGCGGCCCTTACGCTTGACTTCAATGCTTTCGATCATTGGTGATACGACAGGGAAAACCCGCTCGACACCTTCACCGAAAGAAATTTTCCGGACTGTAAAACTCTCATTCAGCCCTCGCCCGGACCGTGCGATACACACGCCTTCATAGCGCTGCACACGCTCCCGGTCGCCTTCTTTGATCCGTACATTCACGGTCAACGTATCACCCGGCGAAAAATCCGGTATTGTCTTATCCGCACTAACCCGTGCGACTTCTTCAGCTTCTAGCTGCTCAATTATATTCATCGTCCGTCTCCGACGCTCGCAAATCCGGTATCTCGCGGAAAGCGCCGTATAAATCGGGACGCCGGGCTTTTGTCAATGCCTCACTCTGCCGAATTCTCCACTCAGCTATCTTTTTATGATCTCCGGAAATCAGGACAGGGGGTGTCTCCCGACCTTCCCAGCGTCTCGGAAGGGTATAATGGGGATATTCGAGCAGCCCGGAACTGAAACTTTCATCTTCTACAGAGCTCTGATTCCCGGTCACGCCCGGGATCAGACGGAGGGTTGTTTCGAGCATCGCCATAGCGGCCGCCTCGCCGCCCGCAAGCACGAAATCACCCAGCGACACTTCAATCAGATTGCGCCCCTCAATGACCCGCTCGTCCAGTCCTTCAAAACGTCCACAGAAAAAGACCAGCCCCGCGCCTTGCGACCATTGTTGCGCCATGGCCTGGGTGAATGTCGCACCGCGGGGACTCGGATAAATAATTGGTCGCCGGTCATCACCAAGACTATCAATGGCGGCGGCTGCAACATCCGGCCGCAAGACCAGACCGGCGCCGCCACCGGCAGGCGATTCGTCAACCTGTCGATGACGGCCAAGACCGAACTCGCGTAAGTTAACCGTATCAAGGGACCACAGACCCTGCCGACGGGCCCGCTCGAAAATCGATACGCCCAACAGACCGGGGAAGGCCTCAGGATAAAGTGTTATGACAGATGCGTTAAATACCATTCTGGGTGCATACATGCTCGTTTCTGACCTGACCAGCGCTCACACGGCCGGCATCCTCGCCCGACATCGTGTCAGCCGCAGCACGCAGCAAGCTGATCAGGGTTTCAACTTTCGCCGATATCTTCCGGAACTGGCATAACTTTCAGGCCGGTTATCTGGTTGCGCGCGCGTCTGATGATGTCAAATCGGTGGCCATGAAAGGCAAACCGCTGGCCGGATTCGGGGATTGTCTGGGCTTCATGGATAACCAGACCCGCCACCGTTACCGCTTCCTCATCAGGCAGGGACCAGCCGGTCGCGCGGTTCAGGTCCCGAATTGTTACCCAGCCATCGACCAAGACAGAACCATCACTCTCGACCTTGACGCCTTCGACGACAACATCATGCTCGTCGCGAATATCGCCAACGATTTCCTCCAGAATGTCCTCGAGGGTCACAAGCCCTTGTAATGTGCCATACTCGTCAACAACCAGGGCAAAATGGCTTCGCTGTTTCAGAAAGAAATCCAGCTGGTCTTCAGCCCGCGTCGTCTCCGGGATGAACCAGGGATCACGACAGATATCGAGAATATCCAGCCCGGTTGTCAGCCCGCCCTGCGCAACCACAGCCCGCAGCAGATCTTTGACATGCAGAACCCCGACAATTTCCTCCTGATCGCCACGATATAGCGGTAACCGCGTATGCGGGCTCCCGAGCGCCTTGCGAACAATTTTCTCGGCCGGCTGTTCAACATCGATCATGACAATATTTTTGCGGTGGATCATGACTTCTTCAACCGTCATATCCTTGAGATCGAGCGCCCCAACAAGCCGATGCCGGTTCTTGGCATCCAGCCCCTCTTCGGAGTGGTGAAGGTCAATTGTGCCTCGAATATCGTCCTCGGCGGTCACTTCGTCGACCGGACGCCGGACGCGCAACAGCCGTAATGTCAGATTGACAACCCACTGGATGGTAATGACGAATTGCCGGCAGAGGGCAACCAGCCAACCAATCGGGCGGGCAACACGCATTGCCATCTGATCGGCATGGGTTATCGCATAGGTCTTGGGAAGTACTTCGGCAAAAATCAGAACTAGCAGAGTCATAACTGCTGTCGCAATCGCCACGCCCGATGATCCGAACAGTCCGATAAACATGCTGGTTGCCATCGCCGAGGCTAGAATATTGACGAGGTTGTTGCCAAGCAGGATCGATCCGATCAGGCCTTCACGGTCCGAGATCAGCCGGTTCACCAGTGCCGCTCTGCGGTCCCCATTGCTCTCAAGCTGATGCATTCTTGCTCGGCTTGCCGCCGTCAAAGCCGTTTCGGACCCCGAAAAGAAACCAGAAAGCCCGAGCAGAGCCAGAACTGCAAATATCGTGCCGATAATCATCAGCGGCCTTGTAACTCCTCAGATAGAAATTGCTGAACATCCATAAGATCAGCATTGGGTAAGATGAAAGCCTTGCCAAGTCCCTTCGAAAGAATCAAGGGGACATGACCCGACCGGACCTTTTTATCCTGTTTCATGGCCACAACGAGTTCGGGCGCCTGATAGGGGCCACCCGCAAGTTGCGAAATACTGGTTTGAAGACCACCATCCGTCAGAACCTGCTCTGCACGAACACACTCCGCCATGCTCATCAGGCCAAGCCGATGCGAATATTTAAGCGCCAACGCCATGCCGGTTCCGACCGCCTCACCATGCAGCAGGTCCGGGCCATATCCGTTTGCCGCCTCGAGCGCATGTCCGAAAGTATGCCCCAGATTAAGCAATGCCCGGACCCCGCCCTCACGCTCATCGGCAGCGACGATTCTCGCCTTCGCCCGACAAGACACCGCAACTGCATGACTAATATAGTCACTCTGCAGTTCCAGAACCTTATCACCATGCGCCTCGAGCCAGACAATAAATTCAGGGTCATCGATCAACCCGTATTTCACGATTTCTGCATAACCGGCACGGCGTTGCCGCTCGGGCAGGCTGTTTAACAGTCCGGTATCGGCAAGCACGAGCCGGGGCTGGTAGAATGCACCAACCAAATTCTTGCCATGCGCAGTATTGATCGCCGTTTTACCGCCGACCGAACTGTCGACCTGGGCCAGCAGGGTTGTTGGCACCTGAACGAGGGTCATGCCCCGTTTCATCAATGACGCTGCGAGACCCGTCAGATCACCAATGACCCCGCCACCAAATGCGACGATGACATCATCGCGACTGGCGCCACAATCAAGCAACCAGTCAAGCAGTTCACCAAGATGCGTCCATGATTTACTCGCCTCACCTGCCGGCAGAATAAATTCATGCAGCGTCAGGCCCGCTTCTGTCAGTGACTGACGACAGACGCGGCCATGCAGGCCCCAGACGACCGTGTCGGACACCACAAAAACCCGCGACTGTTTAGTGAGGTCTTCAAGGCTCTGGCCAAGCTGACTGACAAGACCGGACCCGATCCTGATATCATAGCTACGTGAGCCGAGATCGACCGGCACACGAATAAAATTGTTCATTTCAGCCTCTTCTCTCGGCGGACCAGCTTTCGAGCGCTCTCAAGATTTTGTTTACCGTCTCTGAATGGGCGCCATCTACACTTTCCACATGGACATCGGCAAGAGCGTATATCGGTTCGCGGGCTTCTTGCAGATCACGAAGCACCCCCCGCGGGTTTGGTTGCCGCAGTAATGGCCGATGACTGCGTCTCGAAACCCGTTTCCAGAGCGTCTCAAAGTCAGCATAAAGCCATACCGTCACAGCCGTCTCATTCAGGATGTTGCGGGTTTGCGCATTCATATAGGCTCCGCCACCGGTTGCAAGGACATGCGGCGGCCCCTGCAACAAGCGCGCGATGACTTTCTGCTCGCCGCGCCGGAAACTTTCTTCACCATGATCCTCGAAGATTTCAGGTATCCGCTGCCCGGCCGCCTTCTCGATTTCGTCATCGCTATCAAAAAACTGACGCCCCATGGCCTTAGCAAGGCGACGTCCGACACTCGATTTGCCGGCTCCCATAAGACCAACGATCGCAACTGTCTTTTCAGTGCTCTCTGCCTCAATTTCGTCAGGTTTCGGACTAGAAGGTATTTTGTGAGCCATCGCAGTTTCAGCTTTCAGTGGTGCAAGTCTATACTCGCCTATATGATCCTGCAATGCGGCAACCATCATACTTTACGCGGAGAGCCACTCAAAAATGTATAATTACCGGAACTGGCTTGGCTTAACCCGTGCATCGGGGCTATTCCCATTCAGCTCATCACGCCATACCGATGATGGCGAACGGCAGACGACACGCAACAGACGGAGTATCGGCATGAATTTCAGACATCGGCTCATCGCCGCGATCTGTAGCGCTGCGATATCCTCATTCACATTTTCGAGTATCGCCTCAGCGCAGATCGAATCCGAAGGGATGGATGATATCAGCGTCTGGGGTGAACGTTATCTGTCGAGCACTGAGGCAGAGTTTTCGTCGAATCTCTGGGCAGGCGCCGACCATCAGCATCTATTGTCCCTGATGCATGATATCGATGTCGACCAGCTGAGCCTGGCTGGACGCACCCTCGTCCGGCGGCTGATACTCAGCTCGGCTCAGAATGTGACCGGCCCGTACGCCGGGGAAATACTAGCCCGCCGTGCCGAGCTGATGCTCGAGCTGAACGAAATTGATGCCGCAATGGCATTATTGCCAAATCTCGATGAGCCGGGTGCCGTCATCGAACCCGACATATTGGCAACTGATCTCGAGCTGGCGGCCGGTAATATCGCGACGGCCTGTGACCGGCTCTCACAACCTGTTTCCGAGCATGTATACTGGACCAAATTGCGGGCTGCATGTGCGGCCATGGCGGGTAATTATTCCGGTGCACAACTTACCGTTGAGATGGCCCCCGCGGAGCTTTTCAATGATACATGGTTCATCGAAGCGATCTATGCACTTGAAGATGGATCCCTTCTGCCCGATGCCGATAGTCTGGCAACTGATGCCATCGATCCTGACCCGGCAGACGATAATAGCGCGATGGCTGACGCTGATGATACAGCCCCGCTACTGCGACCAGCGGCAAGTTTCGCGAATGGTCTCGGCATCGCGCTGTCCTTATCTGAAGGACTGGACACCTCCGCGCTCGATCCGGACACGATCGCGCCGCACCTGATCGCTATTCTGGTAAAACGCCCGGATCTTCCCATTCAGTTGAGACAATTATTGGCCGGTACCGACAGTGCGAGCGCGCTGACGTCCGGCCCCGAGATACGCGCGCTCATCGAAGTCGGGCTGGTCGCGCCGGATGATTATATCCTCGGTCCTGAACAGGCAACGATATTACAATTGCAAGCACCCGAAACCGGTTTTTTAGAGAAGGCAGATGTGCTGATCCGACATTTGGATCAGGCCAGTTCCGGGTCGTTAAAAGACTTCCGACGCGTCAGCCAATTATACGCCACCGAGCTAAACAAGCTCCCAAAAGAAAATAGTATGGTGTCCTATGCCGACCTATTCGCGCGGACGGCTTATGCGAACGGTGATATCGAGAATGCCCATGCCTGGCTGGACATTGCCTATCCCGCCCCGGTCCCACCAAAGCCGGTACCTGTTTTGCCTGAGCCGAAGCCGGTGGCGCTGACAGGTAATGCTGGTGATACTGGGGCCGATGCGCCCGGGCCGGGGCCAGTTGCGCTGGACGCTGCGGCTGGCGCTCCCCTCAGCCTCAGCCAGGCCGGCATGGACGGTGACGGCGCAGTTCAGGGCACAGAAGACAGTGTGGCGGACGGGGCCGCCCATCCGGCCGGCGAAGATCGTCACGAACCCGCCCATTCGCCCGACCATACAACCGCACACCTTGACGGTGTTGGCGATAGCGGGGGCGACGATGATGCTCTGCCGCAGGCTGGCATGCCCGCCGCAATGATTACAACCAAATCACCACTCGCCAGCGCAAATACGGCCGTAGCGCCTCGCCCTGAGCCATATATCGGGCTTGTCTTCGACCTGTTCGCCAGTCTGTCTGACCCGAATGAAAATCAAGCTGAAATTATCCCGCACTTGATCGAGGCGGCGCAAATAGCCGGCGAGACCGAACAGCTGGTACAGCTACTGTATCATCTGCCGGCCTTCGGCGTGTCACTGGATGCAGGCGCCCGCGCTCTGCTGCTGGCGCACCCTGTCGCCGGACGGCGCCTCGACCCGAACATCGCGGCGACGGTCCAGGCGGCCAGCACCGAGCCGGCCATTGCCGAAGCCGCCCTTATGCTTCTCACCCTGATCGAAGACGAACCGCACACGCTGTCAGCATGGGACCAGGGCCTCCTGTTATCAGCCCTCGTCGAAATTGGCGCCCGCGATATTGCGGTCCTGCTGATACAAGATTTCAGCCAGTACTGGCAGCCTGATCAACGTCCCGCCAGAGCCACGCCAACGGACGGAATGTGGGATGCCTTAACTGCCGACGAGCCGGCGGAGCAACCTTTCTCGGAGGGTGGACCGGATTTTACTCGGATTTCATAAACGCTGAAATCCGGTCATGCATATCGGGGCCAACCCCCTCATTTTCTGTAATTTCCCATTGCAGTCCCGCATCCATCGGATCCATATCGGTCGCCTCGATCAGGCGTTTATTAGCGGCATGGGAAAATGACGAATTACTCAAGATTCCACGGGCATAAGCCTCGACCTCTGCGAGGAAATCGTCGGAGTCTAAAACCAGTTCCGCCAGACCGATCCGCATCGCTTCATCCGCCCCGACCGTCTCGCCACTAAACATCAGACGCTTGGCAGTCGCCGTGCCGATGCGACGCGGCAGTCTCTGGCTCATCCCCCAGATCGGAGTTAGCGCCCATTTGGCGTGCGTGTCGGCGAATTTCGCACTGCTCGACGCGATTATAAAATCAGCTGCAAGCGCAACCTCTAATGCGCCAGTATAACAATGACTATGGACGGCGGCGATCACCGGCTTGGGGAGTTTTTCCATCAGGCGCAAAGTCTCTGAATGCCAGCCGGGAGACGGCACTTTTTCGCCCTCTGTGATGTCGCCGAGATCATGTCCGGCCGAGAAACACTTGCCGGCGCCATGCAGAATAACACATCCAATCCGGTCATCTTTTCGGAGATCGAGAATATGCCGGCGTAAGGCCTGAAACACCCCAACTGTTAATGCGTTTAATTTCTCAGGACGATTGATCGTCAGCCAACACAAACCATTATCGTCTCGCCGTTCTACAGTTTCCATCCTGTTCTCCCTTATTTTCGAGCTGCCTTTAACAGCCATATCACCGTCGCAAACGGGTCAGTCTGCGGCTTGCAGAGGCGTCTTCCGACCATTCAAAACAACCCCCCAGACACCAATGTCCGGCCAGTCCTGCGCCGGCAGCTCCAGCGGATTTGAGTCCAATATTGTAAAATCTGCCCGCTTGCCGGCCTCGATGGTCCCGATCTCCTGCTCAAGGCCGAGAATATAGGCAGCATTGATTGTCACCGCTTCGAGCGCCTGCTGCGGTGTCAGCGCCTCGCTTGCGACATAAATTCCACCCTCGCGCGTTTCCCGTGTCATATGAACCGAACCGGCCCGTAACGGATCCGGCGGCGCCAGTGGCGCGTCGGAGTGCAAGGCAATGATAGACCCGGCCCGGGTCAGACTGCCAACCGGCGTAATCCAGACGGCCCGCACTTGCCCCAAAGGCTCGGCATAGATTGTCGACATATAGTGCACATAATGGCTGGCGACAGAGACCATTGCATCTAACTGGCCGGCCAGAACGGCCTGCTCGGGCGAAAACAATCCGCCATGCTCGATGACGAATTTACCGGTAAAGCCATTATTGCGAAGCGCGGCGAGGGCCGTTAGCGTCGCCCCTTGTGCGGCATCACCATTGGAGTGGATATGAATGCCGAGCCCGGCATCGACAATTGGCTGTAATGTCGGCACCAAGGCCTCCGGCGGTGTAACCCATAGACCATTTGTGCCCTCGGATTGTCCTGTCAGATAGCCGGGCGGGGATAATCGCATGGTCTGGGAATAATAGGCGGCGTCGGTAAAAAATTTTACGCTTGGCAAAACAGGTGCCGGCGCCGGGCGCTGTCCGGACACCAGGTCGAGAATAGCCTGTGGGGCATCGTCGCCGAACTCCCGCCGCATCGCCCGGTATTCTGGCACCAGGTAGAGATTGAAGCCGGATTTTTCGGGCGTCCAGACCATGGATATAATCTGGTTTTCCAGTTCCCGTCCGAAAATGCCATATCCCAGATCAGCTGCTGTCGTGATCCCGGATTGCCGCATAATCTCGAAGTATTTATCGATCCCGCGCTGCAGGATCGCCTGTCCGAACAACACATCGGACATTTTATTAACAACCAGAAACGCCGCATCCTCATATATCCGCCCATTCAGGCTGCCATCCGGAAAATAACCGATGCCATGGAGCGATTTTACCGTCTCAGGCGTCGCCTCGATAGCTGCCAGCGCGGCCGAGTTTAAATAGAAATCATGGCCTGAATAATGCCATATCAGTAAGGGGCGGTCGGCGGCCAGACGATCGAGGTCGAGGCGATCGAGATCACCATGTACAAGATTGTGATAGCCATAAACTATGACCGGTGAGCCGTCCGGCGCAGCCCCCGCGACAATCTCGGCCACTCTTGCCAAAAAAGCATCCCGGCCCTGATATCCTGGCATTGCCCCGCCCGGCATCGCCATCGGCCAGGGCGGGGCGAAGGCCTGCCCGTACATCATCGCCCCGAGCAGAACATGCATATGCGGATCAATTAGACCGGGTAACAGCGTCTTGCCGGCAAATGTATCATCAACCATCGCATCAGGATGCGCCGCCACCAACCCCGCGAGCGTACCGACCCCCACGATGCGACCGTCGCGAACCGCGACAGCCTCGGGCCGGACGTCATCGCCGGTCATGGTCACAATAGTGGCACCGGCATATATCGCGCCGGCTGAGCCCGCCGCGACCAGCTCATCCGGCTTGCCGCCACCGCAACCCAATAATCCCAAACATAAAAGGGGTAAGACAAGCCAGCGCATCGCATCCTCCATATCCGGACGATGTCAGCATGGAAGGCTTTAATCGGATCTGCAAGCTCGCAGTATAATGTGGCGTGGCAGCGCGCGCTAATCGCCATCCATGCGAAGCGCGGCAACAAAGGCTTCCTGAGGGATTTCAACCTTCCCGAATTGCCGCATCCGCTGCTTACCCGCTTTCTGCTTTTCAAGCAGCTTCTTTTTCCGGGTTGCATCGCCACCATAGCATTTCGCGGTCACATCCTTGCGCAGGGCCGAGACTGTTTCACGCGCGATCACCCGGCCGCCAATGGCCGCTTGAATCGGGATTTTGAACATTTGGCGCGGGATCAGGTCCTTAAGCCGCTCGCACATCTGACGGCCACGGCTTTCGGCGCGGTCGCGGTGTACCAGCATAGCCAGCGCGTCGACCGGCTCGTCATTGACGAGAATATTCATTTTGACGAGATTTTCGGCGCGGTGGTCAACAATCTCATAGTCAAAGCTGGCATAGCCGCGCGAGATGGATTTTACGCGATCATAAAAGTCGAAAACAACCTCGTTCAATGGCAAATCATACTGCACCAGCGCGCGGTTCCCGACATAGGACAGCTCTGTCTGGATACCCCGGCGATCCTGACATAATTTCAGCACGGCGCCGAGATATTCGTCCGGCGTGTAGATCGTCGCTTTAATCCATGGCTCGCGGATTTCAGCGATTTTCACGACGTCAGGCATATCAGCCGGATTATGCAATTCGATCTCTTCGCCATCCGTCATCGTCATTTCGTAAACAACACTCGGCGCGGTCGCGATCAGATCGAGATCGAATTCACGACTGAGCCGTTCCTGAATGATTTCGAGATGCAGCAAACCGAGAAATCCGCACCGGAACCCCATACCAAGCGCAGCTGACGTTTCCATTTCCCAGGTGAAACTGGCATCATTCAGACGCAATTTCCCCATCGCCTCGCGCAACTCGTCAAAATCGCCGGCATCTGTCGGATACAGACCACAAAATACAACTGGCTGAACATCCTTATAGCCCGGCAAGGCTTTTTCTGCCCGCCGTTTCTCTTCGGTGATCGTATCTCCGATTGCGCAGTCGGCTACTTCCTTAATCGATGCGATCAGGAACCCGACCTCGCCCGGTCCGAGGCTCTCTACATCGACCGGCCGTGGCTTGAAAACCCCGACCTTGTCAATTTCATAGGTCGCACCGGTTTTCATCATTCTGATTTTCTGTTTCTTCTTCAGAAACCCGTCAAACACCCGGACAATCACAACCACACCAAGATAGGTGTCATAATAGGCGTCGACCAGCGACGCCTTGAGCGGGGCATCGACATCCCCTTCCGACGGGGCTGGTAGCCTCTGCACGATCGCCTCGAGGACACGATCAATCCCGATACCGGTCTTGGCCGAGACCATAACGGCATCAGAGGCATCGAGCCCGATGACATCTTCGATCTGGGCCGCGACCGCTTCGGCATCTGCCGCCGGCAGGTCAATCTTGTTGAGAACGGGAACAATCTCATGGTCCTGCTCTATCGCCTGATAGACATTCGCCAAGGTTTGCGCCTCGACACCCTGACTGGCATCGACGATCAGCAACGAGCCCTCACAGGCTGCCAGACAGCGACTAACCTCATAGGAAAAGTCAACATGGCCCGGCGTGTCCATCAAATTGAGGGCATAGGTCTCGCCATCTTCCGCCTTATAGTCGAGCCGGACCGTTTGCGCTTTAATGGTAATGCCTCGCTCCCGCTCAATATCCATTGAGTCCAGAACCTGCTCGGACATTTCCCGGTCGGTCAGGGTGCCTGTCGCCTGAATAAGGCGGTCAGCAAGGGTGGATTTACCATGGTCGATATGGGCCACGATGGAGAAATTTCGAATATGGTCGCGCGGTGTCATTCTCGCCGTATAAACAGTGGTTCGAGTTTAGGGAAGCGGTCGCGGCATGCAATTCAGTCGCATGCTTTCCCATCTGTCACAATCGGGCTATGTACGGGCGATGTCGGACAGCAAAACACTCATTGATAATCGCGAAAAATCGCAGACCGGACTGACCCGCGAGGGCTGGTTAACCGATAGCTGGTACTTTGCGGCAACCTCAACATCCCTGAAAGCAGGCGAGCAGCGCCGGATCATGCTGCTTGGCGAGCCGGTTGTTATCGGTCGTACCGCATCTGGCGAGGCGTTTGCCTTACGGGATGTCTGCCCGCATCGCCTCGTTCCGCTAAGTGCTGGCCAGCAAATCATGACGGACGGACAAACAACGCTTCAATGCCCTTATCATGGCTGGCGTTTTGGCACTGATGGTATCTGCCGGCTGATGCCGAGCCTGACAGATGATAGCCCTTACGATCCGAGCAAAGTCAAAATCCGGCATTATCCGCTATATGAGGCCAATGGTGCCGTTTACCTGTTCGTGTCGGACAATCCCCGCCAGCTGGCCCAGCCGGACATTGCGCCGCCTGATTTCGGCCCTCTGCCGGAGCAGCCGAAATTTGTCATCGAAGATATCTTCAATGCGCATATGGACGATGCGATTGTCGGACTGATGGATCCGGCTCACGTGCCATTTGTTCATAATCAGTGGTGGTGGCGCCCGCCATCGACCGGATTGAAGCTGAAAGAAAAACCATTTTCACCAACCGACCGGGGGTGGGCGATTGACCGGCACCGGCCGAGCTCGAACTCTAAGCTCTACACATGGATTTTTGGCGCCGATGTCGAAACAGAGATACGGTTCCAGTTACCGGGC
>CBFHPC010000008.1:0-32284 GCA_965657655.1 Henriciella sp.
TCCGTCTCCGATAGCAACGCCATTGGCACCGGCACATCAGCTGCCGCTAGCGCGCCTAACACCCCATTAAACGCGCCAAAAAAGAGCGCTGCGATCAAAGCATTTTTTGACGTTGAAAATCTATTCTTCAGCATTTTGCTTCCAATTCTGGTACAGTCATCAAAGCCGCAATATTGCGGTTAGGTTAAAATTCTTTCTGGCATGCGGCAATCGCCTGAGGCGCTTGCCATCACCGCTTCATATTAGTCCACCGAAAATGTGAAATTGACTTGCACGCTCGTCCCGGCCGGCGCCTCTGCATCCGGTTGTGACAGGCTGAAGGCAAAGCCTTCATCGGGGATATTCGCGCCGCCGAATGGCAAACGGGGATTTAAATATCGATTAGGCGTCGCATCGGTAAATGAATGAACCGGCGCAAAAGGCGTCGTCGACACCCGGCGCATTTCCCCATCCACCGCCTTGTATACCTCAAAACCATCCTCGAAGGGCTCGATCGCAAATGGCGCGTCGGCGGCATGCCAGTTCCGCAGTATTCGGTCATAGAGCCTAAATTGCGGCTCGCCATTGCGAATTCTCAGATCGAACAAGGTACCTGCCCCCTTAAACGCCAATCTGTCAGACCCGGGCAACATCGTGTTTACAATCGTATAGCCATACATCAGGGAACGGTTTTTCCAGCGCAAGCCCTCCATACGTGGCTTCGCGCGCGCCCCGCCATTTTGACAACTGTCACGCGCGGCCTGGCTTACATCGGCCGAATAGAAGCCCGGCTGCAGCTGGAAGCACATCACCTCAATATAGCTATCGCGCAGCCATGCCTGGGCATCGTCGCCAAACTCGTACCAGGACCAGCCATCTTCCTGACGATAATAGCGCGACGGCACCTGCGGCAGCTCAAACTCCTGCGGTGTCGAATCGACGACGAGCAGGAAGCCATTTCCGGCGCCGAACTCGGCCGGCTCATTCTGGCTCCAGAGATATTCACCATTATAATACCAGACCAGAACACCCGAACGGTAATTCGTGTTAATGGCTTCAAACCCACCCTCGCCGTCAGGGGCAAACACGAACCCTGTCCCGCCAAGGCCGGCATCGTAATTTTTTACGGCATCAAACTCTGCATAGGGGTCTCTATATTCAAGCAAATAATAGTGCGGCACGGCCAGTTCGTGATAACCGCCCGAAAGGGTAAAGCCTTCTGCCTGCCAACCAGACAAGTCAGCCGCTTCAAAATCGTCTTTAAAGCCGATTGAATCAATCCGGACATTGTCGATCAATGCGCCATTTTCGACGGCGGCAACATCGGTGAAATAGGTGAACCGAATTTCAACCACTCCGCCCGCATAATCGGAAAGATCGAATTCAGCATTGATCCAGAGTGCCACATCGCATGGGTCTGCAGCATCTGACCCAACCTGGTCTTCAGCCATTGTCCGCGTAGCCGACGGGTCACAGCCCGGTGCGAGTTCAGACTTGCCGTCGCCATCGCGATCGCCACTCAAACCGGTAAATCCGGGCACAGACCCCGGCCCCTCATGTCCTTTGGCGGCCGGCATGATACTGTTCGTGTCATCAATCGCCGATTTGTCGATCGGAAGAATACGTTTGAAAACGCCATCCTCGGCAGCGGCTTCAATATATAGGTAATCCCATTCAGATTCGATTTCGAACCATGTATCAAAGCTCATAATCGCTGGCGCGCCGGCCGGGATATCACTCAAATCAAATTCGCGGCTCAAATGGCGCAACATTTCATTGCCCTGTCCGGAATAAACCGCCTGATTGCCATTACCCTCGATCAACGGACCAAGCGTTATGGACCGCCGTTTTGGTGGCAGAATAACCATAGCGCTGTCGCACGCTTCGCTGCTGACCGGATTGTCGCGATCGCCACTCCAGTCATTCATGGTTTTCAGATTCAGACTGCCATTCGCATCACCCCCATAGCCGAGCGGTTTCACAATACAGGGCTTCATCCAGCCGAGCACGGTTCTTGACCAGGTGCTCATTTCTTGCGGTATGCCACCAACCGTGGACGACATTACCTCCCATGAACCGGTCGAATTGCTGGTCAGTCGGGCATAAATGTCGGGCAGCCCCAAAGAATGACCAAACTCGTGAATGAAGGTACTGATATCGGTGTATTCGCTCTGCAGATTATAATCCACAACCCACAGGCCATTCCCGATATCGATACCGCTTCTGGCGCTCAAAGTACCGTCGACAACCGGCCCCTTACCCAAATTCTTTGCAACAATGCTACGGTGCGGCCACATGCGATTGGCACAGGCCTGCTCGTCCTCAGTCAGGGATGACACTGCATCCGGTGAGGAATTCGGCGTTAGTTTTTCATCCAGCTTGTAAAGTCCATGGCAGCTTGACTGCGCCCCGCCTGAAACAACCATGACGAGATGGTCTAAATAGCCATCGGGTTCATCACGATTGCCATCACCGTCATAATCGGTCGGATCCCAGATATCATAATCAGCCCATGCAAAATCGGGCTGCGCCGCGACCGCAGCGGACAAGGCGTCCCGAACAAGCTCTTGCGAACGCTGATCGCTTCGCCAAGACCCGTCACTATTCTGCGACGGCGCACCATAATAGCCTTGCGGCTTCTCCAGCTCGACCGTAGCAAACACGTCACCGGTAATATTATACATGCCGCGTGACTGGTGGCGGTAATAATGCGACAGCGTTCCGGCTTCGGGAGACGTCACGCCGCCAGCAAAAAGCAGATTCTGAAAATAGGCCTGATTAAGCAGGTCCTGCTCCGCCTCGCCCTCGAACCGGTCGAAGGCCTTGTCGGAAAAACGGATAGGCAGCACCAAAAGACGGTGGGGCCGGTCCGGCCCCGCTGAAATACTATTAATCGAGTCAAACTGGATTTGCGGATAGCCCAGCTTATCGAATTGCAGCGCCGCAAGATTATCAACCATCGCCTGCGACGTCGCATCTGCAGATCTGGTTTCACCGGCCTCCGCCGCCAGCGGCGTCATCAGCAGCGTCGCGCCAAGCGATAATCCGGCAATGATTTTTTTAAACCAGCCGGACCGGGGCATGGATACATCACCACGCCCGGACCCGCTCTGAAATAACATTCTGCAGACACCGTTCTGCAAACAAACCGTATCACCTTTGAACAAGGATGGCAGCTTCGACGTGAACATCATCTCTTAACCTCATAATCGCTGATACTTTTATATAGTAAGCTGTTTTACCAACGGCATATTCAGTATTGCGATATGATCGATGGACAAGAGCCGCGATGCTTTAATTGTCATTAAATTTACGTCAAAATACCGCGACCGATTTACCGGGCTGTAAAACGCTCCCGCAGTTCGGCTTTCAGAATCTTGCCATTCGCATTTCGTGGCAGGGGATCCGACTGAAACTGGATCTCCACGGGCACTTTGAATTTCGCGAGAGTCTGTCCGACATGGAGCTGCAGATCTGCCTCGGATGTATCAGCGCCGGGTTTTAGCTGCACGACAGCACCGACTTCCTGTCCAAGCACCTTGTGATCAATACCGACAATTGCAGCATCCATGACCGCCGGGTGTTCATAAAGAGCGCTTTCAACCTCGATACAATAGATATTCTCTCCACCCCGGATCAGCATGTCCTGGGCCCGGTCGACCAGATACAGAAAACCTTCTTCATCAATCCGCGCGAGGTCGCCGGTGACAACCCAGCCATCAATAAATGTCTCGGCCGTGGCTTCTGGCCGGTTCCAGTAAAGCTTCGCATTACTCGGACCTTTGCACCATAATTCACCGACCTCCCCGGCAGGTAATACAGTCCCGTCAAGACCGACCACTTTGATCTCAACAGCCGGTGGAGGAACACCGGCGCTATCAGGCCGATTGATATAGTCTTCCCCGGCGTTCAACGTTGCCGTGGCACAGGTCTCTGTCATCCCCCAGCCATTCGCCGGCGCAGCCTCGGGCAGGCGTTTTTTTATGGTCGAAACCAGCTCGGGCGCAGATGGCGCCCCGCCATAAGATACCGCTTTAATAGATGAGGTATCATATTTGTCGTAATCAGGATGCTCCAGCAATTGCCAGGCGATCGCCGGCACGCCACCGACGAGCGTAATCCCCTCTTGCTCGATGATCGGCAGTGCCAGTCCGGCATCCCATTTGTACATGGTGACGATCTTATCGCCGCGATACAGAGACGGGATCAAAATCGCAAACGCGCCGGTCGCATGGAAAAATGGAACCGATAGCAGAATTGCGCCGACTTCACGGTCTTCAGGCGCTGGCGGTGCCTCGCCGCGCCGCAACAGCATGCGCATCTGGCAGGTCGTCGAATTCATGAAATTCGAAATAATCGCCCGATGGGTTGCCAGCGCACCTTTTGGACGCCCTGTTGTCCCCGATGTATACATGATCGTAGCATCATCTTCCGGTCCCAATTCGATATCTGGCAGACCAATCACCGGCAGTGACGACCAGGTCGATATCGGACCAATACTATCAACCAGAAAACGGATACGGTCATCGCTGGTCTCACTGGCCGCACCCGTCACAAAGATCGTTTCCAGATCAGTTAAGTTCTGCAGGCGGGACCCGATCCGGCCCAGAATATCAGTATCGACAACGGCAATTTTGCTGCCGGAATCAGACAGACCATAGTCAAGCTCGTCCGCAGTCCACCAGGAATTCATCGGCGTTACGATTGCGCCAATAGAAAGCCCTGCGAAAAATGCGACCGCCCATTCCGGATAGTTGCGCATGATGATCGCAACCCGATCACCTTTCTTAACGCCAAAATCATTCACCAGCACACGCGCAAAATGCTCAACGGCGCGATTGAAGCCCGCAAACGTTACGCGCTCGCCCTCAAAAACAAGATAGTCCCGGTCCGGATACTGCGCGTCAGACGCAACTAATATGTCCCGCAGCGTCTTTGGCGCGTCGATATAAACCTTCATGTCGACGCCATTAATGTTTGCATCGGCAAGTTTTAACTCGGTCTCAGACGACGCAATCGCGGCATTCGCATCCTGAATAGACATAACCGGCCAATTTTCTGGCAAGGCTGACCCCATAACAAATCCTCCAATTATTTTTATTCGATATGCGCTATCAGCGCGCTTAAAGAAAGGGGATACGCGACGTTAGCGATCGGCTAAACGGACAAAATCGGAGGTTTTGAACTCGACGAAACTCTTGGCCGCCATTTATCCGGCCAAAACCTGATCGCTCAGGCAATATTATCGCCCGCCCCGATACTCGACGTTTTTACGATATTGCCGCGGCCAAGCGCAGATATCGCGGTTTCAGCAATATTTGCCGCAACAAGCCCCGCCTCGATATACATTTTGCCAGGAGCATCCTGATCCTGGAAAATATCTGGCAGATGCATCGTTCTTATTTTTAGGCCATTGTCGAGCGCGCCACACTGGGCCAGCTCATGCAAAACAAAGCTGCCAAACCCGCCAATCGCGCCCTCTTCAATCGTTAGCAAGACCTCATGCTCACAGGCCAGGCGTCTTGTCAGATCAACATCGATCGGTTTCGCGAACCTCGCATCCGCCACGGTACAAGACAATCCTTGTGCGGCCAGCATGTCCGCGGCCTTCAGGCATTCATGGAGCCTCGCACCGTAAGACAATAGCGCGATTGTCGTGCCTTCACGAACGATCCGGCCGCGACCTATTTCGAGCGGCGTCGCCACGTCAGGAATGACCGCGCCGAAGCCGGCACCACGCGGATAGCGGAAAGCGCTGGGGCGGTCTTCAATGGCGTGGGAAGTGGCGACCATATTCGCCAGCTCAGCCTCGTCCGAGGCGGCCATACACACAAAGCCCGGCAGTGCGCCAAGATAACCGACATCGAAGCTTCCGGCATGGGTCGGACCATCAGCACCGACAAGACCGGCGCGGTCAATCGCGAACCGGACTGGCAAACTCTGGATCGCAACATCATGCACAATCTGATCATATCCGCGCTGCAGGAAGGTTGAATAAATTGCAGCAAACGGTTTCAACCCATCTGCAGCCATTGCCGCAGCCATCGTTACCGCATGCTGTTCGGCAATTCCGACATCGAATGACCGATCAGGAAACGCATCTTGGAAGATATTGACACCCGTGCCGGATGGCATTGCCGCTGTTATGGCGCAAATCCGCTCATCCTTGCGGGCCAGTTCGACCAGGGTCTGGCCAAACACATTGGTAAAGGACGGTGCCGAAGGCGCCGCTTTCTTCTGCTCGCCGGTCACCACATTGAACTGACTTACACCATGATATTTATCGGCACTGTCTTCGGCTGGGGCGTAACCTTTCCCTTTTTGCGTAACGACATGCATCAGCACCGGGCGATTCATATTCTTAACATTCTCCAGCACCGGCAGGAGAACATCGAGATCATGCCCGTCTATCGGGCCAATATAGTAAAAACCGAGCTCCTCGAACATCGTTCCGCCCATGGCGAAACCACGTAGATATTCCTCAGCCTTGCGGCTGGCATTCTCCAGCCCGATCGGCTTAACCACCGCCTTGGCGAACTTCCGCAAACCGCGATAGGATCGGCCCGATACGAGCCGCGAAAAATAATGACTCATCGCACCGACAGGCGGTGCGATAGACATATCATTATCATTTAGAATAACGATCTGGCGGGCCTGATCGCCGCCGACATTATTCATGGCCTCATAGGCCATGCCCGCGGTCATGGCGCCATCACCGATGACCGAAATTATATGATTATCCTTGCCCAGCAGGTCACGGGCTGTTGCAAACCCATGGCCGGCCGAAATCGATGTCGAGGCATGCGCCGCGCCAAAGGCGTCATAGGCGCTTTCGGCCCGCTTGGTGAAGCCCGATAATCCACCGCCCTGACGCAGGGTTTTAATCCGGTCACGCCGCCCCGTCAGGATTTTATGCGGGTAGCACTGGTGCCCGACATCCCAGATTAGATGATCTTCGGGGGCATCAAACACGCTATGTATCGCAACCGTCAGCTCGACCACGCCCAGCCCGGCACCAAGATGACCACCTGTGACAGATACCGCACTGATCACCTCTTCGCGGACTTCGTCTGCAATTTTCTTCAGCTCGTCCCGCGACTTATCCTTAAGGTCCCGTGGGGAATTGATGCCATCCAGCAATCGCGTATTTTCCAATTCGTCCATGACGTGAACCTGTGCCTAACCCATTTATATAGTGACGCGTTAATGCGCTCGATCGAGGACAAAATCTACTGACTTCAACAAAATATTCGCGCGATCACCAAAAAAAGCGAGATGGGTGCGCGCTTGCGCCGCGAGCATTTGGACCCGCTCTCTGGCTGGCTCGACCCCCAGAAGTGTGACGAAATTCGTCTTTCCGGCGACTTCATCGCTGCGTACCGGCTTGCCGACCAGCGTTGGATCGCCTTCGACATCAAGCAAGTCATCGGCAATTTGATAGGCCAGCCCGAGATCATGCGCAAACCCGTGCAAAGCAAGGCGTTCAGCCTCATTTGCGCCGCCAAGAATACCAGCCGCCTCGACTGAATACGATATCAGGGCGCCTGTCTTCAGACGCTGCATGCGTGTAATCGTATTAATATCGCGGGGCGTATCCTGATGCAGCATGTCAATCATCTGACCGCCAACCATGCCGACAGCGCCGGCCGCATCTGACAGGCGCTCAATTAATTTTAGCCGCAGAACAGGATCTGAATGGGTTTCAGAACTGGCCAGTATTTTAAAAGCCAGCGTTAGCAATGCGTCACCTGCCAGAACCGCAGTGGCTTCATCAAAAGCCTTATGAACCGTCGGCTGTCCGCGGCGATAATCATCATCGTCCATACACGGCAAATCATCATGAACGAGAGAATAGGTATGCACGCATTCAAGCGCTGCAGCCGTTCGCAGCAAGGCCCGCTCAGGAACATCAAATAATGCGCCGGTTTCAATTACATAAAACGGCCGCATACGTTTTCCATTTGCCAGCGCAGCGTGTCGCATCGCCCGCATCAAATTGGCTTCTGGGCCTTGGGCTGACGGTATCAATTGGTCAAGAGCAACGGTAACGCGATCAGCGATCTCGGTCAGGCGTCTGCCAAACTCCGTATCTGACTCCGACGGCATTACTTGAAACTCGCCGGTTCAGTCGCGACCGCGCCGTCAGCTCCCTGAACGACTTGTTCAACCTTTAATTCTGCTGCTTTCAAGCGCGCTTCACAATGGGCTTTCAAGGCCGCACCCCGCTCGTAAAAGGCAATCGACTCCTCAAGATCAACAACGCCCTGATCCAATTGCCGGACGATATTTTCAAGCTCCGCCAGAGCTTCTTCAAAACTCATTTCAGCAACCGGTTTTGTATCTTGGTCCATCTTCATTACCACGATCTGTTAACGATGCTTGACCCTAGGAGCAGTCTCGCCGCTGCTCAAGGTCTAGCTCTATTTTCCACGATATTCATAAACCCGGTAGCTCCAATACCCGTCACCACCATCCCGGACACAAACCCAGCCCAAACGCGTTAAAGGTCCACGCAGCATTCTGTTAAACCAGCCATGTGCTGCGAGGTAGACACTTCCCTCAGCAGCTTTTTCATGTAGCGAGATTGCCGCTTCCCCGGCCCTGTTGCGGGCTTGCCAGACGGATTCACCGTCGAGACTGTGGCCGGCCAGCCAGCATATTCGCGCCAGTATATTCCATGTTTTCGGTAAATATTTGAGCCCTTTCAGGCGGGGTGGTGGCAAAGGTGCCTCATTATAGACCGGGTCTTGAGATGGCGAGCGGCCACCGCTGGCGAATTGCGCTGTTTCAACCGCCCTCAGGCGCACCGAACTCAGAACGAAATCAACGTCACCAACTGCTGCCACCAGGTTTTCGGGCGGCGACTGATCCGACGCCAGGCGTCCTGCCTCATATTGGTTCCACCAGTCGCGATATTCTGACCAATCCAATTTCGGTCCGGCAGTCCTGTCCAGAGCCGGCCGACCATGACGCGACACGATAATGGGACCTCGGGGAATGTTGTGAACTGACAATTTAGACATAATTTGTAAAAACTCCGAACAACACACCCTAGCATCGCTATTAGCGCGTTTTTCCAAACAGGAAAATCGTTTAAGTTCGACCAACTCACACCATTTTTAAAGCCCGCGCCAAACCCGGGACTTCATGCACGGCTCGGCGCCGGCCCGCCGGCAACTATAGGTGCTGAAAAGAACGGTATCGGCACGTCCGATCAAATTACTGAACGGCACAAACCCGATCGATGCCCGTTTATCCGAAATGCCATTTCGCGGCGCGCAGCCGGCGCCCAGAATGACGCCCGCTCTGGCTTCCGGACAATGGCCCGATACGGCACGGCCATCGAGCGAATTATCACGATTATCGCCCATGAAAAAATAATGCCCGTCCGGGACAATAAAGGTCGGCGTATTTTCGAGCGAGGAAACATTTTCCCAAGTATGGGAAAGCCAGGCGACATCACCGATTCGTTCGCGATACTCACGCGCCAGAACCCGAACATTACGGCCATTTTCGATATAACGAACGCGGCCGATAAAATCCCGCTGAATGGGGCTGCCATTCAAAATAATGTGACCATTTCGGAGCTGGATTTCATCACCCGGCAGTCCGATGATGCGTTTAATCATGACCCGGGGCGTATGCGGGTGTTCAAATACCGCAATATCGCCCCGCTTCGGTTGAGAGGCAAAAATCCGGCCCTGTGGCAGCGGTAAATACCGACCAAAACTAAACGGTAGCGAATTCTTGGAGTAACCATAAGCAAATTTATTAACGGCAACCCGGTCGCCGACCTGCAAATTGGGCACCATACTCTCAGATGGAATAACCCGGAGTTCAAAAAACAGACCGGAAAAAATCAGAAAAACCGGAATGAAAACCGACAGGGTTGCTCCCCATTCGCGAAGCTCGTTTTTGATACGATCGGACAGACGCAAAGGTACTTCCGCGACATCATGCTTGGTCGAATTGTCAGCCATGCGCTACTCCTTCATAAGCCTCCGACCGGATGTCGAAACTTTCTCCGCTGGGTTTATGGTCCTGATCGTGGTCTCGCACAACCGTTTGAGATTTAGCTTTAGCTTGAATGTTAACAGCCGCCTATGATGCAAAAACACTTCATTCAGCCGGCTAGCGGCATATTCGTCATACGGCGCGATACCAGGTGACGCCATCGGCATCATTGCTGGATGTTACTTTGCCCTGCGCGATCAGATAATTCAGATGGGCAATTGCTTCGCCGGTCGCCATATTCAGAACATCGTCATTGATGGCGCGGCCGAAGATTGCAGGAAAGATATCGACAACACGACGCGGCGCCTGTGCGAGCCTCTGTGATAGACGCTTAAGCGCAATTTCATGCCCACGTATCAGATGATCCAGCCTGTCATGAGCGCCAAAAAAAGGCTCATTATGGGCCGGCAGCACCAGAGTTTCGGCCGCCACCGAAGCCTTGAGTTTGGCGCAACTATTCAGCCAGTCGGCCAGTGGATTCGCCTTTGGCTCTGTCGGAAACACCGACACGTTCGAGGATATACGCGGCAGAAGCTGATCCCCGGAAATCAAAACACCGAGCGCGGGACAGTACAGGCAGGCATGTTCAGGGGAATGCCCGTTACCCATGACAATTGTCCATGTCTGGCCCGCCATCTCGAATATCTGACGGTCTTCCATGCGGACATAGGAATCCGGCAATTGCGCCAATGCCCTGCCAAATCGGCCAAACCGGGCAACATAATCGTCAATATGATGCGGCTGCCACCCGGCCCGCTTGCAGAACTCGATTGCTTCGCGCGGTGCGTCCCGGCCGGTATCGGAAACCAGCGTCCGACAGGTAAGATACTCCAACCGGCTGATCCAGAACTCTGCCCCCGGAAACTTACGGTACAACCATCCTGCATTCCCGATATGGTCGGGATGCATATGGGTTACGACAATCCGCCAGACCGGTCTTCCCCCCAGCAACTCCGAAAAAATATCCCGCCAAGCCTGCTTCGTTTCAGGCAATGGCATACCGGTATCCACGATGGTCCATCCCCGCGGACCATCATCAATCAGCCAAAGATTGATCCATTGCAGCGAAAATGGCAGCGGCATACGCACCCAGTATATGCCCGGAGCCACCTCGATTGTCTTGCCTATCTCTGGCGTCTCATCGCCATGGGGATATCTTAATGCTGCGCGACCAGCTGTCTTGCCTTCAAATCCGTCCATGCCGGCATTTCTGACACAAGCCGGGAGCAGGTCCAATCCATGACCAAGGGGCAGCTTGAAGAATCGACGCGGGGATCAACATGGTAACAATACGAGCCGGCTATTCATGCCGGCCGAAAGTCGGCTTTTCGCGCAAGGGCGACGGCTTGCTTAAAATGACAAAAGAGATACGACTTTTTGTTTAACGAGGTCCCGATGCAAGCAGAAACAGCGACAGAGACACCGCTATTGCCATTGAGCACAACGCAAAAGGGCATTGTTGGGCTCTCGAACTTGTCAATGGGCGTCGGTATGACGATCAATTTCACCGTGGTTACGCCCTTAGCTCGCAGTGCCGGGCTAAGTGAAGTTCAGGTGGCCTGCATTATGGTGTTATCTTCGGCGATTTACGCATTGATGATCCCAAAATGGGGCGAATGGGCCAACCGGTTTGGCCGAAAACGTGTCATGGTCTTTTCGCTGTTTGCGATGGGCGGCACGAATATGGCATTCCTGTTCGCGCTCAGTGCCGCATTAACCGGCGTTCTGACCGGGACTTCAATGTTGCTTACGCTCGTCTTTGTCCGCATCTGGTTTGGCCTGCTGGCGCCCGGGCTGCAGCCGGCTTCGATGGCGGCGATGACAGATGCGACAACATCAAAAGACCGCGCGGCGGGACTCGGCATGCTCGGTGCTGCGATGAGCATCGGCTCCGTCATCGGCCCGGCCGGGGCGGCTATTCTGGCGCCATTCGGCGCGTTGACGCCTCTATGGGGCTCGATTCTGTTCTCGGTTGCCTGCGGTGTTATGATCGGCTTCGCGCTGCCCCCGACCCGCAAGGCCCGACGTTCGTCAAATCGCCCGAAACCAATTGCGGTGCGCGACCCGCGCGTGCTGCCGCACTTCACCTTCCTGTTCATCTATTTCATCGGAGTGGCGCTTATCCAGCAAACACTGGGCTGGTTCATCGAAGACCGCTATGGCCTGGCGGACAGCCAGACCGTGCTGTTCACCGGAACCGCTTTCGCCTGCCTGGCAACGATGATGGTGATCGTTCAATTCGGCTATATTCAGCGGCAAAAGCCGGATCCGCGCAAATCCCTGCCAATCGGTCTCGGCCTGATCGCCATAGGCTATTTTTCAGTGAATCTGATCACACCATTCTGGGGTCTGTGCCTGGCATTCCTGCTGATTGGCGGCGGCGCGGCGCTGACGGTGCCATCCGCCAATGCAATTGGCAGCCTTGCTGTTGCCCGTCATGAACAAGCCTCGGCTGCAGCGCTCCTTGCGGCGGCACCGCCAGCCGCTTTTATATTCGGCCCGCTGATTGGCGCCTTCCTGTATCAGGCCTCGATGCAACTACCATTTCTGGTATCGGGGATCGTAATGGCGATACTGTCCGTTTACGCCTTTTCACGCATCGACCAGGATATCGCAACCGGCTAGCTGGCAAGCAATTTTGCCGACAATGCGTCCATGAAACCCGCCAGTTCGACGTCAAGCGTCGTAACTCCATTCGCGTCATGCGTTGTCAGTGTTACATCCACCCGATTATAAACATTGAACCATTCAGGATGATGATCCATTTGCTCCGCTTTGATCGCAGCCATTGTCATAAATCCGAACGCCATTTTGAAATCAGAAAATACAAATGATTTCGTTATCGCGTCGCGCGCATCAGCCGTCGACATCCAGCCGGAAACACATGCTAACGCTTCATCTGCACCCAGTAATTCAGCCATATCAGCTCCTTTTTGCGGTGTCCCGACCGGATTACCGCATGTCATACGTCCTAAAACCCCTGAAATCCGGTAACTTGCCGGAGATCGCCAAGTAGCTGCTCTTCATTCAGCACCTTAATGGTTGCCATTCCCATTGCCCTGGCCGGCTTGAGATTAATCCCGAGGTCGTCGAGATAAACACATCTGGCCGGGTCAACCGACAAGGTTTCACACATAATTTCATAGATGCGGGGATCTGGCTTTCGAATTCCAAGCTTGGAGCTTTCAATGACGTGGTCAAACAGGTCGAGCACGTCCTTGGCACGGGCCGCCTTGTCAGCATTAGCGGACATTGACGCACCGCGACCGATCGGGGCATTATTGGTAATACAGGCGACCCTGACATGCTGCTTGCAAATTTTAAGCGCCTCAACGACCCGCGGCCGGATATCGCCCGATAATAGGGCCAGTATATCCTTGCCGTCGATTTCATGCCCCAGAACACGACTTTCTGCCCTGAACAAATCATCAAACCCGTCTGCATCAATCTCGGATCTTTCCAATTGGGCCCATGCATTGTGATCACCATTACGGGCATTGACGCTCCGGATGAAATCCTTTGGGAGACCACGCTCCTCTTCATAGCGCGCGAAAGCCTCAAACGGCGATGATGTCAGAACACCGCCAAAATCCCAGATTACTGCATCCAAATCTTCGCTCATCTTAAATCCCTTACCTTGTCAGCTCGATAGCTTGGCGCGTGTCTTGTCGGGTTACAATCCGGCAAAATCAAGTCCCGATCGGGAATTCCCTTTTTGCGCTTGGCGCCACGGCGTCATGGTTTACATCATGATTATGACAAACCGCATCTTTCTCTCCGCTGTCGCCATAATGTTCGTCGCTTTTGGATACTGGTCGATTACAGCCCCGCTAATGATGACCAGCCAATTGGGCGTTATCGTTAGCGGCCCTGCCGCCGCCTTTGAAATGCGGGGGGTGTATGGCGGTATCAGCCTCGGCGCCGCTATACTCTGCCTTGGCGGCGCAATCCATAATACGCTACAGCGCCCGGCCCTCTATTTCATCGCGACTTATATGGGCGGCTACGTCATCGGTCGCGCAGCATCACTTATTGCTGGCGACACTGCGCCGACAAATAGTTGGATTTTCGCTGGATTCGAGCTGGTGATCTTCCTTGGTGCGACGCTTCTTCTGCGGCGAAACCGTCACTAATTCTGCTACAGAAAGCGACCAGCAGCCCTGGTCCGGACCAGACCGCAAGACCGACAGCGCGGACATATGACCTAATCGCCAGGACTGCAGGGCCGGCGAATCAAGCTGTCGCTGCCCCGATGCTCACCCCTTAACTGGCTGCAAGCCCGTCTTGAAGCGTTTCCAGTTCGCGACATATACTGCGGCTGATCCCTGCAGCATTGCGATTTGTTCAGGCCCGAGAGTCTTGATAACCTTGCCGGGTGCGCCCATTACCAAAGAATTATCGGGGATCACTTTCCCTTCCGGAATCAGGCTATGCGCCCCGATAATACAATTGCGTCCAATCTCGGCCCTGTTCAAGACGGTCGCGCCAATCCCAATCAGCGTTTCATCGCCGATCGAACAGCCATGTAGCATAACCATATGGCCAACCGTAACATCGCGCCCGATATGTAACGGACACCCGATGTCGGTGTGAAGCACACTACCATCCTGTATGTTGGAATTGTCGCCAATATGGATCGGATCATTGTCGCCACGCAGCACTGCATTGAACCAAACACTGACATTCTCGCCGAGCGTGACGTTGCCTAGCACCGTCGCATTCTCAGCCACCCAGTAATTATCGCTTGCCGGAACGGTTGGTTCCAAACCATCCAAACTATACAAAGCCATACGTCTCTCTCCACACATCTAAAGCTATTCAATAATTGATTAACTTTGATATTCTAGTTTTCAAAGAGATTCGGAGATTTGTATGTCGATTGTCGATAATAAACCCCGGCCCTGCCCCCCACCTGCGGTATCAGCTGCAGGAAGGTCAAATCTCTTCCCATTTTTTCGTCGCCGTCGTGCCCCCGGGTCCGGCGGTTTTTTTTCGCCTAGAATAGGACTTACACATGGGTAAACGCGCATCCACAAAACGCCAGAAAGTTCAAAATAGTTTCGAGACACGATATGCAACCGAACCGGACGGTTTCAATGACACGAAGCTCTACGCTATCAATGGCGGTGGATGGCATCCCGATCAGGCAAGGCATGAGCGTGGGCAACACCCCGCTGAAGCGCCACGCAGCCAGCGCTATCAGCGAACAATCAAACCAAGATCTGACAATCAGGCCCGCTTGATCAATGCGCTCGAGAACAAGGCGCTCATAATGGCGCTTGGCCCGGCCGGGACCGGTAAAACCTATCTTGCTATCTGCAAGGCCGTTGAAGCATTGCTGACCGGCAAGGTCGCTAAAATCATCCTATCAAGACCCGCCGTTGAAGCCGGCGAACAGATAGGTTTCCTGCCCGGTGCGCTCGAGGACAAGCTCGCGCCCTATTTGCGACCGCTTTATGACGCGCTGACTGACCGTCTTAGCCCAAGCCAGCTGAAACATCTTATGACCGACGGAACAATCGAAATCGCTCCGATCGGTTTCATGCGGGGCCGGACGCTAAACAATGCCTTTGTCGTGATCGATGAAGCGCAGAATTGCACATACACCCAGCTCAAAATGCTACTCACCCGGCTAGGCTGGCACTCGACCATGGCCATTACCGGTGACCCCGAACAGACCGATTTGCTGCCGGATTTATCCGGTCTCAAACAAGCCGCCGAACGATTGTCAGCGCTCGAAAAGGCAGCTGTGATCGAGCTTGAAGGCAAGGATGTCGTGCGCCATCCTCTGGTCGCTGAAATGCTCGAAATCCTGTAATCCGCGGCGGCATAAAACAAACAGGGCGTGCTTCTAGCACGCCCGGTCAGCCGCAATGTCGATTGGCGGTTCTAATCAAGATCTTCCTGAAGAACTGTCATATTCAGCGCATAAGAAACTTCGCCTTCATCTTCATCCTTATAAACAACAGCGATGAATTCAGACCCAAGATAAACCTCAACGGAATCGCTGGTTTCCTTTCGGGCGGCCAGTCTGATGTCGGGATTCAACTTGTCTTTTAGATAGGCCTCTAAGCGGAGGCTTTCTTCGCGCGTCATATGTCTTCTCCTGCCCCAATACCGGAACGCCCCGACGGGCTTTTAAACATCTTGTTTTACAAGGCCTCGAGAACCGAAAGAATCGCAGCCTTGCACTTTATCGAGCGACATATAGCCCACTTATCTATTGGGAAATAGGTAGATCGCACAGCAAATTATGATGTGCGGCGCGATCGACTTGGTCTAGTCCCGAAATCAAGTAGCCCGCGCTTATTCGCCCTTCCAGTTCGGCTTACGCTTCTCGGCAAATGCCCGCGGACCTTCGATAAAATCCTGACTTTTCAGCATGTCCATGATGGCTGGAAACTTGGTTTGAAAAGCCTCTTCAAAATTTGCGATATCGAGCCCGCCCATGACGGCCTGCTTCGAGGCGCGAATAGACATCGGGCTACATTCCGCGATCATGCCGGCCCATTTTTTGGCCGCATCCATAAGGTCGGCCTGTGGCACTACATCATTGACAAAGCCAAGCTCCTTGCCCTCCGCAGCCGGGACATGCCGGCCGGTCATGATCATCCCCATGGCGCGTTTCAAACCAATCTGACGTGGTAAACGATGCAGGCCACCCGCCAGGGCGGCGAGACCGACCTTGGGTTCAGGCAAGGCAAACCGGGCGGTATCGGCCGCAATAATCAGATCACAGGCCAGCGCGATCTCGAACCCGCCGCCCATGGCCACACCATTCACGGCTGCAATCACCGGCTTGTCGAGATCATAACGGTTGGTGAGCCCGCCAAAGCCAGACGGAACCGGAAACATTTCTCCGCCTTCAGCCTGATAGCGCAGGTCGTTGCCCGCGCTAAAAGCACGGTCGCCAGCGCCGGTAATGATCGCCACCCACAAATCCTTATCGGCGGCAAAATCGTCAAATACCTCACCCAGCGCCTTATTTGCAGGCGGATGTAATGCATTCATCTTTTCAGGGCGGTTCATCTCTACAATCAGAATGTTCCCATCCCGGCTGGTTTTCACATATTCCGTATCGGCCATTTTGAGACCCTCCTTTTCAACCCAAGAGCCTATTGTCACAATCTTTTGAATCAACCATGACCCTAGGACATGACCTAATCCAGCTAGGCGCTGACGAGATTTTCCGCCGGTTTGAGCGGTACCCGTCCGCGAATCATATCGGCCGCCTTCTCGGCAATCATAATCGTCGGCGCATTTGTATTGCCGCCGATCAGGGCCGGCATTACCGAGGCATCGACAACCCGCAAGCCAAGTATACCGCGTACCCGCAATTCGGTGTCCAATGGTGCGGAATTATGGCTTCCCATGCTCACCGTCCCGACAGGATGGTAAATCGTTTCCCCACGCTGGCGGACAAAGGCATCGATATCAGCATCGCTCTGAACCTCGGCCCCGGGCATCATTTCAGGGCCGATAATCGAACTAAATGCCGGCTGCGCACAAATGTCGCGAACCATGCGAACCGACCGCCGCATCACCTGCCGGTCTTCTTCTGCCGCCAGATATTTCGGATCTATTAAAGGGGCCTCGAACGGGTCGTCACTGTTCAAACGTATCGTCCCGCGCGACTCTGGACGTAACTGACAGGCATGCAGTGTGAAGCCGTCGCGGTCGGGACTGATAGCGCCATGATCGCGCATAATCGCATTCAGAAGGTGCAGCTGAATGTCCGGCCTGTCCAGGCCTTCGCGAGACTTCAGAAACCCGCCAGCATGTAGGAAATTATCTGCCCCGGGGCCCGTTTTATTAAACAGATAGCGAAGCCCGACCCCAAGTCTTTTAATCCCGGCCTGCGCAGAATATGCGGAAATTTTCTGGGTCAGTTCATGCAGGATTGTGACATCGAGATGGTCCTGAAGATTGGCACCAACGCCCTCAAGATCAGCAACAGACCGAATACCGTGTTTGCGAACCTCTTCGCCCGGGCCGACGCCCGACAGGAGCAGAATTTGCGGCGACTGGACGGCTCCGGCACAGACCAGAACCTCCGCATTGCAGAGAATGTTTTCCGGCGCTGCACCGCGCTTCGGCACAAGCTCGACACCGATCGCCTTGCCACCCTCGATAAGCACGCGCGAAACCAATGCAGTCGACCTGATTGTCAGATTTTCACGTGTCTTCGAAATTGGCCTGAGATACGCAAATGAAGCGCTCCACCTTTCGCCATCATAAATTGTCCGCTGATACGGTCCAACACCTTCTTGCTGGGGGCCGTTAAAATCCTTGGTTTCAGGATATCCAGCCTGCACGCCGGCTGCAATAAAGCTGCGATATACTTCATTATCCATCGGACTTTCGGTCACTTTTAGCGGCCCGTCACCCCCATGAAAATCATCCGCGCCACCTTCATAGCCTTCGGAACGTTTGAAATATGGCAGCACATCATCAAACCCCCAGCCGGTCAGGCCCATTTGTCGCCATTGATCATAATCCCGGGCATGACCGCGGATATACAGCATTCCGTTAATAGACGAGGATCCACCCCATCCGCGCCCGCGCGGCCAGAACAGCTTGCGACCGTCCATATGCTCCTGCGGTGTTGTCCAGAAGCCCCAATTATGCGGGTTCTCGCTTTTAATCAGGCTGCCGACGCCAGCCGGCATTCTAACCATTAATGACTTATCTTCCTTGCCCGCCTCAATCAGACAAACCGAAACATTCGGATCCTCACTCAGCCGGTTGGCAAGGACACAGCCCGCACTGCCGGCGCCAACAATGATATAATCGTAACTCTCCGCCCGACTCATGCCTACCTCCCAAATATTATTCTAGGCGGAATGTGACAGAAATCCTGATTGTATCAACTCATTCCGAAACCGGTGCTGCTTCGACAACGCAAAAGCGAGCGGTCCGGCTTGCAAAATTTTGTGTCCGGCATCATTTTAAAATCATGAAAAGTGAAACGATTAATAATAATCCGGATATCGGGTTGCCGCCGCCGGTATGGACTCGACTGCAGTTTGAAGCCCGCGCCGCTGCCGCCGACGAGCCGACAATGGCAAGTTATATTGGCGCCGCGATCCTGAGCCATGAAACGCTTTGCAGCGCATTATCCTTTCATCTTGCGGAGAAGCTGGCCGGGCCTGAAATGGGGGCGCAACAGGTTCGACAGATCATATCCGCCGCCTATGCCGAATTCCCTGATCTGCTCATCGCCGCAGAACAGGATATTCAAGCCACACTGGAGCGCGACCCCGCCTGCCGGGGTGTCCTTCAGCCATTCTTATTCTTTAAGGGCTTTCTAGCCCTGCAAACCTATCGGGTTGCCAACACCTTGTGGCGGCAAGGCCGCGAGACACTGGCATTCCAGTTCCAGTCACGAGCGAGCGAAAAATTCGCCGTCGACATTCATCCCGCAACACAAATCGGTCAGGGTGTGATGCTCGATCACGCCACAGACATCACAATTGGCGAAACGGCCGTCATTGGTGACAATTGTTCGATTATGCAGGGTGTAACGCTCGGCGGAACCGGCAAGGAAACGCGTGACCGCCATCCGAAGCTTGGTAATGGTGTATTAATATCAGTGGGCGCGAAAGTGCTCGGAAACATAAGAATTGGCGATGAAGCCAAAGTTGCGGCCGGATCTGTCGTGCTGAAAGATGTCGCCTCTAAATGTACGGTTGCCGGTGTTCCGGCAAAACAAGTTGGCGGGCCAAGTAGCGCGCCCGCACGCAACATGGATCAGGCCCTACCAGACGCCGGCGCCGAAACTTAGACGCGATTGCCCTTGATTTTGTTGCAGCGGGCATGAACCAGCTGCAGATTCTCGCATCGATCCGAGCCGCCTTTCGATTTCGGTACGATATGGTCAAGTGTTGCCCGATGCTTCGCCCAGATGGTCGCGTGCGGGGCCTCATAGCGATTGGCCAGCATGAGCTTGCCGCAGACAGCACATAAATGGTTTTGGCTTTGCCATAGGTCTGCATGTAACCGACTGCCGGGGAGCTTGAAACTCTGGCTCATAAATCTGCCGGAAGCTTCCAGCCCCGCCGCGCCGCTGCGGCGATAATGGTATTACGTAGCAGGCACGCAATCGTCATAGGGCCGACCCCGCCGGGCACCGGTGTGGCGGCGCCGGCAATTTCCGAAATTGCGGCATAATCAGCATCCCCAACGAGACGGGTCGCATCCACGCCCTTATCGGGCGCGGCCACGCGGTTAATGCCAACATCAATCACACATGCGCCCGGCTTCACCCAGTCGGCTGTCACCATATGCGGACGTCCGACCGCCGGGACCAAAATATCGGCAGACCGACAGAGCGCAGCAAGATTCCGGGTTTTCGAATGCGCCAGGGTTACGGTGCAATTCTCGGCCAGAAACAGTAATGCCGCCGGCTTACCAACCAGGATCGAGCGTCCGAGCACAACGACATTTAGCCCGCTAAGATCATTTCCCAAGGCCTGTTTCGCCAGCATGACACATCCCGTCGGAGTGCACGGCCGAAGGCCGGGTTTGCCCTGCACAAGACGCCCGGCACTAATTTCGGTCAGACCATCAACATCCTTCGCCGGATCAATGCGCTCGATCGCTGCAGCTTCATCCAGTCCGGCGGGTAAAGGCAGTTGAAGTAGAATACCATCAACATCTGCGGCCCGGTTCAAATCATCCAGAACCGCTTCGAGTTCATGCTGGGTGATATCTGCCGGCAAACGGTGATGAACGGAAGACATACCGACCTCTTCGGTTTGCCTGATCTTATTCCTGACATAGACTTGCGAGGCCGGATCCTCACCAACCAGAACGACAGCCAGGCTTGGTTTATCCGGACGGCTTGCAACGATTTCGCCAACCCGCGCCCGCAATTGCGCCGCCGCATCTTTGCCGGATATTCTTATTGCTGTCATTTTCAGACCACTCTGCTTAAATCAAAAAGGAACCAGCATGATCAGGTTCGGAATCGCCCAGTTTTGCACAAAAGGGATCCCCAGCGCGATCACCAGTATCGACAGATCCAGATTACCCGTCGGCGGCAACATATTTCGGATAGGACGCGCAACCGGTTCGATGATCGAGTTCAAAAAACCATAGATCGACCGGACAGTCATATTCCGGACATCAATCACATTTGCGACCATCAGCACCCCCATGACGACATAGATCAACAGCGCGAAAAAATAGATCTCGAGTAACGGCGAAACAAAATACTGGTTCAGCGCGAATAGAAGTTCTCTCAAAATAACATCCTCCCTAGATCAGACAGTCCGCATAAGCAGCTTTGCTGAGGCGGGCAAGCGTGCGGATTATTCTGTCCGTCTAAAACGACGCCCCTGTCCAGACATTATTTTCCGACCAAGCGACTCAGGCATCATACGAGTCAGTGTAGCAAGCCCCTTATTCACCCGGCCCGGTACGGTCACAGGTAGGCCTTTTTCGCAGGCCTCGATGCCTGCCCGGACAACCGGTTCAGCTTCCATCCACAACCAGGATGGCATCTGATTTGTCTGCTGCCGTGTACCATTCACATCATGAAACTCCGACCATGTGAACCCCGGACATAAGGCGGTACAGTGGACATCGAGTGCCCCAGCAACCTGCGCTTCGGCATGAATGCTCTCGGAAAATTTTATCATGCCGGCCTTCACACTGCCATATAATGTATGACCGCTGGATCCCGGCGCATATCCGGCCAGGGATGCGACATTTATGATCCGGCCAAAACCGCGTTCGACCATGCCCGGCAAGACTTTATGTGTTAGTTCGACCGGTGCCGCGTAAAGCACCCGTAGAAATGCCGCCTGATCCTTCCATTTGGTGTTGAGAAAGGTTCCCGGCAAACCGTAACCGGCATTATTTACGACCCCGTCAACATGGCGTCCCAATGCGCTAATCTCCTTCAGGATCGCCTGTACAGAGGTCGACCGGGCCAGATCCTGCTGGAGCGTATAGACTTGCACACCGCTGTCGTGCTCGATCTCGTTTTTTAGCACGTCAAGCCGCTCAATGCGTCGCGCCGTTAATGCGATATCCCACCCCAGGGCCGCATACTGGCGCGCAAATTCGGCGCCGATCCCCGCGGATGCCCCCGTAACAAGCATCAATTTATTGTTCGACATTACCTACTCCTGCTCAACGCGGCGCCAGACCCTGACCTTGGTCAGGAAAGCCAGAACATGCGTCTCCAATTCAAACCCAGCGCGGGCCATAACCGGTTCAAACTCCCAGCCCAGATATTCCTTATAATACGGTTCGTGGAAACCTTCAGGGAAATACTCAAGAATTCCGTCAAGTTTCTCGCAATCACCAAATTGCAGGCTGTCTGCGACGATGAAGCATCCGCCCGGGCGAATTGTCCGCGCCGCTTCGAGAATGATCTTTTCGCGTATTTTCACGGGCCGTTCATGAAATAGATAGATCGAGACCAGACCGTCAATCGTGGCATCGGAAAATGGCAGGTTTTCGGCATTCGCTTCGATCACCTCGACCTGCGGCCAGTTCCGCAGCGCTTGCCGGGCGGTTTCAACATAGGCTGGCGAGAGATCAACACCCTGCGCATCAAGGCGCGGATAAGCCGCCATGAGCTGGGACAGAAAAGAACCGCTGCCACATGCCAGATCGAGCATCCGATAGCCTTTCTGCCCACGCTTTCTGATATCTTTCGCTAATTCAGCCAGCGCCGCCCGACGCATTGCCGATGCCGATCCTGTAAACAGGGCCTCGACCTGATGGTCGTAGATATAGGCGCTTTGTTCACTCAGCCAGCCATCTGTCTGATAATGAAAATTCTGGCGATAATAGGCTGGGTAACGGCTAAGGTCGGTTGGCTGACGCCGCCGAATTTCGGTGCCGTCGCGGGAAACCCGCCGGCGGTCGACATCCGGGACATCGGAAAAGAAAGCGCGCGCCCGCTTTACAGTTGAAAGCATTTTAGCCGGATCTAGTTCGCGGGCGACCGGATCGGGATACAGGCCGGCTTCGATATTTGCCCTATCCTGTCGAAACAGGTCGAAATAGGCGCGGCGAAGTGCTTTCAAATCAGGTTTCTTTTTGGGTCGGAAGGTCGGCTCGCCGGGGCGGTTAAACCCGGCAGAGCGTTGTCTCGCCACCAGATATTGTCCGCCATACCAGGCCGACCTGATACCCTGCGCGGCGGCATAGCGCGCCCGACCGGCTGTCTTCATAAATCGCTGTATTGGTGTCATAGTTACTAGATGGTCCCACCATCCTCATTCGTCCAGTATCAACGCTGATCACGGTGCGGCTTTCAATCGAGACTGCACGCCACGCTAAGTCTTCCACTCTCATGCAGGACAATCTAATAGAACATTATGCAGGATTATTTTACGCCCATTTCATTTACCCGCTGGCAGACCAACCCGGTTTCATTTGCCGACGCACTCGGCCGGTCTTTTCGCGAAACCGGCTTTGCCGTCATTGAGGATCATCCCATCCCTCATGAGGTAATTAATCACGCCGTGGCGGCCACCAAAGCATTCTTCGCCTTACCAGAGCCTGACAAAGTCAAATATTTCGATACGCATGGCGGCGGCCAGAGAGGTTATACACCGTTCAAGACCGAGAATGCGAAGAACGCCGAGGCGCCGGATCTCAAGGAGTTCTGGCATACCGGGCGTAAACTTGCCGCTGACTCACCGCACCGGCACTTGATGAAGCCAACCCCGTCAGTATCGGAGATCGATACATTCGATACCGCGATGGATGCGTTCTACACCGCCCTCGATGATTGCGGCCTGGCTTTACTAAGTGCAATTGCCCTCCATCTAGGGCTGCCGGCAGACTGGTTTGACAATAAAGTCCAATATGGAAACTCAATTTTGCGGCTGCTGCATTATCCGCCGCAGGCCGTGCCGCCGGCCGAAGGGTCGGTCAGAGCCGGCGCGCACGAAGATATCAATGTCATAACCCTTCTGCTCGGTGCCGAAGAAGCCGGTCTTGAAGTCCTTCACACCTCGGGGCAATGGCTGGCAGTCAATCCACCGGCAAATGCGATCGTCATCAATTGCGGCGACATGCTGCAACGCCTGACCGCAGGCCTGCTGCCATCAACTACGCATCGGGTGGTTAACCCGACCCCGGACCGCGCACGATATCCGCGCTATTCGACACCATTCTTCCTGCATTTCAACCATGACGCCCTGATCGAGGCGCTACCGCAATGCGTCGCTGAGGGCGGTCAGGCGGAACCGCCTATACGCGCCAATGACTATCTATTAGAACGACTGCGTGAAATTGGACTGATAAAATCATAAGTCTGGCGCGGATTGCATGGCAGCAAGACCGGTTGCTACGCCACCAAGCAGACGATATCGCTCCGGCATGTCAGGACGGACCCGGTATCACCCGAAGCGAAACATCGAATCAAGAAGACATACGGAGGAATTGCAAATGCCGATCACAACCAGATACGTAGACTATGAACAGGATGGCACAGTCTATGAGGGATTTCTGGCAATGCCGGAAACACCTGCAAAGGCCGTTATCCTTGTTGCGCACGCTTGGGGCGGCCAGACGGGATTCGAGCAGGATAAAGCAAAATTATTAGCCGAATGGGGATATGCCGGTTTTGCAATTGATGTTTATGGCAAGGGACAGAGAGGCGAAACAACCGAAGAATGCCAGGCGCTGATGACCCCGCTGGCAAGCAACCGCCCCGCCCTTCAGGCCAGGCTTCTTAACGCCTTAAACGTCGCAAAAACCGAAAGCGGTCAGAACCGTGCGACCGCCATCGGCTTTTGTTTTGGCGGTCTATCCGTTCTCGACATGGCCCGCTGCGGTATGGCCGTTGATGGCGTCGTGTCCTTCCACGGACTACTGAGCGCACCGGGCAATACAGAAGGCCACAGCATCGCGGCAAAAGTGCTGGCGCTGCATGGCTGGGATGACCCAATGGCAACCCCTGATGATGTTATCGCCTTCAGCAAGGAAATGTCCGGCGCAGCGGCCGACTGGCAGCTCCACGCCTATGGAAAGACGCTGCACGCCTTTACCAATCCGGACGCGCAGAACCCTGATTTCGGCACGCAATATGATGCCGGTGCAGACCGCAGAAGCCATGCAGCGCTGCGCGACTTCCTGCAGGAAATTTACGGCTGATTAGCATGGCATCGCTCACCAGATCCGGTCTGGTGAGCGATGCCGGCGACAATACATTAAAAAAATGTGCAGATGTTGGGCATTTACGAGGCAGACCTGTCACAGGTTACGGCGTCATCAGATACCCCGCTACGAGATAGGCAATCATTGACAATAAGCCGACGCTGAGCGCGTAGGGCAGTTGTGTTCGAACATGGTCGAAATGATCACAACCGGCCGCCAGCGACGCAATAATCGTCGTGTCGGAAATTGGGGAGCAATGGTCACCGAATACGCCCCCACCCATAATAGCAGCCATCGCCAGAGGCACCGGCACGCCGGCGCCCAAGCTGAGCGGGACCGCAATCGGCACAAGTATTGCATAGGTACCCCAACTGGTTCCGGTGGTAAAACTCGTCACCGCCGCGATCAGGAACATCACCGCCGGTATGAGCCATGGCAGCGAAATGCTCTGCGCAAGACTTGAGATATAAGCGCCGGTCCCCAAGGCAGACAAGCTATTACCCAGCAAGAACGCCAGGAAAATAACCGTAACTGCCGGGATCAGGTTTTTCATCCCATCAAAGCCGGTGACCAGCAATTGCCCGGGTGCCCGCCCCGACATCACCAGGCCGGCCAGTGCCAGCAGGGTAGCAAGCGCAACCGACCAGAGAATAGATTTGGATCCCGATCCATTGAGAATATTGCCATCGCCGGTCCAGACCATGAAAATGAGTGTTCCACCAATCAGCGTTGCCATCGGCCCGGCCATATAGATAAGCCGGGAGGGCACCTCGGATTGCGAGGGCGCCACTGATCCACGGCTGTCCATGGCATGGTCGCTTTGACCGGCCGCAGGCGCTTCAAGCCGGACCGACGTCCGACGATCGGCTATGTCGAGAGGACCGAATGTCCGGTTGGATATCAGTGTGAGAAACACCACAACTAAAGTCAGAAGCGGATAGAAATTAAAGGGGATCGTCCAGACAAGTACCGAGACGGGCGCCTCTACACCATTGTTCGACATCAGCTCCAGAATGAAAAAGCCCCAGCCATTGAGCAGCACCAGGATGCAAATCGGTGCACATGTCGAATCGATAATATAGGCCAGTCTCTCGCGGCTCAGATTCAGTTCATCGAACAGGAAACGTCCGATCAAACCAGTCGAGAGCAGACTGATATTCGTCTCCAGAAAAATCGCTATGCCGGCACCTGCAGTGGTAAGACCGGCGCGGCGCGGCGTCGACGCAAATGACCGCCGCTGCAAAAAATCGACCATGGCCGCGATCCCGCCAGACCGCCGCATAAAGGCAATTAACGCGCCAACCAAAAGACAGAATAGAATGATCCGGGTATTCCCGGCATTCGAGAACACTGCGACGCCGCGCTCAAGGCCTTGCAGCGCCCCGTAAAACGGGTTCCAGGCAGCCTGAAGCGTCTCGGACGACAAAATCGCCAGCCCGAGCGCCCAAAAGACATTTCGTGTCCAGACTGCAACGGCCAGCGCAATCAGCGGCGGTATAAGGGTCAAATAATCCATCTACTGGACCAATACCGGCGACGACAGCCCGGACGTCCGCGCCGCCTCAGCATCAGCCAGAACACGTAACAAATTCTCACCCCATATTTTGGCAATATCGCTGTCGCTATATCCCGCATCGACAAGCGCTGCCGTGATACGCGGCAACTGGCTGACATCGTCCATGCCAATGACACCGCCACCGCCATCCCAATCCGCGCCGATGCCAACATGGTCGGGGCCGACTAGTTCAAGCATATAGAGAAGATGCGCCATGAATGTTTCAAAACTTGATCTCGGCGCCGGAAATTCGGCATCAATTTGCGCGCGCGCTGTCCGCATCGCAGCCAGCTTGTCGACACTGAAGCCGGTCGCATCGCCACCATATTCAGCCGTCCAGCCGGCGAGCGCCTTTTCGCGCGCTGCCGACGGCACCAATTCCTCCAAATACGCCCCATAGGCATTAACCTGAATCACGCCGCCCGCCGCAGCAATGTCGCGCAAAAGATCATCCGGTAAATTCCGGGGATGATCAAACACGCCTTTAGGCCCCGAATGGGACAGCACGATCGGGGTCGTCGACAAGGCCATCATATCTCTGACCGCATCGTCTGAGGCATGTGACCCATCAAGGATCAGACCGAGATGGTTGGCTTCGCGCACAAGCTGTTCGCCAAGCGGGCTCAAGCCATCATGTAATGGTGCAATATCGGTTGCACTATCGGCGAACTGGTTATTACGAAAATGAACCGGTCCAATCATCCGCAACCCGCCGACATAAAAGGTCTCCAGCAATGAGATATCCTCACCCAATGGGTAAGCATTCTCCATGCTCTGAAAGACAATTTTCTTGCCTGCAGACAGGATTCGCACGGCATCATCGCGCGTGAACGCCAGCTCGACCTGCTGATTATATCTCGCGGCAAATTCCCGAATTGCTGTTTGCCGCATCAAGGCGGCATTTCGAACAGCCTGAAAGGCAGTTTCATTCAACGGGCCCTGCGGGATGTATATCACCCAGAAGCCACCATCGAGACCGCCTTCATTCATGCGATACAGATCGACATGCGTTCCATCCTCTGCCCAGCTACCCTTCCGGTCGAACTTGTAGCCAGATTGATGAAATCTTATCGGCGTATCGAGATGACTGTCCAGAACCATAAGGCCGGCGTGAAATGCCGAAATATCGCTCGACGATTGGGTGGGCGCCGGGCGTGACGCTGTATCAGACGGCGCCCCGCAACCGGCAAGGGCAGCCCCACCCGAAACCATGGCGGTGATTATCAGTGACTTCCAGAGCATGGCCATCTCCTCGTAATTCCGAGCTCGACAATGCCATACTTTCGCAGCGACGCCATATCCAAATGCATGCCATGGGCAATCCGGCCTTACAGTCTACCAATGGCTGGCGGTTGGCTAAAAATTAACCGTGCCGCGGACGCGGCGCCCATTCCGGTCCAGCTCGATAAGCCATCGTCCCCGGCTGCGGGTGAGCGCCTCTTCCAAATCGGTAATTGTCAGAACCGGCCGGTCATCAATCGACAAAATCACATCACCCGGCCGAATCAAACGCCACGCATAGGCGCCGCGCTGAATGCGGGTGACCAGAATACCGGTTTCAAACGGGTCGCGACCTAACTCTTCGGCGAGAAACGGCGAAAGCTGCGCAACTTCCGCCCCGGCAAAGGGATGGCGTCCATTCAGCAAGAGGCGTTCGGCTTCTTTTGCACCAGGCGGTGGTTCCAAACGGACAAGAATAACCCGTTCTTCTCCGCCTCGAATAACCGTAAGAGGAACCAGGTCGCCGGGTGAACGTGTTGCCGCCAAAAACTTCAGGCCGGTCTCGTCAAACACCTCGCGTCCTTCGATACTGGTGATCAGATCTCCACGTCTCAGACCCGCCCGATCGGCCGGGGCCGCATCATAGACTTCGCTCACAATCACGCCGACCGGACGATCAAGTCCCTGCGACTGGGCGATATCAAATGTTACAGCCTGCGCTTTCAATCCCAGCCATGGTCTGACAATCATACCTTCATTGACGGCCGCATCGACAACCCGTTTGACCATTTCAGACGGAATTGCAAAACCGATACCATTCGAGCCGCCAGAGCGCGAAAAAATCGCGGTGTTGACGCCAACGAGCTGGCCTGCCGTATTGATTAGTGCCCCGCCCGAATTGCCCGGATTTACGGCCGCATCAGTCTGTAGAAAAAATGCATAATCGGAAATCCCGACATCCGTCCGCGCCGTCGCCGAAATAATACCGCTGGTTACGGTTTGCCCCACGCCAAACGGATTACCAATGGCCAGAACGAGATCGCCAACCGCAACGCCAGTTGTATCGGCAAAATCAAGCGCCGGCAGCGTCTCGTCTCCAATGTCAATTTTCATGACCGCCAGATCGGTTCGCTCGTCTGCGAGCACGAGCTCGGCCGGGTATTCGCGACGGTCAGACAGTACAACCAGAAACTCGTCTGCACCGTCAATGACATGATTATTGGTGACGATCACGCCATCAGACGACACAATAACGCCCGACCCCAATGAATTTTGAACCCGCTGACGTGTTCCTTGCCCGGTCGAAAAGCGGCGACCGAAAATATCGCGCATGATATCGCGCGTCTGGACCACTTTCTTGGTATAGACATTAACGACAGCCGGCGATGCCTCGCGCACCAGCGGTGCAAAGCTTAAATCCATCTGAGCCTGGGATGTCGGCACCTGTCTCTGACGATCGTCCGACAGAAACTGGGCATGCGCGCAAGCCGCAGCAAGACTGAATACGAGCGCCGCTATCAGGCTATGGCCTGCGCGGGCATAGGAGAAAACACGGGAACCAAAAAACATAACCATAACAATGGCTGTATTCGCGCTGATGCAAGTATGCAATTGGCTACGTCATGACAAATTTGTCAGAACCAAAGCCAATTGCTGTGTCATAGCCTACAGGCCGAGAACCATCTTCGCCATGATATTCCGCTGAATCTCATTAGATCCTGCGTAAATCGACGTCTTGCGATAGTTCAGATAGGCTGGTGCGATGGCTGCGGCATAAGCTGGTGTTGCAAGATCACTATTTGCCCCTGACCGCGCGACGGCAAACGTGTCCTCAACAAATGGCGCGGCATAGCCACCGACCGCCTCGAGCGACAATTCCGATATTGCTTGCTGCATCTCCGAACCAGCGCATTTCAGCATCGAACTTTCGGGGCCGACGGCTTCACCCGCCGACAGCGCCGAGAATATCCGCATTTCAGTTGCATCAAGACTGTCAATGCGCATCTCAACATCGGCTATTTTAGCCGCAAACTCGCTCTGTTCGATCAGGCGGCCGCCATCTGCCTGCTCGAGGCAGGCAAGCTTTTTCGTTTTCGACAGCGCGTTACGCAGACCCGGTGCATAGGCATTTCCGCGTTCGAACTGCAAAAGATATTTGGCGTAAGTCCAACCCTTGTCCTGTTCACCGATCAGGGAGTCCTTGATCGGTACGCGCACATCCTCGAAGAAAACTTGATTAATCTCTTGTTGATTGACTGCTGGCCCGTCAATCGTCGGCAAAGCTGAAACAGTAATACCCGGTAAATTCATCGGGAAGACAATAAAACTGATGCCCTCCTGTGGTTTGCCGTCCTTAGAGGTACGAACCAGACAAAAGATCCAGTCAGCCCATTGCGCGTGCGTGGTCCAGATTTTCGAGCCATTCAGAACATAATCATCGCCATCGCGAACCGCACTCATCTGCAAACTGGCGAGATCGGAGCCACTGCCCGGCTCCGAATACCCCTGACACCACCAGACATCAGAGGATAGAATTGGCGGTAAATGCGTCTTTTTCTGCTCGTCGGAGCCAAATGCCATAATCACTGGCGCAACCATGGACAGGCCCATCGGGCTCGTCGATGGGGTCCCGGCGGCCGCCATTTCCATCTGGAAAATATATTTCTGGGTGGATGTGAACCCGGCACCACCAAATTCAACCGGCCAGTTCGGGGCAATCCATCCCCGCTCATAGAGCTTTTTCTGCCACGCTATCATGCCATCCTTATCGAGATAACCATTTTTGGACAGAGCGTTTTTAGCCCGCAACTCCTCGGAATAATTCTCCTCGATCCAGCCCCTGACTTCCGCCTGGAATGCAAGATCTTCATCGGTAAATGATAGGTCCACTATTTAGCTCCTATTCGACAATATCATAATATTGAATGCTCGGCGCGCCGGCCAGGCAGGCCCCAAGTCCGGGCTGTGCTGCCTTGAAATAATCGGTTTTCCCATGCGCGGCGAGCGCATCAGCCGACGCATATTGCTCCATGAAAATATAGGTCGTTTCCGACCCCTTCTTCTTATACAATTGATAGGTCATACAGCCTGGCTCATTAGCCTTTACTTTCGCCATCAAATCCTTGGCTACACCTTCAAATTCGGCCTGTTTACCATCCCGAATTTCGAGCTCTGCAACTATACCAATCATTGTTTCCTCCGTTTATTCCCTGTTCAAAATACTAAGTGGCTGACCCGCTGCGACAAGCCCTTCCCAAACGGTAAGCCTTTCCCCATGCGGCACGTCAATTCCCGGCGCCACGCCGCATCACGATAATCTTCTATGATCCCCGCAAAGCGGTCACTTCAACTTCAATCAGCATGGCCGGATCTATCAAGCCTGCCACAATCATGGTTGCTGCCGGCCTGATCTCACCGAGAAATTCTGTCAGTACCGGACCAATTGCCGCAAGGTGTCTGGTATCGGTAATTATGTACCGGACACGGACAATATCGCTCATATCGAATGCAGCTTCGTTCAGGACCGACTCAATCGTCGCAAAAATCTGACGGGTCTGATCTTCAATAGTGTCCGGGATTTTCATCGTTTCGTAATCGAAACCGGTAACCCCTGACACAAAGCACCAGTCATCTTTGACAACCGCGCGAGCATAGCCCATTTCAGCTTCGAAAGGTGACCCGGTCGAGATTCGCGCTCGCCCTGTGAGCATCGCTTAGCGTCCTTTAAAAATCGGCGCGCGCTTTTCCAGAATGGCATCTACGCCTTCAATATGGTCATCAGTGTGATGCATCATGGACTGGGCTGCCGCCGATAATTCCATAATCGTTTCATAGTTTGCCGTCGCACCATGCCGCAACAAGGTTTTCGCGAGACGAAGCGATTGCGGCGGCTGCTGCGCGATGTTTTCTGCGAGTTTGATCGCCTCATCCATTAAAGCCTCACCTGACACCACCTTGGATACCAGCCCCCAATCGGCCGCTGTCTCGGCATCAATCACATTGCCGGTGAATAATAGTTCCGAAGCCCGACTTGTCCCGATAATCCGTGGCAACAACCATGCGCCGCCATCGCCCGGTATCAGGCCGAGTTTTAAGAATGTCACGCCAAATTTCGCGCGGTCCGAGGCGATCCGGACATCTGCCATACAGGCCACATCACAGCCAAGACCGATTGCAGCGCCGTTCACCGCTGCAATCAAGGGGGTCTCCAGATTGTATAATGATTTGACAATCTGATGAATGTTCCGACGATATCCTTCACGAATATTATACGGGGATCCGGCGAACGCACCCTCCTTATTCTTCATCGCCTTGACATCGCCGCCGGCTGAGAACGCCCGGCCTTCACCAGTTAAAATGGCACAGCAAATCGCGGGATCCGCTTCAATC